>JAKEEP010000088.1 GCA_022616475.1 Phycisphaerales bacterium | reverse complement strand
GCGTAATGGGAGAAGCTGTGATACATCACCGCCTCCCCACCTGTGGCTGTCAGCATGCGAGAACGAAGGCCAATGAGACCACGCGCGGGGATTTCGCATTCGATGTGCATGCGCTCGGCCCGGTTATTCATGGTCTTGACTTCAGCCCCCCTGCTGCCGATCAACTCCATCGCCGGCCCCATCGATTCGGTCGCGATGTCGAGCGTCAGGCGCTCGATCGGTTCGCACATCACGCCGTTGACGTCCCTCTCGATGACCTCGGGCTTTCCGACTGACAGTTCATAGCCTTCGCGGCGCATATTCTCCAGAAGCACACCGAGGTGGAGAAGGCCGCGTCCGGAAACGTTGAATTCCTCAGCTGAATCGCCCGGCGCGACCTTGAGTGCAACGTTGGATTGAAGTTCCTTCTCCAGGCGCTCAGCGATCTGACGCGAGGTGACGTACTTTCCCTCTTTGCCGGCAAACGGCGAATCGTTAATTCGAAAAACCATGTGAAGAGTGGGTTCATCAACATGGACGCGATCCATCGGCTTGGGCTCATCGATCGAGGCGACCGTGTCGCCGATGTCGAATTCCTTCAGACCCTCGATGGCACAGAGGTCCCCCACTTCTATTTTTTCGACCGCAGCGCGGCCAAGGCCTTCAAACCGCAACAGCTTTTGCACGCGGGTTGTGGTCACCGAGCCATCGGCGCGGCACACGCCGACCGGCTGGTTGCCCAGCAGCGTGCCGTTGTACACCCGACCAATGGCGATGCGGCCGACGTAATCAGAGTAGTCCAAGGTGGTGATGAGCATCTGAAGCGGCGCGCTGGGGTCGCCCTCGGGAGGGTGAACGCGCTCGACGATCGTCTCGAAGAGCTCGACCATGTCGGTGGCCGGGTGCTCGAGATCGTGCGTCGCCCAGCCGTTGCGGCCGGAGGCGTACACGATGGGGAAATCCAGCGCGCGGTCATCGGCGTCCAGATCGACCAGCAGGTCGAATACTTCGGAGACAACTTCGTTGGGTCGGGCTTCCTCGCGGTCGCACTTGTTCACGACGACAATGGGCCTCAGGCCTAGCTGAAGAGCCTTGCTGAGAACGAATCGTGTCTGCGGCATTGGCCCTTCAAACGCATCAACGACCAGAAGCGCGCCGTCGGCCATGCGGAGCACGCGCTCGACTTCGCCGCCGAAGTCTGCGTGGCCCGGGGTATCGATGATGTTGATGCGGAAGAGCTTGCCGGCGTGGCGGCCCCGGTGGGCGGTATAGTTGACCGCGCAATTCTTGGAGAAGATGGTGATGCCGCGTTCGCGCTCGAGCGGATTTGAATCGAGGATGCAGTCGCCCAGGTGATTAAGAGCCGCGCCCACGCCAGAGCCAGCGAGCAGGGCATCGACCAGCGTCGTCTTGCCATGATCGACATGCGCAATGATCGCGACGTTGCGGAGAAGTGGGTTCGAGCTGGACTTCATGAACCGAGATAATAGGCCCAGAGGCTGCGTGGAGATGAATCGACAACGAGTCCCCGCGTCGTTGTTGCAACCCATCGCGTTCAATATGGAGGGGCTAGTTCGATCTGCAGATCCAACCGCATTTGGTTGGCGCTTGGTCGCGAGAGTTGCCAGCAGCAGCACTTGATGCCGCCGGCGAGCTGCGACATGAGGTGAAGGGTGCTGCTGAAATCTTTCATTCTTGCGCTGTCGGTTTCGGCTGCGAATTCGCCCGCGGCGATGCTCCAGGTCTGAAGGTGCCGTTGAATGCGATCGCCGCAGCCAACGCCGCACATGTCGAACTTGCCCACCAATCGTTGGTCGGTGGGCAGGCTCTCTTGCAGCACCGCCACCACTTCTTCTACGGAGCGCGGGTGGCTGGCCACGACGAGCCACGATCCATGCGGGCCATCGGCAACGCCCCAAGCAAGAGAGACGTCCTTCATGATTGGGAATCCGCCGCTCAAACACTGGTCGCCGCTGGCGGGCACATCGGCATGGCCAAACTCCTGGTTTTCCAATCGACCCTGGGCGGGCGCGTTCTGAAGGAGCGTGCCATGTGAGAGCTGCCGCACGCGCTTGATCACGCCGTCCATTTGACGATCCACTTGGTTCTTTACTTCCGGTCCGGCGTGCTTCAATTCCAGGCAGCTGGCCATGCTGGCCCACAACAAGTCAACGGGCTCCTCAAACAACCGGCCATCGATTTGATTGACCACGATGAGCCGGCGTTCCGCAAGGTTCTCGCTCAACTGCGCACTGACAATGTTCTGACCAAGGTTGTCGGCCAAAAGTGCGTCGACCGATTCATTGGCGACATCGGCCGGTTGAATGATCGCCGCCAGGGCGCGGTTCTCAAAACCCAGGATCGGCGAGAAGTCACACGTCAGATTCGTTGTGTCGTGCGGAAACGGCGACCGCCCGAAACTGGCGGCATGCTGAATGATCACGCGGTTGTCCCGCATTTCCGCCACAGCGGCGGAAGCGCCGCCGATCGAATCGTCGTGCTCAACAAACACCGCCATCGACGCCGCTTCGAAGCCTCTGATTTCCTTGATCGCCGGATGTTGGGCGAGTGAATCAGCCTTCGGGTCCTTGAATCGAGGCAGCAATTCGAAAAAGAGCTGTGGGTGATTCGCCGGTGCGATGATCAGGCGCTGCTCATCGCGTGCAATCAGCATTTCCTGCTCGGGCCAGTCGTAGACGGCCATGCCGGCGGCCGGCTCGCGAAGCGCGAGTCGAAGTTGCTGCAGCATTGCGGTCGCTTGGTTCTTGTCAACGTCGGTCGCAAGCGCCCATTCCGAGCCGCGCGACACGAAGCTGAATGCCCGTCCGAAGCACGCATCAAACAGCTTGGATTCGTCCATGTGGGCCGTCTTGGCCAGGGTTGACCACGCCTTCTGGAACGCGCTGTTGGTCCAGACCGAATCAAACCAATCCGAGATAGGCCGACCTGCAAGATCGCGGCGTATCTGCGCCGCGTTGCTCACGTGCACAAAGACTGAGACGTCCGGCGGCGCAATCTCAGTGAATTGAAGCGGATCGGAAGGACAGGCAAGCGCCGATTGCGGAAGCTGCATCCACGCTAACTGCGCAGCCAAGACCAGGAATGATCGTGCGGAACTCATGGAATTATCTACACCCACCGCATCGCAGCCGCGATCGACCGGTTGACGTCCTCATCAACCGGCGGCGGCGAGTCAGGTTCCGTCGATGGCTCCGGCGCGGCCTGGCGTGGCGACGGAGCGAGCATGCGGATGGTTTGGATCACCGTGCCCACGTGATTGTGATGCCGCTGAAGGTCACGACCGATGGCCGCAGGCAGCGTCGTATCCGCGGCGCGCCGAGCCATGGGGCTGTGTCGATAGATTTCCGCCCCCACAGCGAGTGCCATCACCGCCGCCAACAATGTTCCAGCCCGGCCCGTCCACCGGCCAATGCGCCGGCGCCGGGCTACCGCCGGCGAGACGTGCATGTACCCCAGCCGCGCCATGATCGGCCTGGTCAAGTCAGGAGCGCCAACCCGCTCCGACAATCGGTTGAGTATTGATTGATCGAACCGCGATCGTTCAGCCTCGGGCTCATCGAAGCGATCAGGTGCGTGGCGATGGTGGCTCATGACCATGCCTCCTGAGCGTGGCGGTTCATCTTTCCTGAGGACTGGATGGCAACCTTCATGCGCCTGCGCGCCCGGTGGAGGTGACTCTTGACCGTGCCTTCCGGCATGTCGAGATAAAGCGCGATCTCGGTAATCGGCCAATTCTGCTGATGGAACAGCAAGATGATTTCGCGCTGCTGGGGACCAAGGTGCTTGAGCGCGAAATCAACGATGCGGCGCACGTTTGCGATGGTTTCGGATTGCGCGGCGTCCAAACCCGGCGAGTCATGGCCGCCCTCGAGCGCCCCGACAGTTTCGCTGTCGTAGGCGGGGCGACGCTTCTGGATCGAATTCACATAGAGCCGCTTGGCGATCGTGAACAGCCAGGTCGAAAAGCGGAACCGGCTGTCGAAGCGATCCAGGTTTTTGAGCACCCGCACAAAGGCCTCCTGAACGATATCTTCGGCCGTTTCAGGCCGGCCCGACATGCGCAGCAGGAACGCGTAAAGGGCCTCCTGATGAGCCCGGATCAGTCCTTCGATGGCTGCACCGTCGCCACGCCTGGCTTTGCGAATCAAGGCATGCTCGGAAGACTTAGGCATCATGGCCATTTCATTGTACATACCACGGTTTCGGCTAGAAGTTGCAAAATTGGGATCAACTTGGCGCGGTACGCGCTCACGCTGGGGTTGCAATGGTCCTTGTTGAAGATGGACCGCAGTCAGGGCACGTAGAATCGGGTCGGATGTTTCGTTTGGCACAAAGGGAAGCGCCGGATGATGCCCGGTCATTGGCGGCCGCGATCGAGTCGTCTCTCAAAGAGGTGTTCTGGCTGCCTCGGGGTCGCCAAGTGGTCAGGGTCGAGCCGGATGATTATCCATCGCTCAAGAGTCTCAGTATCGATCTAAGCGGCGCCAAGATCGAGCTCGACGAACCTCCCCCTCGGCCGCATCCAACCGGCAAACAGGCACCCGGTCCTCGCGCCAAACTCTTCGAATTGGTCGGGCACCCTATCCGGCACCAAGGAGCCGAATTGGATCTCGAATTGACCGCCCGGGATGTCGCCTTCGGGTTGTCCAAGGACAGGGGCAATGGAACGGTGCTCCTGCTTGAGCGCGCCAAGGACGGGCGGGTCGAGATAACTATCGGCCGCGATGATCTGGAGCAGCTCTTGCTCGCGGCCGCTCAGGCAGCGGCCGCGAATCACGGCGTCACGATCAAGGATGTCCATGTGGATCTGCATCAACGCGCGGGACAGCGTGACACGGTTGAGGCCGAGGTCCAAGTCACCGCCAGGAAAGTCCTGAGCGCCGTCATTCACATTTCCGGTCAGCTGACGATCGAGAACGAACTCAACATCCGGCTGGCGAAGCTCTCGTGTCAGGGGGAAGGGGTCATCGGTTCAATGGCGTGCGGTTTCCTGCGGCCACATCTCGAGCGATTGAGCGGCAGGCAAATTCCCTTGATGGGCTTCTCGCTGGGCGAGGTGCGCTTGCGCAACCTGCGCATCCACGTTGACGACCGTCAGGTGCAAGTGAACGCAGAGTTCGGCAACTGAAACCGCGCGCCTCACAGGCGCAGGCGGCGAGGGACCCCGCGGTGAAATCGAAATTACGCGGCAGCGGTCCTTCGCGGTATTGTGGCCTTGCGATTCCGGCCGACGGTGCGCTGATCGGCGGTGGCGCGGCGCGTCTGACCGGTGGCGAGCTTCTCCAGGAGTTCTTGCGGCGTGCGCGCCCACAGATCGGCCCCGATCTCCTCGGCCAATCCTGGAGCGCGGTTGAACACTCCCCCACCGACGACGATCTGCATGTTCGGGCAGGCGTTGATGCCACGGATCGTGTCGATGAGGAGTCGAATGTTTGGGGCGTCTGCCGGCGCGGAGGCGAACATCAGCAGAATGTCTGGGCGTTGCTCTCCGATCTCGGAAAGGATTTCATCGTTGGCAATGCCGCCGCCGGCGAAGAACACCTCGTAGCCGTCCGCTTCGATCAGGTCGGCGACCAGTTGGCCGGCGAGTTCATCGGCTTCGGATGTACCGCTGAACATGCAGATCTTGGTGTTGCGTCGCGGCGATTGGCGGTATTGCGACTGGGCTTGGTCGACCAGCACCCGCAGCAGTCGGGTGGCGTAGTGATGCGCAAGAGCCGTCAGCTGATCGCTGCGATAGAGGGTATTGATCATCTCCAGCGCCGGCCAGTAGATCTGATGCGTGAGGTCCTCGGTCGATGGCGCCCCGGATCGGGCCTCGGCAACGATCTGCCGCGCGGAGTTGCGGTCGCCGGAAATGAGCGATTGGAACAGGCGTTCGATGATGAGTTCGGCGTTCACGGAGGGTGCTCCCTAAAGGGCAAGTCGAACAACAGCACTGAGCGCACGCCAGCTCAAGGCTGTAACGGTGCTTGCCGGAAACCCCGAATCGAGCACACCGCCCATTTTCCTTTGGTTTTCTCCAACCGATGAACTCGCGGGCGATATGGGACGTGCGACTTGGTCAACGCCGCCCGATAATCGCGCGCCGTCAAAATCGAGGCTCACGTCATCGGCGATCATTCAGGACCAAAACGCAGGTTCTGTTTGTCACTCACCATCCTTATGGGCCAGGTAGGCGGCGCAAATGCCCATGGTGAATCGCTGAATCGATATGCGAGCAAAGCTACATTGACCAAGCAGGTGTGTGAATTCTGCGGTGTTTAGGAACGTGCTCACCGACCTTGGCAGATAGTGATACGCGCCCGACCGATCTCGCGCGATGAATGAAGCCGTGGCGGGCATGATGCGCGCGGTGTAGACCTGGTTCATCCACCGCACAATCGGGTTCGACGGCTGGTTGAACTCCAAAACCAGCAGCCTCCCACGGGGGCGCAGCACGCGATGGAACTCTCGAAGCGCCGCGGCCGGGTCGCTGACATTGCGGATTCCAAAGGCGATCGAGACGATGTCGAACGACTGATCGGCAAGGGGGAGTGACAGCGCATCGGCGTGAACGAAAGTCGGGATCGGGATGCCGGGCCGCCCGATTCGGTTCTGCGCTTTGGCGCGGGCGATTGCCAGCATTTCGAGAGTGAAGTCAACTCCCGTCACCGATGCGGGGCCCGCGCAAACGAACGCTTCAGTGAGATCGCCCGTCCCGCATGCAACGTCAAGCACATGGTCATCAGAACGCACCCGGCAAAGCGCAACGGCTCGACGCCGCCATACCTGGTCACGACCTAGGGAGTGCAGTCGATTGTTCAGATCGTAATGGCGGGCGATGGCGGCAAACATTTTCCGCACGCGCTCGGCTTTGTCAGCGGCCGCATGCGGATTCCCTATCAAATCCGCCTGTTCCCACGCTGCCGATCGATCGGTGGAACGCATTGGCGTTGCACGTGTCATTGTTGAGGATCATACTCGCGGTTCCTAGGCTCAATGAATATTCGGAGGTGCGGTATGCGGCACATATTGACGAGCCTGACTCTGGCTGGGTCCTTGGGACTGAGCGGCTGTGCAACCAATCCATCGACCGGGCGAAGCCAATTGATCCTTGTCAGCCCCGAGCAAGTCGCGGCGATGGGTGAACAAGCCAAGCCCGAGCTGATCAGGGAAATGGGTGGCGAAGTCAAGTCGCAAGAGCTGCGACAGTACATCGCTTCGGTGGGACGCCGCTTGGCCAGGCATGTCGAGCCCGAGTTCAAGGACATCCAATGGGAGTTCATCACGCTCGACTCGGATGTGATCAACGCGTTCGCGCTTCCGGGCGGCAAGGTGTTCATCAGCCGCGGCCTGCTGCAGGAATTCAACAATGAAGCGCAAGTCGCCACCGTGCTTGGACACGAGATCGGGCACGTGACGGCACGTCACGTCGACGAACGAGTCAGCCAATCGATGGTGGCCCAACTTGGCATGGAATTCCTTGGTCAGGCCTCCAATTCAGACTTGGTGAACGCTGGCGCACAACTGTTGACGCAAGGAACCATCTTGAAGTTCAGCCGCGACCAGGAGAGCGAAGCCGATCGTCAGGGACTCAAATACATGACCAAAGCGGGATACGACCCGAGTGCCGCATTGGATGTCATGCGTGTGCTGATTGAGTCCGGAGGCGGAGGGGGTATGGAGATTCTCTCGACACACCCAGACCCGCGCGGCCGATTGGAGGACATTCAACGACTGTTGGACACCGAATACCGTTATGCGGTGAACAACCCCCAATACAAGAAGTTTGCGGAACGGTTTCAACAGCGTGCCCAACCACATTTGGGTGGGTGAGAGGCTGTTCAGCCGCCAATCGGCGTGAGTTCACGGCTCGCCTTAGAGCGGTGCCTGGTTCAAATCATGTTGAACCAGCAGGTATTTTGCGTTTCACGGCCCCAACTAGCCGACAAAACCAGTAACATTTTGTTATTGTGCACTATCCTCCAAGTGCATTGAACGGAAACTGAGCCATGATTCTTGACATCCACACCCACGTCTGGTCGAACCTGGAGCAGCTTGGCCGCGAGATTGCCGGTAAGCTGCGCTCACGCTGGTCGGGACGATTGTCGCAATTGGACGCCAGCGCCTCGGCCCATGAGCGAGCGATGACGTGCGTTGACGGCGCGCTCGTCCTGGGGTTGAGGTCCGATCGACTGGGCTTGAGAATTCCAAATGAGCTGATCGCGGAGTTTGTGTCCAAGGACCCGCGTCGTCGAATCGGTGTTTGCGGAATCGATCCAATGAGCGCCGATGCGCTCGATCAACTCGAAGCGGGACGACAGCTCGGATTGGTTGGAGCGGTGGTATCGCCCGCCTGCCAGGGATTCCACCCGGCGCACTCGGCTGCGATGCGCGTGTATGAACGCTGCGCTGAACTTTCGATGCCGTTGTTCGTGACCACCATCGAACCCCTGACTGAAACTGCTGTACTCGAGTTCGGGCGCCCCGTACTGTGGGATGAAGTGGCGCAGTCGTTCCCAAGCCTGCCCATCGTGATTGGCCAGCTCGGGCATCCGTGGATTGACGAGATGCTGTTGATGTTGGGTAAACACTCGAACCTGCACGCATCCATCAGTGGAGTCGCGTCTCGCCCGTGGCAGCTCTACAACGCGCTGCTGAGCGCCGCGAGTATGGGCGTGATGGACAAGCTTCTGTTTGGCTCAGGGTTCCCGTTGAGCACGCCGGCCAGAACGATCGAAGCCATCTATAGCGTCAACAGCTACAGCCATGGCACTCAATTGCCCTCAGTGCCGCGATCGCTGGTTCGAGCCATCGTCGAGCGCGACAGTCTGTCGTGCCTGGGAATTGAAAGCGAGATTGCTGCTCGTCATGGAGCGGCGGTCGAAGATGAAGCGCCAGCTGAAGTCGCTGTGTTAGCTGATAATTCGACGCTGGCCGGCGAGCGGTTCGGGTGACCACGATTGGCCGCATGCACCGCGCCGCCTTCGGAATTCTGCTGATTTCGCTGTTTCTCGGCAGTTCGCTGGCTGGATGCGGCTCAATCGTTGGTAGCGTGCGCTCGCAATCGTTGGGCCGCGATCCGGTGTTCCTCGAAGGCTCGTTTGTCGAGTCAGCCTTCTCGAACGACCCTGAGGGTGGCGTTCGGTTCGTCCTCTCCGACACACCGGTCCAGGAGGTGCGCAACGATCCGCTGCACGAAGGCCAGATGCTCACGATCGAGTTGCTGTGGCTGCCCAAGGCCGGCGCGACGCCGCTCAAGCCCACGGGCACCAATGCGACGATCCACCACGTCATTATCTCCAAGGGTGAAGTTGGCGTGTACACGGGCGCTGGATTTGTAATTTTGGATGGGTCGCCTGAAGACGAAACGGTGCATGTCAGCGTTCGCGATTCATCGCTTCGGTTGCACCAGGCGACTTCCGGCTTTGTTGACCTTCTCACTCCTGCGCAGCTCACCGGAGCGTTTCGATCGGTGCGCGACGATCAAAAGGCGCAGGATCTTCATCGCGCGATGAACCGCGCAGCGCGCGAATTGACAGCACGTCGATAGTTCCGAGGTCGCTCGAAGTAAAAGCTGGGTACAACCGTCAGGCGTTGATGCTCGTGATCTTGATGCGCAGATAGCTTTGACGGTGACCGATCTTTCGTCGCTGGCCCTTGCGGCGCTTGTACATGATCACATCGAGCTTTTCGCCCTTAACCTCTTCCAGAACCTCCGCATCAACTGACGCACCGTCAAGGTACGGCGTGCCAATGTTTGCGGGCTTCTTGGATTCGGCATCACCCACAACCAGCACGCGATCAAACGTCAGCTTGCCGGATTGCTTCTTCTTTCCTTGCGATTTGGACTTCTCTTCACCCGGAAACAAATCGATGTCCACAACGTCGCCAGGAGCGACTTTGATCTGGGTGCCACGGTCTTCGATGATGGCGTACACGGCGGAAATCTCCTGAAAATGAGCCTGCAGTGTAGCCGGGGCGATCACGAATGCCAAATCGATCGCGAGCGTGGCATCTTTTTCCGTGGCAGCCGGAGCAGAGTCGATATCAACACGATGGGCCGTGACAAATCGAGGAGCTGGCGCGACCCCAAGATGATCGCCCTGATCGGGCTGGGGTTTGCCTCGGGTGTGCCGCTCCTACTAACTGGGCGAACATTGAAAGTATGGGCTCGAAGGGAGGAGGTCGATCTGGCCTCGATCGGCTTGTTGAGCTTGGTGGCCTTGCCGTACGCGTACAAGTTTCTATGGGCCCCCCTGCTCGATCGTTTCCGCCTACCCCTGCTTGGCAGGCGGCGTGGGTGGATTCTTGTCTTGCAAGCGCTCCTGTTGGCGGCGATCGCGGGGCTCGCCTTCACGGGTCCAGACGCGACAGCGACCTCGGAAAGTCTGCGCGCCTTCGCCACTTGTGCCGTAGCTGTGGCGTTCCTCAGCGCGAGCCACGACATTGTGGTCGACGCCTATCGAACAGATGTTCTGGAACCCGCCGAGCGCGGCAACGGAGCGTCACTGTTTACCTGTGGGTATCGAGTTGGAATGTTGGTCTCAGGCGCGGGCGTCATCTACCTTGCTTCGCATATGTCATGGTCAGGCGCGTACTTGCTCGTGGGGGCGACCATGCTCGCGGGCGTCGGTTCGGTGCTGATCGCCCCCGAACCTTCGATGAAAGACTCACCGCCGCGCACGTTTGCCGAGGCGGTCATTGATCCCGTGGGCGAGTTCATGCGCCGCAATGGCTGGCGGGCGGTCCTCATTGTCGCATTCATTTTCGCCTTCAAACTTCCCGACTACCTGGCCAGCGCCATGACGGACGTGCTTCTGGTTGACCTGGGGTACTCGAACAAGGCCATCTCCTTGTGGTCGCTTGGATTGGGCACCGCCGTTACGATCCCCGGCGCCTTGGTTGGCGGACCGATTGTTTCGCGCCTGGGCCTCACCCGTGCACTCCTCTTGTTCGGGGCAGCCCAGGCGATTTCCAATGCTGGTTATCTGGGCCTTGCGCTGGCGGGAGAACCCAACGAGATTGCGATGGTTGCCGTGGTTTCCATCGAGTACTTCTGCATGGGGCTTGTGGCGGCGGGCTTCATTGCCTTCCTGATGAGCCAGTGCCAGCAGCGATACTCGGCCACGCAGTACGCGCTGCTATCGAGTCTGATGGGTCTTTCATCTTCGTTAGCCGGAGTTCCCGCGGGGTTCGCCGTTGAGTCCTTTGGCTATCCTTGGTTTCTCCTCTTGACCATTGTGGCGGCGATTCCAGGCCTGGCCATGCTGCCATGGTTGCCCAAGCAAGCCATTAACCACCCCGGTCACTAACGGAACCTGCGGGCCACCTCCGGCGAACCCTTCTGCAGCCGGGGCTTTGTTGTTACACTGAGGCTTCTCGGTGGAGTTTTCCGGGCTGGCCCTGTGTTTCCCCAAATGCAAGATGAGGCGATTTGATGACCGTGCAAAGACTTCTTATTGGAGCCATTCTCTTTGGTGCACCTGCGACAGCCCTGCTAAACGGCTGTGAAGACGCCAACGCCAATCAGCGCGATCAGGTGCAGCAAGCGATCCAGGACATTCAGCGGGAGTTTCAACTCGCCGTAGCAGGCGCTGAGACAACCGAGCCCGAGACCGCTGCGGCGCAGGAGCAGAAGCTTAACGGGATCATCAGCCGGCTGGCGCAAGTCAACGGCGGCGAGCCAGGCCAGCAGGCTTCCAAATCGATCCTCAGCGCGACCGCCTTGCGCGAGCTGGCCAACATGAAGCTGGCGACAGCGCAGCAGCTTGAAACCGCTCACCGTCAGCAGCGCCAGGTTCTGCACGGCAAGGTCGATGCGGCGCTGAATCTCCAGGCTGCGGCCGACGCGGTCGATTCGGTCAACCCCACGGCGCAGCGCGAGGCACTGAGTCGCGCCCTTGATTCGGCCAAGGCGCGTGCTGAGGAATTGAGCCGAAGGATCCCACAACTTCAGGGCCCCATTGAACAAAACACTGGCGAGAACCAAGCGAGCGCGCAGGAGGTGGAGAAGCTGGAAATTGAAGTCGGTCAGTTGCGTCAGCAGGCCCGGGAATTGGGGCGTCTGGCAGGGCTCGAAACCTTTCAACGTTCGGTTCAAGTCGGTCGCCAGGCCGACAAGATCAAGTATGCCATCGCCCAGCGTGAAATCGAACTGACCTACTCGCTCAAACCCGAGCACGCCATGGCTGAAGCGCAAGTTAGACAGCTCAATTCCCTGGTGGATGTCATCGAAGCTGCCCAGGCAAGCCTGGATGCTCTCGAGAAGGCGTTCAGCGCCGACCAGGCTAAGACGCGGGCGCAGATCACCTCGTTGGAGACTGAAGTCATTCAGACGGTGAAGCAAATCGGCGCTGAATCGTCGGATCAGCTCAAGAGTTCATATGACGAAGCGGTTGGCGCGCTGGAGAAAGCCTCCAACCAGGTCCAGGCCGCGCGAGGCAACGACGCAGGCCGCCCGCTTGCGGTCGCGATACACGAAGCGCAATGCCGGTTGCATTGGTCGGCGGCACAAGGCTTGGGGGACCATCGGAGCCTCTTGGAGCGACTCGCGGTAGCCGGCCCCCTCTTTGAAGCCGGCCGGTTTGGGGATGAGTTGAAAGCAGTCAGTGCTGCCTATGACCAAGAGATCGAACAGGCCAAGGCTGCCAACGCCAGCGCGCAGGAAGCGCTGGGTCAGGTTCAAACTCGCGGCGATCAGACCGGGCTGGATGCTTATCGGCAACAGCTGGAGCGTGCAGCCGCCGCGCTGGAAGGCAACTTCAGTCAACCGGATGAAGAGCCCACCGATTCGGGCCACGCGACTGCCAGCGCTCATCCAGGCGCGCCATCGCGCGGCTTTGCCACAGCCCAGGACCTATTCGCTCACCTCAATGCTTCGCTCGGCAAGGGAGTTGGCGGTTTCCAGGAGTTCTACGCTTGGTTCCGAGCGGAAACTCCTGAGGGTCGACGCTCGCTCCAAGCGAGCCAGAAGATGTTGACTGCGTTTGTTCGGATCGATAAGGCCTTGCAAGCCAAGTTCAATGCCGGTTTCGTCGACGCTCCCGGCTTCAACGACGGTATGGCCGCCACGCTGCCGAGCCTTGCCAACGCCACCGTGACCGAACAAACCGACGAGAAAGTTGTCTACTCCTTTGCCACGATGGGCCCTGAGGGTCGGTTCGTGCTGCGAAAGATTGATGGTTCGTGGTGGGTTGATGCTGATGAAATGACCGAACAGCAAAGACAAATGCTGCCCATGATGGAGCAGATCATGTCGAAGCTCGATAAGGAGTGCGCAGCGCTCGAAACCCGAATTCGCGCTGGCGAATTCAAGACCCTGCCTGAGGCGGTGGCCGCATTCGGTCAAACCATGATGTCGAGCATGGGCATGGGTGGAATGACCCCGCCGGCCCAGCAATGAGTCCGGGCGCGTCATGCCAGATCCGACCAAGGCCATGCTGCCGCAAGAAAAACGTGCGAGGCCTTCCCCAGTTTATCGCCTCAACGGGTTGTTCCTCATCGTCGGCTGGCTTGCGATTGCCACAATTGGCTGGTTCGCCCTGGCGAAATTGGCCGACAACATCCGCAAAAACCCGGAAGTTGTGATCGATCTGCCGCCCCTTGCCGCAATCTGCATCAACTACCGGGCGTGGCTGCCGGTGGCGGCCGTTCCAGCCTTGATCTGTGGAATTGTGCTGCTGAGGTCGACCAGAACTCGTGGAGGGGCCTGGCTCCCTGTTTGCTCTGGGTATGCTCTGGCTGATTGCCTTGTTCGGGCTCATTCTCTATAGCTTCATCAGTTTCCTGGCTCCGTTCTATCGATATCAGCCTCTTTGAAAGCGCGTTCCGCCCGCTGGAAATAGGCCAGCGCGTCAAGACGATTCGGCAACGTTCCGGAAATGTGAGGTAGAAGGCCCCCTCCCGGCTCGATAGCGATATTGGGTCCACAAGTGCGGTTGCAAAAGGTTCGATAATGGTCTGCGGAGAGATGACCATGTGGATCTCGCATTGGCGACGCTCGTTTCATTTGACCATTCTGTTGGCTCTGATCGCGGCGGCGTTTGCCGGTTGCGGCGCGGCCGAACCGAAGCGCCAGACCGTCGTGGAGCCTGACAGGAGTCCGGAGTTTGCGAAGGTTGAGGGGTTACTGGAGTACTTCAACCAGCAGAACACTCAATTGCCGCCGAACGTTCCCGCGCTCGCCTCACAGTACCTGCCAGAGAGCGACTTGCAGCGCGGCTGGGTCATCTGGCTCAAGAACAACGCTTCGTACTACGAGCTTGACAAGGCGATGTACGAGAAGTTCAACGAGCCGTTCTTGCATGATTCAGGCAAGGAGCTGCCCAAGGCGTGCGGCCCGGCCAAGCTGAACGTCAAGGGCGATCGGCGAGCCGAGGGCACGTACACCGGCCCGCGCGGCGAAGCGCGCAAGCTGTATCTGGTGTGGACCGGCGGGCGGTGGTGGATTTCCGGCCGAACGCTCGAGGATTCCATGACGGTCAAAGACCCCGACTCGTTCGCGGTCGCGATGTCGCGCGGCTCGAATGAATTGGAGGGCCTGTCGGGCTTCATCGCCCAAATTCGCAACGGCGAATTCAAGACCGCCGCCGAAGCCCGCTCGGCCCGCATGGCAATGCTCAAGACCAAGTCGAAGGCGGGCAAGCTGCTGAGTTCGACAGGCGATTGAACGAAAGCAAAGGCAAGCCATGGTAAACTGGCGGCGGTTGCCCGCCGAGGTTTGCATGCGCTTGCACGGAGTCCAGAGGCCGTGCGTTCTCACCGCGTCATTTGCGGCCGTCTCGACACCGACAAACGGGAGTTCGTCGAAGGTCTTTCGGATGCGATGCTCACGTGGGACTCAGGCCTTGAGTACCTGCGGCCGATTACGGCAAAGGTTCGAGCCGGTGACTTTGCCTCTGCCGAAGATGTGCGGCATGCGGTCGGCGAGGCTATGCGGGCGAAGTTCGAGCAGGATCGAATGACACCGAACTGACCTTTTGCGGCGGCAGGCGCTTCAATACTGCCGCCGCAGTTTGTCGAACGATTGCTGACTCTGAGTTCGAGGCCGCCAGCTCCTCAATTCTGTCGTGAAGGTCAATGGCTGCGGCGCCTGGTTGAAGGGAGTTTCCTACGGCGATCAAGGCGTTTCGCTTGATCATGTCGAGCTTGGCGCGCTTCATGGCGGACTTGATGAAGGCGGCGCGCCGAGATTCTTCGTTCCAGTTCAGGATTTCCAAGAGGTCGAACGAATCACGGCGCGCGGTGTACGCGGCGTGAGCCGGCGCATTTTCAGGTCTGCTGCGCGCGGTAGGCTGGTTGTGCGGGCAGACTTCCTGGCAGATGTCGCAGCCGAAGATCCAGTCCCCCATGGCGTGGTGGTACCTCTCGTCGATCGGGCCGCGATGCTCGATGGTGAGGTAGCTGATGCACTTGGTGGCATCGACGGAGAAAGGTGTGATCGCCCTGGTTGGGCAGGCGTCGATGCAGCGAGTACACGAGCCGCAGGGATCGGGCTCGGCCGGCCGCGAAGAGGCAAGCTGGAGCGTGGTGACTATTTCACCGAGCAATAGGTAGCTTCCGACGCCGCGCTGGATGAGGAGTGTGTGCTTGCCCACGGCGCCGAGGCCGGCGCGCTGGGCGTGCTCGCGCTCGAGGATTGGTGCGGTATCGACGCAGGCGCGAAAGGTCTCGTTGGGGAAGAGTTTCGCCAGTTCGTTGCACAGGGCGTGCAGACGTTTCTTCATGACGACGTGGTAGTCGTCGCCACGGGCGTAGCGGGCGATACGGCCGCGCGGTGGCAGCTGCGGCGCAGCCGTAGGACGCCCTCTCCCTCTGGGAGAGGGCTGGGGTGAGGGCATACCTTGCTGAATATGACTTGGCGCGCTTTTCGAGATTCCGGCCCGCGCCCCTAACCCCTCTCCCACAGGAAGAGGGGAAAAATAACGATCGGCGACACAGATGATGGACTCGGCCCCGGGAACAAGCTCGCGCGGGTCGAGACGAAGCTTGAGGTTGTGGCGCAGGTACGCCATTTCGCCGTGCTTGCCGGCGGAGAGCCAGTCGATCATTTCCTGCTCATACTGCGTCGGTGCGGCATCGGTGATGCCGGCGAGGCCGAAACCCAGTTCGCGGCAGCGGTTGAGGATTCGTTGGTTGTCATCCACGCGCTCGTTCACGGAAATATGCTAGGGAACAAGGCGAAACAGTGATGCACGCTGATGCAGCGGCTGGCGATCACTCGATGTCCGTTGCCCACCAGGGGTCTTTGTTGCCAGCTAACCAACTTCGTGAAGCGATGCTCTTGCAGACCGAGGGCATGTGAGCCTGCTGCCTCCTGCCGCTAATCAACGCGCTGGAGCTTGGCGTACTCGAGGATGAGCGTCTTGCGGCCGACGGAGTTGAAGGCGACCTGGGCGCTGGCGCCAGAGGCGCGCGGGGTGATCAGTTCAACGCGCCCCAGGCCGAAGGTGGGGTGCCTGACGAGGCAGCCGATGGGAAACTCGATGGTGATCGCGCGCAGTCGATCGCGCTGCGATTTTCGAATGTCGCGCGCGGTATCGTACGAAGCGCGGCCCCACCCACTTTCCCCCCCGCTCTTAGACTCGATCGGGCCGTCATCGCCATCGTCATCATGGCGCTCCCATCCGGCGCCAGCCTGATCGCTGAAGATGACCGATTCTTCGGGCAGCTCGCGAAGGAACTGGCTGGGGATCGTGCGCTCAAGCAAGCCGCGCTGGGTCCGCATCGCGGCGCGCGTGATCAGCAAATGCCTCTTGGCGCGGGTGATGCCAACAAACGCGAGGCGGCGCTCTTCTTCCAGTTCCGCCTCGCTGCTTGCGGCGCGCGAGTGCGGGAGCAAGCCCTCCTCGAGACCGGCCATCGCCACGACCGAAAACTCCAGGCCCTTGGCAGCGTGAAGCGTCATCAGCGTCACCGCGCCCTTGGCGGGATCGATCGCATCAGCATCGCTCACGAGCGCCACCGATTCGAGGTAGGCGTTGAGGGTGTCGAGCAGGCTTATTCCCGCATCATCGCTTGTCGAAGATCCGCCGTGGCGGGCGGCTTCGCGCCCCCCCACGGGGTCATCCAGCACCCCCGGAATTGGCGGCGAAAACTCGGCCGCTGCGTTGATGAGCTCCTCCAGATTCTCCAATCGCTCGATGTCCTCCTCAACCTTGGAGCGGCGATACGTCGCTTCGAGTCCCGATTCGCGAATGATGCGCTCGACCAGCTCGGCGAGCGCGGCCCTTCCGGGGGCGGGGTTGCTGCCCTGGGAACCCAAAAGGTGACTGGTCGTCGTACTGTTGCCCACCGCCGCATCGCGCCAGCCTTCGACCATGGCGACGAACCTAGCGATCGCGCCGGTCGCCCGCGATGACAACTGCCCTACCGTCGCCAATTCACCCGCTCGGGTCAGCGCTTCGAATAAACCCACCTGCCGATCGATCGCGAAGATGGCGATCTTGTCGAGGCTGGTCGAACCGATGCCGCGTGCTGGGACGTTGATGATGCGGCGCAGCGAAACCTCATCGTTGGGATTGGCGACCAGGCGCAAGTACGCCAGTGCGTCCTTCACTTCCTTTCGCTCGTAGAACGCGGTCCCGCGGGCGATCAAGTACGGAATGCTCGCGCTGCGGAAGGCGTCTTCCAGCACGCGCGAGAGCGCGTTGATGCGATACAGCACCGCCATCTCGCGCCATGGCAGATCGTCATCCTCGTGCCGGCGCTTGAACTCATCCACGATCATCGCTGCTTCGTGATGCTCATCGAAGCACGTCGCGACAGTGGGCTTCTCACCCTTACCCAACTCGGTGTGCAAACGCTTGTGCTTGCGCCGGCGATTATTCGCAATGAGCTTGGCGGCGGTCTCGACAATGTGCGCCGTGGAACGGAAGTTCTGGCCCAGCGGAATGATCTTCGCGCTGGGGTAGTGCTCTTCGAACTCGAGGATGTTTCGAATGTCGGCGCCGCGCCAGCCGTAGATGGATTGATCGGGGTCCCCCACCACGCAAATGTTGCCATGAGCGGCAGCAAGCGAATGCGCAATCACGAACTGCGCGTAGTTGGTGTCCTGGTACTCATCGATGAGAAGGTATTGAAAACGCTTCTGCAGATCGCGCCGCACATCCTCGCTCTTCTTGAGCAGATTGGCCATGACCAGGAGCAGATCATCGAAATCGAGGGCATCATTGCGCTTCAGAAGCTTCTCGTAGATCGCGTACACCTTGGCGATCGAGCGCGTGTAAAAATCGCTGGCGTGCGTTGCGTACGCGGTGGCATCGATGAGCTGATTCTTAGCGCTGCTGATAGCGTGGCCGACGGAGGCAGGCGTCCAGTTTTTTGAGTCCAGCCCCGCCTCTTTGAGCGATTGCTTGATCGCATCGCGCTGGTCGGCGGCGTCGTAGATGGAAAACCGCGATGAAAGCCCAGCAGCGGTCGCGTGGCGGCGGAGCATTCGCGCGCAGAAGGAGTGGAACGTTGCGACGGTGAGCCCGCGATTCGGGGGATCGCCCGGCTGGTTGGCGAGCAGCTTCTGGATGCGTTCGCGCATCTCGCCGGCTGCCTTGTTCGTGAAGGTGAGGGCGAGGATTTGCCAGGGTGGGATGCCCTGGGCAATGAGGTGGGCGACGCGGCGGGTGACCACGGTGGTCTTGCCTGAGCCTGGGCCCGCCAGAACCAGAAGCGGGCCATCGATGTGGCCTACTGCCTGCCTCTGTGGCTCGGTTAGGCCGTCAAAGAGCGGGTCTTCCGGGTTTTCCGGGGGGTTGGAGCTTCTTCCGGGGGCGGGGGACGCGTGCGGCACGCCCTCAGTGTATTCGTCGGATTTCGATTCCAAAGCCGTGCTCGTTGCCATTTGGAAGATTATGCACCGTCTGACCACTAGATATGGTTTGGCGAGGCTCAATCGCCAGCTTATCCACACAATTTGTTGCGGTTGACGTTGCTCTGAACCATGTGTTAACCTGCACAAAACCAGGTGAAAGTACCTAATTTGCACGAAGCTCAACATTTTGGACTACAAATCGTTGCAGGCACAACCTGTAGTGGTACGATAGTGGTCGGTTAGTGATTTTAGGTAGTTTGGTAGGGTGCAAGGATTGGTCAGCCACTCGGGGTGAAGGGGTGAGACGAGCTTGCACCAAACAAGTTCCTAAAATCACGAAGATTGGTGGATCAAAAATGGCCGTCCTTTGCGACACCCAGATACGAGAGTTGATCGGGATCGAGCCCTTCGAAGAAAACGGCAAGCGCCCCGGCAAGGTCAGCTACGGCGTCTCCTCCTACGGCTACGACGTCCGCGTCGGCAGCCTCTTCAAAATCTTCACCAACGTCAGCCGCAACGGCGGAGCGGCCATCGTCGATCCCAAAAACTTTAACGATGAGCTCTTTGTCACCGTCGATACGCGGTCGACGGGCAAAGACCACATCATCATCCCGCCAAACAGTTTCGCGCTCGCCGAAACAGTCGAAGTGATTTCGATCCCGCGCAACGTGCTGGCGATTTGCGTTGGCAAATCGACGTACGCCCGCTGCGGCATCATCGTGAACGTCACGCCGCTCGAGCCCGAGTGGCGCGGCAAGGTCACGCTCGAAATCAGCAACACCACCCCCCTGCCGGCCAAGATCTACGCCAACGAAGGCATCGCACAGATGGTGTTCATCAAGGCCGACCGCACGTGCGCGGTGAGCTACGCCGACAAGGCGGGGAAGTATCAGGATCAGTCAGGGTTGACGCTGCCGAGAGTTGATTGAGTCAAAGGATAGAGACATGGTAAAGATTGATCCCACCATAAAGGTTGAGCCAACCGTGGTCGCAAACGGTTCCGAGAGTGCTCCTGAGCCAACGACCGAGGGCACGCCACACTCGAAGCCGGTCGCAAAAAGGAGGCGAAGGAAGCTTGGCACAAAGAATCGAATGGCGGCAATCTTGGATGGGTCCACTGATGGTGTGCGCCGGCGCGGTCCAAAGCCGTACCCCGTTATGACGTTTGAAGAGGCAATGATTCTTGGTCAGGGGATTGTTCAGCATGGTGCAGGTCACCCGATGCAACGCAGCACGTTGCTTGCCAAGTTGAAGTTGCCAAACAACCAATCGACTCGCAACCTCATTACTAACTCAAGTCGATATGCAATCACCCAGGGCGCACACGACGCCAAAGAACTGAAGTTAACGAAAGCAGGTCAATTGGCCGTCGATAGCGCTGCATCTGTGCGGCAGCGCACTCAGGCACGATTCGATCTCGCTATCAAGGGCGTCGAGCCGTTCAACAAGCTGTATGAGAAATTCAAGGGTGGGAAGATGCCGGTTCCGGAGGTCATGCGCGATGCACTTGAGGAATTGGATGTTGGTGACAGGCCGCAATGCGTAGATATCTTCATTTCGAATGCAAAGATCGTCGGGATCTTGCAGACGAGAGAAGGTGCGGCGCATCTACTCACGATCGAACAATTGCTCGAGGAATTACCAGCGGGCAGCAGCGGCTTGCCGCACCAGGCGCCGATAGCTCATTTGACTCCGAACGGGGAGGCGGCCGACACGACTGAAGTTGCCTATGACCAGATTTGCTTTTTCATGGCTCCCATCGACGACGAAAACAGCGAACATCGCCAACATTCCGATGCAATTCTTTCCTCGTTCGTCGAACCGCTTTTGAAAGAGCATGGCCTGAAGATCATCCGGGCAGACAAGATCGCCAAACCGGGAATGATTTCGGCGCAAGTTATTGAGTACATCTTGAAGAGCAAGCTTGTCGTTGTGGATATGTCCTTCCATGACCCAAATGTGTTCTATGAATTGTGTCTTAGGCACGTGACTGGAAAGCCGACCGTGCACCTTATTCGCGAGGGTGAGGACATTCCTTTTGACGTGAACAACTTCCGCACCATCTTCTTGCCAGTGCGGTCCGTCTATCCCCTGCTGGCGAAATTCGAAACATCGAAAGCAGAGATTGCTCAACAAATCCGACAGGTACTTGCGGATGGTGTCACTACGAACAATCCCATCCTCGCTTACTGTCCAAATGCGCGGTTTGTTCTGAATGACAAGTGAATGGCGAAGGGTCGATGGTTGTTAACACGTAACTTGAAACACTTTCCAGAGAACAATAATGAGCAAGTCAAATCGCAATAGTGGCAAACAGTGGACGAAAACAGATGTAGCTCAGCTTCGTGACCTTGCAAAGGGGAATACGCCGACCCGCGTCATCGGCTTGAAACTTGGGCGAACAGAAGACGCGGTTTATTCAAAGGCTTCAGACAAAAACATTCCTCTCAAGCCAACGAATCAATCCCCATATGGGAAGAAATGACATCATCGATTGGGGGTAGCTAACGCTACCCCCATCGATGAGGCAGTGTCAAGGCTTAACTCATGCTGAGCGCTCGCACGGAAAGGACTTGAAGTATGAAGATCACGCGCAGGTTTACGACGGCCGGGCACGACGTGTACAACACGGTCGAGTGGACGCTGCGCACAAGTAAGATCACCAATGCCGATGGCTCGACGGTGTTCGAGATGAAGGACGCCGAGGTCCCCAAGAGCTGGAGCCAGCTCGCCACCGACATCATGGTGAGCAAGTATTTCCGCAAGGCGGGAGTGCCGCAGGCACAAGTCAACAAGTCAACAAGTCAACAAGTCAAAAGCAACGAACCACGAACCACGAACCACGAACCACACACAGGTCCCGAAAAATCCGTCCGCCAGGTTGTCCATCGCCTGGCCGGTTGCTGGAAGCACTGGGGGCAGGAGCATGGCTACTTCGACTCCGCCGAGGATGCCCAGGCGTTCTACGACGAGATCGCCTACATGATGCTGCACCAAATGGCGGCGCCCAACTCGCCCCAGTGGTTCAACACAGGCCTCAACTGGGCCTACGGCATTAGCGGCCCGCCCCAAGGACACTTCATCGCCGATCCCGAAACCGGCGCCGTGCGGCTGGCGGCTGACGCCTACACGCATCCCCAGCCGCACGCCTGTTTCATTCAATCTGTAAAGGATGATCTTGTGGGGGGTGGCGGAATCATGGACTTGTGGACGCGCGAAGCGCGACTCTTCAAATACGGCTCAGGCACAGGCACGAACTTCTCCTCCCTTCGCGGCGAGGGCGAACCGCTCTCGGGCGGCGGAACCAGCTCTGGCCTCATGAGCTGGCTGCGCATCGGCGACCGTGCGGCGGGCGCGATTAAATCTGGGGGCACGACCCGCCGCGCCGCGAAGATGGTCTGCCTCGATGCCGATCATCCCGACATCGAAGCCTTCGTGAACTGGAAGGTTCGCGAAGAGCTGAAGGTGGCCGCGCTGGTCGAAGGCATGAAGCACCTGCCCAAGGATCAGAAGGAACTGGCCGACAGTCTCAGTCTCAAACTGACCTACGACTTCAACGGCGAAGCGTACTACACCGTCAGCGGCCAGAACTCCAATAACTCTGTACGCCTGACGGACGACTTCTTCCGCGCAGTTGAGAACGACGGCGACTGGCACTTGCGCCGTCGAACCGATGGCGCGATCTCCAAAACCCTCAAGGCCCGTGACCTGTGGAACCAGATCTGCCGGGCCGCCTGGCGTTGCGCCGATCCGGGCGTGCAGTACGACACGACGATCAACGACTGGCACACCTGCCCCAACTCCGGCCGCATCAACGCGTCCAATCCGTGCAGCGAGTACATGTTCCTCGACGACACCGCGTGCAACCTGGCGTCGATCAACTTGATGGAGTTCTTCGACGCCGATCGCCGACGATTTGATCTTGAAGGCTACGAGCACGCCATCAACTTGTGGACGATCGTCCTCGAAATCAGCGTCCTGATGGCTTCGTTCCCTTCGGAAGAGATCGCGCGCCAGAGCTTCCGCTTCCGCACGCTGGGCCTGGGCTATGCGAATCTGGGTGCGATGCTCATGCAGGCCGGAATCCCCTACGACAGCGAGGACGCGCGGGCGATCTGCGGCGCCCTGAGCGCGATTCTGACCGGCCGCTCGTATGCCATGAGCGCGCAGATGGCCGGCCAGCTCACGCCATTCCCCGGCTACTCCAAGAACCGCGAAGCGATGATGCGGGTGATCCGCAACCATCGCCGCGCCGCCTACGGCGTGCCGCGCGATTCGGATGCGTATGAAGGTCTTTCGATCAAGCCCGTGCCGATCGATCACGAGCGGTTCAAGACCGGTTCAATGAATCTCGAAAACGCGAGTGACGTGTTCGAGCGAGCGACCAAGGCGTGGGATGACGCGATGGAACTGGGCCAGCGTTACGGCTACCGCAACGCGCAAGTGACGGTCATCGCGCCCACCGGCACGATCGGCCTGCTCATGGACTGCGACACAACCGGCGTGGAGCCGGATTTCGCCCTGGTGAAGTTCAAGAAGCTGGCGGGCGGTGGCTACTTCAAGATCGCGAATGCCTCGTTGAGGCCGGCTCTCAAGTCGCTCGGCTATTCGCCCAGGCAGATCGACGACATTGTGACATACGTGATGGGCACGCTGAGCATCGATACGCCGCTGCCGGCATCGCAACAATCGGGAAGCAAAACGTTCCGCGACTATCTGCAGTCGCGTGGCTACCACTCGAACGAGCTGGTCGAGGTTGAGAACACGCTGCCAACAGTGTTCGAGCTGAGCTTTGCGTTCACGGCGTGGTCGATGCCGGAGCGCGTCCTGAAATCGTTCGGCATTGATCCGGAGAAGGCGAAAAAGGATTCGACCTTCAACGGCTTGAAGGCTTTAGGACTCACGACGCGCCAGATCGATGAACTCAACCGCATCGTCTGCGGCACCCAGTGCATCGAAGGCGCGCCCCATATCAAGCCAGAGCATTTGGCGGTGTTCGATTGCGCCAACAAGTGCGGCGCCACCGGCACAAGATTCATCGCGCCGCAAGGGCATATTCGAATGATGGCGGCCGCGCAGCCCTTCATCAGCGGAGCGATTTCCAAGACCATCAACCTGCCCGAAGAGGCGAGCGTGAGCGCGATTGGTGCCGCGTATCACCTGAGTTGGGAGCTTGGCTTGAAAGCCAACGCGCTCTATCGCGACAACAGCAAGCTGAGTCAACCGTTGAGCACCAAGTCGGATGTTGAATCGGATGACCAGACCGGCGAAGACATCAATGCCGAGGAGGTCGAGGCTGTGCTGGGGGAAGCATTAACCGAAGCTGCGGCAGCGGAGCGTGCTGGGACATCGACCTCATCGACATTCTCCGACCCCCCCACGTCCGTCACTCCAGGGAATCTGGACCCGGCGCGCCGAACCGACCAGCCGGTGATCAGCCGGATGCTAGCAAGCAATAACGGCGATGAACATCCGGCTCCGCACGACCACCCGGCGTATATCGAAAGAATCGTGGAGCGCATTATCGAGCGCCCGATGCGCCGCCGCCTGCCCGACACCCGGCGATCGATCACGCATCACTTCAATGTTGCAGGGCACGAGGGATATTTGACCGTCGGCCAGTATGATGACGGCTCGCCTGGCGAGTTGTTCATCACGATGAGCAAGGAGGGCTCGACCATCGGCGGGTTGATGGACTCTTTGGGCACGGCGATCAGTGTTGCGTTGCAATACGGCGTGCCGATAGAGAGTCTGGTCAACAAGTTCGCTCATCAGCGCTTCGAGCCGATGGGGATGACGACCAATGCCGACGTCCCCATCGCCAAGAGCCTCGTGGATTACATCTTCCGGTGGATGGGGATGGAGTTCATCCCCGGGTATCGGCAAGCGAATGCCCCGCCGCGTACGCAGGGCGTGAAGACGGGAACGCAAACGCCGCCTCCAAGCACGGGGATCAGGTCTGAGGCGGTTCAGGAGGGCGCGAGATGGCTGGAGAAAGACTCGAATCTTGGCTCGGGACCAGGACTGGCAAGCCCGAAATCAAGCGTGATCGGCGCGACCGGCACCAGCGGTTTGAATCGACCGTCGAGCGCGGCGGTTCAGCGATTGAGCGAGATCGACGGCCGGGCGAAGATCGACGGGCCATCGAGTTCGATGCGTGCGACCACGAGCATGGCTGTGGCCGGTGGGAATGGCCGTGTTCCGGGGGCTGGGATTCCCGGGGCGATTCCGGGGGTTGGCATTCCGGGGGTTGGCATTCCGGGGGTTGGCATTCCGGGAGTTGGCGTTCCGGGGGTTGGCGTTCCCGGGGCGATGAGCAGCGCTTCGATCCTCATGACCAGGCACATCGAGGAGTCAGTGCAGATTGCGGCCGAGAGCTCGGGTGCGGCCGGTATCGCGCTGGCTAGTCCGCTAGACCAATCAAACGCCGCCTTAATGGGCGACGCGCCGGCATGCGACGGCTGCGGGTCGATCACCGTGCGCAACGGCAGTTGCTACAAGTGCATGAACTGCGGCAATTCGATGGGATGCAGTTAGTCGTTCGTTGTTCGTCGTTCGTTGTTGGTCGATAGCGCAAACCAATACCAATAACCAAGAACCAATAACTCGGAACTCAGAACTCAGAACTCGGAACTTTGTTATGCACGAGGCGCATGGAGGAAGAATGACGACGAGCCCAGCTGCGAAAGATGCTTGCTCGTTGTTCAGACTTGTCGCCTCAAAACGGGACGCGGCGGCCGCATGCTCCGGCGGTCCGCTTCGTTCTCGGCGATGGGCAGCAGGCACGGAACGGAGATTCCAACGGTCGGCGAGTGGATGGATGAACTTGCACGGTTGGGAAAACAAGGACACGAGTGATCCCAACCCCCTGCAGTTCATTGATGATTCGGGAAGCCGAATCTCAACCGCAGGGAGGCTAGCTCCAAGGCGATCGCTGCCCATCGCATTTTGTTTGGTTCAACAAGGACCGCCGGACGTCGGCGGCCAACAGATCTGGGGAAGCCCGCTCGCGGCGCCACCACGCTGCTGAGCATCACGGCTTCTTCCTTCCCTTCCCCCCGAAGCGGTCCCCACCACTGCTTCGGGGATTTTATTGATTTACGATTTTGGATTTACGATTTCGATTGTTTGGCCCGTCACCGTTCACCGTTGGAGTCGCGCCTGAAGAATCGTAAATCTGAAATCTGAAATCGTAAATTGCCTCAGTCCCAGCGAAATACGCCCTTGCGCCACGCGTAGATATACGCCAGGATCGACGTGGCAATAAAGAACATGATGCGGCCCAGGAACAGCGTCGCTTCATCGCTTTGCGGCGCTAGCTTCGTGAACGTTACCGCCCACGGATAGAGAAAGATGATCTCGACGTCAAACACCAGAAACGTCATGGCCAGGATGTAGAAGCGCACGTTGAATCGCTTCCGCGCGGTGCCGATCGGGTTCATGCCCGATTCATAGGCGATGTCTTTCTCAGCCCCGTGCCGCTTGGGGCCAAGCACGTGCGTGGCCGCCAGGTTGACGATCACAAAAATGATCGCCATCAGCACGAGGATGCCCACCGGGATATAGGCGTTGAGATCGACAGCCAGCATGTCAAACACGCTCCAAATGCCAAGCCAACGAGCGTGGCAGCATAATCGGCCGCCCGATTTGCCTCAAGGTCGCTCGACGATCACAATACGCTCATGCCCTGCCTGCTTGGATGCCTGGCTCTGTTCTTCCCGCGGATCGCCCTGGTTCTTCTCTATCTCTTGAACCCGCCATATCTGCAGCAAGCCTACCAGACGACGATCTGGCCGGTGCTGGGGTTCATTTTCATGCCGTTTACCACGCTGGCCTACGCGTGGGCCTGGCATTACGGCAACGGATCGATCCAGGGCATCGGCCTGGTGGTCGTGGTCATTGCTGTGTTGGCCGATTTGGGGACCTTGTTTGGCGGCGCTTCGCGCAAGGAAGTGCGCAAGTACTACGTTGTTCGGCGCGAGCCGTGACGCGCCGCGCCGCGTTCATACCGGCAGCCCTATACTGTTGCCCATCGCGGGGCGTAGCTCAGCTCGATGGGGCGGCTGCCGCGGCGACAGGCCGCGGACCGCAGACAATGGAATGATCGGGGCGTAGCTCAGCTTGGTAGAGCGCCTGGTTTGGGACCAGGAGGCCGTAGGTTCAAATCCTATCGCCCCGACTCAACAAAAAGCCCCGCAGGCCGTCAAAGGACTTGCGGGGCCGTGTCTTTGGACGTGGTAACGCGAGCCCTGCGATCAACCCCATTCGTTGAGGAGGTGCAACAGATCGAAGATGTTGACGACTCCGTCGCCGTTGAAATCTCCGGCACACGGTGGCGACAAGCACGGCCCCCATGAGCCAACCAGGGCGAGGAGGTCCTGCCCGTCCACCACGCCGTCGCCGGTGATGTCGGTCGTGACCGCGTAGCCGTTGAACAGGGCCTGAATCCGCTGGAAGGCGCGATGTCCGACCGCGTACCCGCTCACGCGTGCCGGTAGGTCGTCGACGGGCGGGTGAATGCCGCCCCAAATTCGCGACTCGCCTGCTTGGTCAGCCAAGTCGGCGTAGCGCACCCAGTTGAAGACCAGGTCCTGTTCAGGACCGTTTTCAAACTTCAGCCACCCAGCCGGGATGGTGTACGTCTGGAAACCGCCCGGGAAATACGGGCTTCCGGTGAGGCCGGTCAGAACCTCGGCGGCTGATCGGCTAAACGTGCTGTGCCCCGACGTATAACCCGGGAATGGAGGATTCACGAAGTTCGAGGCTTGATAGGTCATCCAGTATGTGGCAAGCTGCCAGCCGACGCCGTATGTTTGCGTCTGCGAATTCACCGGTCCAAGCGTCGGCGCGCCGAAATAGATCCCTTGCGGATTCGTGTTCCGGCGGAGCCCAACCGAATCCATGATGCTGGTCCACGGCGTAGCAGTAAGCTGGCCATTCTCGAAGAAGTCTAGCTCTTGCCCTGGGTAGCCGGTGAAGTCCTGAGCCAGCGCGTACGTCGTATTGCCGATCTCCTTCAAGCTCAGAACATTCACGATGTCGGCTTTCGCCAGAGAGAGTGTGCTCCGCCCGATCAGGAATGTTCCGTTGGCATTGATCGAGTAGCCGGTAAGATCGATTTCGACTTGCACGCGGCCTTGTGGACTTGGAACCCCAGTCTGGACCTCATCGCCAATCACGATAAACGAAAGGCCATCGAGCGAGGCGCCGGGAGGGCCCGAGAGTTCGACATACTCATCGGTGTCGGCTCCGCGCTGCGCGTTGCGGGCTTCAGAGATCACAACCGACTTGGGTGCGAAATCAGGGTTGAGGGTGCCGGGAGTGTCATCTATGCCAAGATCCCAGTCACCGATGTGCCACCCCGAATCTGTGCGATAGATGTGTCCAGGGATAGGTCCGGTGACTTGAATTCCGGTCGTCGTGCCCGCTGAGAACCCGCCCAACCACGACTTCACCACGATGTCTCCGACATGGTCGTCCACGCCGATCGGCTCTCCAATCTCGGGTATGTAAACAAGCTGCGCCAAATCTTCGAACTCGCCGCCCGGCAGCACATCTTCAGGTTGAACGATCTCTACAAGGCCCGGAATCAGCGGCAGTCCGTTGGGACTATAGTTGGGGAGTTTGGGGTCCGACGACTGACCTGATTGGCCCATGTAGCGAACGAACGAGATCGGCCGAGAGCTGTCGTAGACGCCTTTCATGCCCCAGGAAGTGATCGCCGCATCGTGAACGGCTCCGCCAACGGCAAGATACATTTTCACATCCCACTCCAACCGATTGAGGGAGGGTCCGTCGCCATAGAGCTTGTGTTCGAATTCCGGATCATCGGCAACCATGTTCGCGACAACGTGCCAGTGCCCGGGCGGCGTTTCAGAGTCGGCGCCGTCGGCCCAGAATTCCGCGTTGACCCGTGCGTAGTCGGCGAAATTGACGACGTTCGACGCGTACGCCTCGCCCGTCACAGGATTGAGCCCATAGCCAGGCTGTTCGTACGATCCCAGCGGGCTATTTGCCCAAGCGGTCGGACTGACATCGACCATCACGCCTTGTGCGGTATCGAGAATGGCCGAATGCTCCAGCATGGAAACGGCCTGGTCGCGCATCTCCTGAGTGCCAATCAGAGGCGGCGGGCCTTGATCGTGATAGAGATTGTTCAGCGGGTTCCGTTCATAGTCGTTCATGCCAAACGGCTGGGCATTGTTCCAGTGCGGGCAGACGACCACCTGGACGGCCTGGCCGATGATCTCGCCGTTCTGGAGTACGAGGAAATCGAAGGCCAATGGCTGCCAGCGATTCGGGTCGTCCATCACGGTGCCCGGAATCTTGAACGGCATCGGATCATTGACCGGCGCGTAGCCATTGTTGGGCGCATAGTTGTTCTGTTCGTTGGAGCCGTCGAGGAGCCCAGCGGCCAGGATTGTCGCCGCGATGCGGTTGCCGATTGCTGCAGGCGAGTCGCCAACAGTGCTCGTGAAAGCCGGATCGTATCCAAGCGCAACAAACGTAGCGTCGAGGTCCGCCTGAATCTGCGCGATGTTTGGCCCGTTGCCGGCGACATAGCGGGCCTTCAGAATGCGATATGCCGCATGTGATATGGCCACGTGCCGCGCCCCATCCGGATTTCCCGCCACGTGCTTTTCCGTGAAGAACACGCCCCGTCCCGTCGGTGAGTACGCCGTCCACGCGTCGTACATCGCCGCGTTGACGTGGTAGAGATTTCGTGCATGCACGGGAGGTCTTGGCGTGCTGCGCCGGATGCAGAAGAGGTTCTGCTCGTTCCACGTTCGAGCGATCGACCAATCAGGATCAATCTCGATTGCCGCTACAGGCGCGCACAACAACGCCACTGCAATTCCACCAATTAGAATACGCATGTCTTGTTCTCCTCGCTATCCGACTTGTCAACCCAACCTTCGACGGCCGAATGTCGGCGCCATCTGGCTGAGCAATTCAATCTAACCCACGCCAACAGCCAGTTCAAGACGATACAGCAGATTTCTGACGAGACTCAACGGTCGCGAGACCTTCTGCCGCCTCAGTCGCACGACGAAATCGGCGGCCTGGTGGCCGCCTATTGTTGCGAAACGACTTTGATCTCGACCTGAGACAAGAGTTTGGCGAATCCGACAGGGTCGGGATCGGTGCTCATGGCACTCAAGCTGCCCAAGCCGGTGAGAATGTGCCCACCGTTGAACTGATCGAGGCCGGTCGGGTCCAAGTCCACCCATCGGCCATCCACCAACGCTTGCGTCCACATCGTCCACTCAAACACACCCTGTCCGTTCGGCTGGGCCGCATAGGCCAACCCGCTCACAATGCGAGACGCAATTCTGTGAATTCGCAGCACGGCGCAGAGCGTTTTCGCCCGCTCAAGGTCCGTATCGAAAAGTTGCATGCCCCCTTTCGGAACAGGTGCCGACGAGCCGTCGGCGATCCTCCGGGCGAAGTGCCGATGAACAACTGCTCGAGACGACTTGGCCAGGTCGAGATTGTCCATCCCTTCCGTTTCGCGCAACGAGTGCGCCGCCAAGTCCAGGATCACCGGATCGGCTGAACCCACGATCGGCGAGCCCTCCCGAAGTCGAACATCCTCGAGCTCAGCGCTCGTCGCCGCCGAGCTCGTCCCGGTCACGACCGTGATTCGCGCTGAAGCCCCGTCCGCTGAAATTTCCACCGTTTGCGAGCCGGCGCTGGGCAGTTGCGGCAACTTCCCTTCCTTCAACCGCACTTCAAAAACCGTCCTCGAGGTCGCGGTCAACTCCCGGTCGGGCTTCACTGCCGTTGGCTTGACCGGCAGCGCCGCGACGGCGTCGAACAGCGCTTCTTCCTTCTTGCAGAGGCGGGTTTCGAGCACGCCGACTCCGAGATCGACCGAAGAGGACATGAGCTTTCCATCTGGCGAATAGTGTGAAATGGTTTGCCCAGGATTGATCGACGTTTGCGTTCGCCAGACCGTGACCGGGATCAACACTCCATCAAACCCAAACTCGCTCCGGCCGACCAACGTGCTTGTGACACCCACGTATCGCAGTGAGTCGGGTGCATCAATCATGCCGTACTCAATGGCGCCTGCATCCTCGCTGATGCGGCGGCGGATCAACTCCTGGGTTGCGGCGGGCGTGAGCCACTCCCCGCCCGGCTTGGGAGCCGAGGTTCGAACGACTTTCCTTTCGCCGTGCGACGCGATCTTGGTTACCTCGGTTCCATCGAACTCCCACGCGCGCTTGGAGGTCAGCAGGCCCAGCGGATCGCCGTCGCGAGTCTTCTCCCAGACCGAGGCGTTGGCGGCATCGACGCTTGCCAGTTTCTCCTTGTCCTTACGCGCGACGACCAGGCGGAGCGGCTGGCCATCGTGACCCTCAATCCATTCAACGTAGCTATCAATGTCGAACTGCGCTCCCCCCTGATTGAACTTCAAGGTCATCTCATTCGTGGTTCGATAACGATGGCCATCATCCTCGCGGACCACGCGCATCCAACCCGCGCGAGCAGCCGCCAGCGTCAGCGAATACCAATCGTCGCTTTGCGTGATCCAATTTGGTTGATCGGTCGGACTTGATCCGGGACCGCCAGATTCGGTGGCGCGCTGGATCGGGTCAGGGGCGCAGGAGACCAGGCACGCGCTGCATGCGATCGTGTTCGCAATGACAAAAGTGAGGGTCGAGAGAAGCGCTGCTCTTGGCCCCCGAGCGATTCCCACCAGGCCGAGCGGCCCGGCATGGTCGCGATCCGACGAATTGACTCGACATCGAAGCATTGTTGCGCGTCTTGCGAAGGCTCTGCCACCGATCCTGCCACAAGTATACTGCTCCGCGCTCGCGCTCAGAAATGGATCTCAGCGCTTCATCACTCGTTCGCGCAGCCCAGAGAAAAAAACAACCGCGCCCCACAGCGGATGAGCGTGACGGGGCGCGGTTTGGAATGTCGAAGCAGGTTCGAGTTACGAATGACCAGTTACGAATGACCAATTACCAATAACAACTCCTCATTGTCTGTGATCGAATCAGTTTGGCAGCTTTTCAAAATAGAGAATCTTCGGCTTGTCGGTCGGGCGGTTCACTTCGGATCGATCCACCAGCATGACGTAGCGGCTGTCATCCAGAATGTACTCGGGATTGGTCGCATCCCACACCGGCGGATTGGTCGTCGCATTGGGGCGGAACGTCCTCACGCGGAAGTACACCGTGAACGTGTCGCTTCGCGTCGTCACCAGGTTGGAGACGCCCGCGAAGAGCATGTTCGCCTCCTCGGCGTCGCCCGCGACAAAGTCTGGGCGAATCTGCGGATGACCTGTTGGCGGCAAGGGCGCCGGGAAATACGCGTCCTGCCGGTCGGTGCTGATCCGCATCGAAACCTGCGGCGGCAGCAATGGGGAAGCGCTCGTTGACGTCGCATTGCGGAACGGCTTGCGCGGATTGAGTTCGGGCGGGTCGACGATGTCAAGATCATCCTCGTCGAAGGCGACCGCCGCGCCCAGATCGATCTTCCAATGCTGATTGAAGATCCGGTCGACCCCGGAGTTGTTAAAGGTGCCAACCCGATCGATATAGCCGTGTTGGACCGGAGGCAGCCCGGAATCGGCCAATCCCTGTCCCGGTTGGCTGAGCATCAGCAGCTCGCCGATAGCAGCCACGCCTCGTGGGCCGATTCGGTCTGAGGAACTCGACGGGAACCCTGAGTAATTCGGGCCGAAGGGATAGCCGGTTGTCGGTATCGGGTTGGCGACAAACGGATTGAACCCGTTGTAGCGCTCGCGATACTGCACGATGGCTTCGGGCAGCATGACGCGCGGCAGCCGTGCATCTGGATCATCGCTGAGCGGCGGCACCAAAGCCCGGCCGTCGGCGCCGTAAAGCCGGGGAAACGGGGCCGACGCACTCAGGCCGGTTTCATGAACCAGACGGT
>JAKEEP010000087.1 GCA_022616475.1 Phycisphaerales bacterium | reverse complement strand
GTTTAGACGTTTGGACGTTTGGACGTTTGGACGTTTAACCGCCGTATCGCTGGATCGCCTGCACTACGGTCTTGTGCACGGCGAACGGCTGGCGAATCATCACCCAATACGCCTGGAACGTGTGACTCCCCGACGTTGCGAATCCAATCGTCCCCAATCCAAACATCCGCTCGCGGTACCTCGCGAACACGCTCACGTGCTGAATGTTCTTCAACGGCGTCTCGAACACCGAGCCTCGCAGCACGCCGCTGCGGCAGATCACGCGACGGTCGGTCAGAATGTAAACCCGGCTCACCCACTCCAGCACCTGCCAACCCAGACGCAGCGCCGCCAAGCCAATACCCAGCATGAATGCCTGACGGTCCGTCCACCCGATGCCCGGCATCTGCGACATGAACTTCGCCATGTACGCCAGCGCAAAGGTCATCAGCGCGATAAACAACAATCCCCCTGCCGACGACAAGACCACATAGAGCCAGCTTGGCCGGAGCATCAGGATCACCACCTCATCGTCCCGCACCAAGTCCTTGGTCAAGCCGACGGTCGCCACCGGCGTCGGCATCGCGGTTACATCGCTGAAAGCGATTTTGGATTTTGGATTGTGGATTGTGGATTCAACAGGCGCCCGGTCTGATGAAGTCGTCCTGATTTGCTCGACCAAGCAAGACCCGGATCGCCCGCGCGTCCAGTTCCCCCGTCCGCAATCCAAAATCCAAAATCCAAAATCCAAAATCCTCACATCGCCTCCCTCTTCAGCACCCCGATCTCGGGAAGGTTGCGATAGTAGTTGTCGTAATCCAAGCCATACCCCACAACAAACACATCCGGAATGTCGAACCCCACGTACTCGCACGGCGTCGCCATCGCCGATTCAACCTTCTTCCGGACCAGGACGCACGCTCGAACGCTCTTGGGATTCCGCCCCTCAATTTCCTTCCGAATCGCCCTGATGGTCGAACCCGAATCCAGAATGTCATCCACGATCAACACGTGCTTGCCCGCCAGGTCATGCGGCAAAACGCTCGAGAGCGTCACGCCTTTGCTCTGCGTCGCCCTTCCCGGGTAGCTGCTCGCCGCCACCACGCTGATCCGCACCTTGTTCGGCAGCTGCCTCATCAGGTCCGCAACGAAAATAATGCTCCCCGTCAACACCGGCACCAGAACAATCTCCCCATCCCGGCTCAAGTCGTCCAGATCACGCCGAATCTCCGCGCCCAGCTCGCGGATCCTGCCGGCAATACTCTCCCGGCTGATCAAGATTCGTTCGATGTCGGCTTCCACAACGTCAGTGTACCCCGCCCTCGACCCCTCCACCCGAACGCAGGACCTCCACAGCCGCCTTCCCCGGCTCGTCCCCGCGCTCCTGGGCCAACTCCAAGGCGCTCCAGCCACGCACATCCAAGCGGTCAACGTCTGCCCTCCGGGGCGCATCCAACAGAGCCTTGACCACAGCAGCGTCCGCTGCCACCGCAGCCCAATGCAGCGCCGTCCGCCCGAACACATCGCGCGCATTCACATCCGCTCCCGCCGCCAGCAGCACCTCAACCACTTCAGCGCTCGAAGCCGCCACCGCGCTCATCAGCGCAGTCGCCTCCTGCCCGTCCCGCGCATCAACCTGCGCCCCCGCTTTCAGAATTGCCTTCACCTTCTCTCCATCTCCCACCGCCGCCGACAGGCTCAGCGCCGTCACCCCATCCACGGCATGATGATTCACATCCGCCCCGCGCTCGATCAACACTCGCATGGTCGCCGAATCGCCGTATTGGGCACTCCACAGGAGCGGCGTGTAGCCATTGGGATCCTCGCGATTGACCTGGGCTTTCGCCTCGATCAACGCCTTGGCGCTTGCCTCATCGCCATACATCCCCGCCATCATCAGCGCCGTCAACCCCAGCGCGCTCACCGCATTCACATCCGCCCCCGCATCAATCAGCGCTTTGGTCCTCCGCGCATCCTGACGCAACCCCGCATGCAACAGTGCGCTCATCCCATTGTCGTCGCGCGCGTTCACATCCGCCCCCGCCTTGATCAGCGCCTCGACCCCTTCAACTTTCCCAAAGCCACTGGCGATCATCAGCGCCGTCGATCCATCCTGCCACCGCGCCTCCATCTCAGCGCCGCCGGCGATCAGCTCATCAATCCGCTTCACATCCCCCCGCCGCGCCGCCTGCATCAACTCCGTCCATCCCGTCGTTTCCGGAGACTCATCAGCGAACGCCGCGTCTGACGACCGAGCCGCGCCAGCGGCGACCGAGGAAGACGGGGGTGGCTCAACCACTGCTTCCGGGGGCGGCTTCGCGCGCCCCGGTTCGCGCCGCTGATTCTGACACGCCACAACGCAGAGCAACAGCAAGCCCAACATCAGCAACCCGTTCGTCCGCATAAGCACCTCTTCACGCAACAATCACCATTTGGCTGCCCCGCATCCTACAGTCGTCAAAGTGCCCCGGCCCCCCATTGATATCCCACTGGATTTGAACTCGCTCCTGGCGCGAGCGACGGCGGCGTTCAAATCGCGCTTCGGCCGGGCGGCCAAATACGCCGCGGCCGCCCCCGGAAGGGTCAACCTCATCGGCGACCATACCGACTACAACCACGGCTTCGTGCTGCCCATCGCCATTGATCGCTACACCGTCGTGGTCGGCGACCTTGCCGGCCGGCCCGGCGCGCCGCGCAAGCAATCCACGCTCTGGCTGATCGATGTTGACGAAACTCTTGATATCGATCTGACCCTGCCGCTTACGCCGCTGCCCGGCAAGGCCGCCAATTACTTGCTCGGCGTCGTCCAACAGTTCATCGACCGCGATATCCCCGTGCCCAATTTTGATGTGGTTGTGACCAGTTCGGTGCCGATCGGCGCGGGCCTGGCAAGTTCCGCGGCCCTCGAAGTGGCGTTCGCGACGTTCCTCGAGCAAGTCACGGGCATCGAGTTGGACAAGAAGGAGAAGGCGTTGCTGTGCCAGAGGGCGGAACACAAGTTCCCGGGCACGCCGTGCGGGATCATGGACATGTACACGGCGATCTTCGCCCGCGCGGGCCACGCACTGCTGCTGGACTGCCGCACGCATGAGTCCGAATCGATCCCAATCGGGACGTCTGATGATGCAGGCATCTTGATCATCGATGCGGGCGTGAAACATGAGCTGGCTGAAGGCCGGGGCGGCGAGTATGCCGAACGCCGTGCCGCTTGTGATCGGATCGCGCGGAAGCTTGGGGTGGCCGCGATTCGGGACGCGACGCCTGAGATGATCGAGATGCGTCAGGACATTCTCAGTGAGGACGAGAGGGCGAAAGCGATGCACGTAATCGGAGAGAATGCGCGGACAATGCAGGCGGCGGATGCGCTGCGCGTGGGCAACCTGGTGCGGGTTGGCGAGCTGATGTTCGAGAGCCACGCGTCGTTGCGGGATTTGTTTGAAGTTTCGTGCCCGGAGCTTGATGTGCTGGTCGATGCGGCGCGACGGTTGAGGAGCGAGGGCCCAAGGCCGCAGGTGTTTGGAGCGCGGATGACGGGAGCAGGGTTTGGCGGATGCGTTGTTGCGGTGTGCACGAGGGAGGGCGTGATGAGGGTGCAATCGGAGCTGGCTGATGCGTTTGCAGCAGCGTTTGGTCGAAGCTGCGCGATGTTTTGCGTCAACGCGGTGGATGGGGCAAAGGCGATGGAGGTTGGCGAAAAGCGGTGACGTTTTCGGATGGGCTTGGCGGTCAAATGAGGCCGAACCGCGCTGTTTTGAAGGCAAAAGGTGGCTTTTGCGCTCGTCTTTGGAGAGATGCTTTTGCCGAATGCGGCCGAATTTTGCAAAGGCGGGAGTTGGAGAGGGTCTTTTGGAAACGGAGTGTATCTGACACAAATGGGGGTGATTCCGTGAATCGTTTTGGGGTTGGAGCGGGGTAGGTGCAAAGCGGCAGGCGTGCTTGTGGCGCATAGAGAAAAAGAGAAAGCCCTCTATAGAAAGGGAGCGTCGGCGCGCGTGGACTTCGTTGCTTGTTTAGGTTGGACGCGCGGACGGGGCGTCGGTTCGGGGGGTGGCGGGACATGTGAAGATTGAATCCGCGTAATTGGGCAAGCAAGTTGCATTTCGGAATCATGATCGATTGGGGACCGCGAAGAGGCAAGCAGGTCGGGAAACGATTGGAGATCGGTGCGCGAAGAGGCGAGCGGGTGCGGGGGCGTTTGGTGTGCGGACGTCAGGATGGGAGGTATGCGGACGCATGAGCGAATGGTCATTGCTCATCACTTGATTTTGACGGGGTATGGGCATTGGCCGTCGAATGATCCGAGAGGAAGCGGATCGGAGAAGCTGCGAAAGCCCGAACTTGGGCAGGTAGGCGAAATTCATCGAGGCCGCAAGCCGGAGCATTTGCAGCCGTCGCGCGGGGCGCTTCGAGAATTTCACCGGGAACTGAAGCCTCTGTTGGAGCATGCGCCGATTTGGTTTGATGCCGCGAAGAGGCAAGCTGTTGCGGAAGCTCTCGGTGAAGTTGTGTGGAATCGGAAGTACACGTGCTGGGCGTGCGCGATTTGCTCGAACCACGTGCATCTGTTGATTCGGAGACAGCGCGATGATGCGATCACGATGTGGAACGCGTTCAAAGAGGGCGCCGCGGATCAGCTTCGCCTCTTCGCGGATGTTGGTCAGACGCATCGAGTGTGGGCGGAGCGGCCCTACAAGGTGTTTATGTATACGCCGCAGGAAGTGTCCGGGTGTGTTGCGTACATCGAAAAGAATCCGGAGAAGGAAGGATTGGCCCGGCAAATATGGGAGTTCGTCACTGCGTATGACGGGTGGCCGCATGCCGCGAAGAGGCAAGCTGGTCGAAACGTCCGTTGAGAATCAGATCGCGCCGTCTTCCATCAGGTCGAACATGGCGCTGCCGCGTTGTTGGAGGCCGGTTTTGCGCGCGGGGAGGCCGCCGCGGGTACCTTCGCCGGTGGGGACTTGTTCATCGGTGACGAAGCGCGGGAGCTGCTGGGCGATCTGGCGCTTGCCGATGTGGGTCTCGTAGACGATGTCAACCGCTTCATCGACGCTGTCGGTCAGATGAAACAGGTTGAAGTCATCGGCGCTGATGGTGTGGTACTGCTTGATCAGGACGTTGTCGAACCACTCAAGCAAGCCCTTCCAGTACTCGGAGCCGATGAGGACGACGGGGAAGGGCACGACCTTGAGAGTCTGAATGAGCGTGAGCGATTCGAAGAACTCATCCATGGTGCCGAAGCCGCCGGGGAAGATGATGAAGCCGCGTGCGTACTTGACGAACATGACTTTGCGAACAAAGAAGTATCGGAAGTCGAGGTTGACGTTCTGATAGGGGTTGGGCGTTTGCTCCATGGGGAGAGTGATGTTGAGGCCGACTGACGTGCCACCAGCTTCGGCAGCGCCCTTATTGGCGGCCTCCATGATGCCGGGGCCGCCGCCGGTGATGACGGCGAAGTCTTTCTGGGCGAGTTTGGCGCCGCAGTCGACGGCCATCTGATAGTACTTGTGATCGCGCGGCATGCGAGCCGAGCCGAAGACCGAAACCGCCGGGCCGAGCTTGGCGAGAGTGTCGAAGGCCTCGACGAACTCCGACATGATGCGGAAGACGCGCCAGGGTTCGTCTCGGAGTGCTTCTCGTAGGTCGCGATCGTCCATTTTCCTGATTTCACCACAGAGGGCACAGAGAGCACAGAGAGAGGATGCAAGAGGGGTTTGCGCTTGCCGCAGCCGGGAAAGTTATTCATCGTAGCAAAGCGGCCGCTGCTTCAGCGGCGAAGCGCGGAGCGGCCATCAGAGGGGGTTGGGCCAATAAAAATGCCGCTGCGATCAGTCGAGGACGGAACTCGATCATTGAAGAGGGCTGCTGGTTTTGCTAAACTGCTTGGGTCCCATGAGCAGAGCGACTCCTCCCCGCCGCGGGGCGACCACCCCGCCGGCTGCCCCTTCTCCTTCCCGCGCCTCCGGAAGTGCCGGAAGCGCGCGGGCCCCCGCCCCCGGAGGCCCCGGAAGCCCCGGAAGCCCCGGAGGCCCCGGAAGTTCGGAGAGCCACGGCAGCCACGGAAGCCGGGCATCTGGAGCTACGGCAATCTCGGCTTCCGGCGCGGGAAATGCCGTGCGTCCTCGAAGCGTCGAAATAACGACTTTTCCCAATGCGGTGAGATATTTGCTGGATCGAGTGGACTACGAGCGAATGCGGTTGGTTCATTTCGATGAGTCAACTTTCAAGCTCGATCGGATGCGGAAGCTGATGGAACACCTGGGCAACCCGCACGAGCAAGTGAAGATGGTGCATGTGGCGGGCACGGTGGGCAAGGGATCAACGGTGGCGATGATCGCGTCAATCCTCCAGGGGTGCGGGTACGCGGTGGGCCAGTACACCAGTCCGCACGTGACCGACATCCGCGAGCGCATTTCGATTAACGGCGATTGGGTGGGGAAGACCGAGTTCACCGAGCTGGGGCGCCAGGTTGCGAGCGCGGCTGAGAAGCTGGATTTCGAGCCGACGTTCTTCGAGTTGATCACGGCGATGGCGTTCAAGTATTTCGCAGAGCAGGCGGTGGATATCGCGGTGATTGAAGTGGGATTGGGCGGGCGGCTGGATTCGACCAACGTGATTACGCCAGTGGTGACGGTGATTACGCAACTTGATTACGATCACGTGCATATTCTGGGGCGGACGCTGGACAAGATCGCCAAGGAGAAAGCGGGGATTTTCAAGCGCGGGGTGCCGGCGTTTACAGTGGAGCAGCCGCGCGATGCGGAGATGGCGCTCAAGCGCGCCGCGGAGGAAATCGGCGCGCCGCTGAAGGTGATCAACAAGGATATTGAGTTCAGCTACAGGTTCGGGGCATCGGATGATCTGGGTCCGCACAGCCGGGTGTGCTTGATTACGCCGACCAGTCAATTCATGCATTTGCCGGTGCCGCTGCCGGGCGAGCATCAGGCGTTTAATTGTGCACTGGCGCTGGCGGCGGTGGATGCGCTGAAGGCCAGCGGGTTCAACGTGCCCGAGGCGCAGCTGCACGAAGGGCTGGCCAAGACGAAGCTGCCGGGGCGAATGGAGCTGGTGTGGAACCAGCCGCGGATTCTGGTTGATGGGGCGCACAATGCGGCCAGCGTTGGCGCGCTGATGCGCTGCGTCGGCGCGCATGTGCCGTACGACTCAATGGTGTGCATCTTTGGATGCTGCGACGACAAGGATAAGTCGGCCATGTTGGAGAAGGTCGCGTTGGGCGGCGACAAGATCATCTTCACCAAGGCGAAGGGGAATCCGCGCGCGGCCGACCCGGATGAATTACAGCGCGAGTTTGCCGAGCGCTCGGGGAAGATGAGCCAGGTGGCTCGAACGCTGCCGGAGGCGCTGGATTTGGCTTCGCGGGCGGTTGGGCGCGATGACTTGATCGTGGTGACTGGCAGTTTCTATCTGGTTGGGGAGACCAAGAAATACCTGGCGGAGCTGGATAAGAAGCAGGTGGCGGCCGCGAGATAGAGGTCAGAGGTCAGAGGTCAAAAGCGGTTTGTGGGGGTGATTGATTGAGGGGTTTGAGCCGATAGAGTTAGCTGCCATGGAATCGAATGAGACAATTCGCTCGCTGCTTACGGGGGGTCGATTGTTGGTGTAGGTGCGCGCGAAGTCGGATTCGGAATTGAAGGCCTCGCGAATGCGGGGCCTTTTGTGTTCATTGAGGATTGATTGACGGTTATGGCGAACACGACGAACATTCGGGCTGTGAAAGAAGCGATGAGGCAACCGAGCAAGGGTGCGGCGGAAACACCGTCGGGCGATCGGGAGTATCCGCACCGCTATACGAGCGCGCTGGCGGATGCGATCGAGTTGAAGTGGCAGGGGCTATGGGAGAGCGAAGAGACATTCGCAGCGATCAATCCAAGTGAGAAGGGCTTTGATGCAGCACGGCCGAAGTACTTCGTGCTGGATATGTTCCCGTATCCATCGGGAGCGGGTCTGCACGTGGGGCATCCGGAGGGGTACACGGCCACCGACATCGTGAGCCGGTACAAGCGACATCGGGGGTTCAACGTTCTGCATCCGATGGGGTGGGATGCGTTTGGGCTGCCGGCTGAGCAGTATGCGATTGCGACGGGTGTGCATCCGGCGATCACGACGCGGCAGGCGATCGACACGTTTCGGCGGCAGTTGAAACGCTTTGGGTTCAGCTACGACTGGGGGCGCGAGTTCGCAACGATCGATCCGGAGTATTACCGGTGGACGCAGTGGATTTTCTTGCGGATCTATGACTCGTGGTATGACGCGACTTCGAACAAGGCTCGATCGATTGGTGACTTGATCGGTGAGCTTGAATCGGGGAAGCGCGAGGTGCGGATCAATCCGGATGCGGCGGAGTTCAGCCCTGCGGAAAAATCGCGGCGTTTTGCAAACTGGAAATCGCTGGGCAAGGCGGAGCGGCGGCTAATCATTGACAGCTATCGCCTGGCGTACATCGCCGAGCAAACGGTGAACTGGTGCCCAAAGCTGGGGACGGCGTTGGCGAACGAGGAAGTGATCGATGGCAAGTCGGAGCGCGGCGGTTTTCCGGTGTTTCGCAAGCCGCTGAGGCAGTGGATGTTCCGGATCACGGCATACGCCGAAAGACTGCTGAACGATCTGGAGTTGGTGAAATGGCCTGAGTCAACAAGGGTTCAGCAGAGCGAGTGGATTGGCAAGAGTGAGGGGGCGGAGGTTGACTTTGAGATCCCAGATTTGAAATCTCAGATTCCAGATTTGAAATCAATTCGTGTTTTCACAACTCGGCCGGACACGATCTTCGGGGCGACGTTCATGGTTGTCGCGCCGGAGCATCCGCTGGTTGGGGAGATTCTGAAGAATCCGCCGCCGGAGACGGATGTGAAAAAATTGCGCGCGTATGTGGAGGCGGCGCGGAATCGGTCGGATGTCGATCGGATGGCGGAAACAAAGGAGAAGACGGGGATTTTCACGGGTGTGTATGCGATCAATCCGGCGATCGACGCTGAAAATCCACTCTGGACGAATCAGCATCGCATTCCAATCTGGGTGGCTGATTATGTGCTCATGAGTTACGGCCACGGGGCGATCATGGCCGTGCCGTCACACGATCAGCGCGATCTGGAGTTTTCACGCAGGTTCGACATCACCACGCAAAATGTGGTGATGCCACCGGACAATTGGTTGCGCGAACACATCGGGGAGGCTTTGGGCAAGAAGTCTGTGGAGGAGATTCGCGATATCTACCGCCACACGAATGCGTACTTCGATGAGGTCGCGTTTGAAGGTGAAGGCGTCGCAATCAATTCCGAGAACTCGGAAGTCTCTTTGAACGGCCTGCCGACTCCGCAAGCGAAGGACCGGATCATCGAGTGGCTGGAGAAGAGCGGCCGCGGAGTGCGAAAGGTGAACTACAAGCTGCGGGATTGGTTGTTCTCGCGGCAGCGGTATTGGGGCGAGCCTTTTCCGATTGTGTTTGATGAGGCGGGGAATCATTGGCCGGTAGATGAGTCGCATTTGCCGGTGGTGCTGCCCCAGATGAAGGACTATCAGCCGGTGGAGTCGGATGAGCCACGGCCGCTGCTGGCGAAAGCGAAGGAATGGGTGAACACGACAGCGGGCAAGGCGGGTGTTTCGGCGAAGGTGTTGGCGGCGAATACGCCGGTGAAGCGCGAGACGAACACGATGCCAAATTGGGCGGGTTCGTGCTGGTATTATCTGCGCTTCACCGATCCGCGCAACCACAAGAGGTTTGTCGCGCGCGAGGGGGAGAAATACTGGATGGTGAGCACACGAACGCGGCGAGCCGGGCCGTCCTCGGCCCCGTCAAGTGCGGGCGATGGCTCGAATCACGCCGGCGGCGTCGATCTGTACATCGGCGGGGCCGAGCAAGCCGTGCTGCACCTTCTCTATGCGCGGTTCTGGCACAAGGTGCTGTTTGACCTGGGCGAGGTTTCGACGCCGGAGCCATTCGGGCAGCTGTTTCACCAAGGGTTGATCACGAGCTTCGCGTACAAGGACTCGAACGGTCGAACAGTGCCCGTAGATGAGGTGGAAGAGCGCGATGGTCGTTTTGTGTTGAAACAAGGCGGCGCGCAAGTGGATCAGATCGTCGCCAAGATGAGCAAGACGCTCAAGAACGTGGTGAATCCCGATGATGTGATCGGGCAGTACGGCGCCGACACGTTCCGGTTGTACGAGATGTACATGGGGCCGCTGGAGGCGAGCAAGCCGTGGAATCCGCGGGATATCGAGGGGCCGTTCCGGTTTTTGCAGCGGGCCTGGCGAATGGTGGTGGATGAGCAGAGCGGGGAGTTGAGGGTCAGCGCATCAAGAGATGAAGCGATCGAGAAGCAACTGCATCGCACGATCGCCAAGGTCAGCGATGACATTGAGCGGTTGAGCTTCAACACGGCGATTGCGGCGATGATCGAGTTTGTGAATGCGGC
>JAKEEP010000086.1 GCA_022616475.1 Phycisphaerales bacterium | reverse complement strand
TTGGTCGTTCGAATCGTTCCGCTGGCCTTGCCTTTGGTGATCAGCTTGCTGATCCGGTCGCTCTGACCCAAGGCCTGGTAATACAGAGACTCGGGTGTCTGTCCCGATTTGCGGTAGAACTCGGCCGGGCACACAAAGCCGATGCTCGTCCGCGTCGGGCCCAGCGGAATGAACCACAGCCAACCCCGATCCACGCTCATGACCTGGATGCGGGTTCCCCCGATCCCGATTTCCACCGCCCACTCGGCATTCTCCCAATAGTCCCAGATCGCGATGTTCTGGAGTTTGGTGGGCATGTCCGCCTTGATGCCCATGGCCCGTCGAAGGGTGCCCACATGCCCAGACGCGTCAACGTAGTACCGTGCCGTCACGACTTCCCCGTTCCGCTGTTCCAGCCCCGTCACTCGATCGCCATCGCGATGCACCTTCGCGATCTGGCATTCCTGCCGCACCTGACAGCCAAGCTCCGCCGCATGATTCAGCAGTATCTCGTCGTAGATTGCGCGATCGACCTGAAAGGCCGTCATGCGCCGCTGGCCTTCGAACTTCGCCGGACGCGGCTCGTCCTTGAATTCCGACACCGGCAGGAACTCGAAATCCCACATTTCCTGCGTCCGCCCCCACCGAAACGTCGCGCCGATCTTGATGGGAAAATTGGCAGCTTCAACCTTCTCCCAGCAACCCATTTCGTGCAGCACGCTGCTGATCGGCGGAAGCTGGCTCTCGCCGATATGCTCGCGAGGGAACCTCTCCTTTTCGAAGATTCCGACTTTCAAGTGCGGGGCGTATTTTTTCAGCAGGCATCCAGTCGTGCTGCCTCCTGGCCCGCCTCCGACGATCGCGACGTCAAATCCCCCGTTCCGATTGGATTGCATCGGCCTAAGCTAAGCCAATTCACAGGCAAGTCAAGGCGATTCGCCAACCGTCAGACCAGCTCCGAGACCGGCATCGCTCATGTCGCGCTGTGTGTCTGATGCATACGCCTGCGCCCGCCCCGGCGTCGCGACCAGGGATTGGTGAGCAGTGCCACGGCTATCACCCGCCTATCCCTCCGCCGTCACCAGACAACCCATCCAGCCCTCATTGACAATCAAAGGAAAACTCTGTGGACGGCCCCAGGCACTGGGTCCAAAGTTTGCCCGATTTCACAGGCCTCTCGGCGCGCAAACGCAACTTGACCCAAATAAGAAAGTCGCAAAAAACGCACAGAATTCTCTTGCAATCGCATTCTGTGTGGTATCTTGTCGTTCGGTGTGCACACGCATCGCAAAGCGTGCATACGCGTTTCTTCCTGGGAATCCTTCAAGCTGAGTTGAGAGAGAGCGGATGGCCCTGCCTTCCGTTTTGGTTGTTCATCGCTTGGCCGAAAGGACCCGGCGACGAATTTGAGGTCAGGTGTACTGGCCCAGCCAGGTTCGTGTGTCTTGTGCCGCGCAAATCAAGTGGGATAAGCGCGACTCCAATTGGGCCCCGATCAAGGGGAGAAACCGAAAGAGGAAAGGATCATTGGAATGAAAATGTCTATGCTCGCAGTGGCAGGTGTAGCGACGGCTATTCTGTCCACATCGTCCGCCTTGGCGGACACCGCCAGTGGCGGCGGCGGAACAATCATCGGCAGCGGCGGCGGCTCATGGGTCAATTTACCCGCGGGCGCCACCATTCTTCCCGGCGGTCCCGCTAGCAACACCTCCAGTATTGTCCTGCCCGTCGGTGTCGCCAGCATCAACTCGATCACCATCACGGGTCTCACCCACACGTGGATCGGCGATACCCATGCCGTGCTGATCGATCCGACAGGCGCCATGCACAACATTTATGTGCGCCCCGGCCTGTTCAACACAAGCGTCTTCGGAAACTCCGGCGACTTCCTTGGCGGAACCTACACCTTTGTTGACTCGGGCGGGTTGAGCCTTCCGACGAGTTCCAGTCCGATCGTCAGCCCCCCGGCAGGAACCTACAACACCACGGATGGCGGATCACCCGATCCTGAAGCCAACTGGGTCAACGGCAACCTCGGCATCTTCAACACGCCATTTGCCAGCATCAGTGGAGCCGCAGGCACCTGGTCGCTTCGCTTCTACGACTGGGATCCGGCCGACAGCGGCACCTTCACCGGTTGGGAACTCAACTACAACGCCATCCCCGCTCCAGGCGCGCTCGCGTTGCTCGGCCTCGCCGGCGTGGTTGGGTCGCGTCGTCGTCGTCGCTGATCGGTGCGTCATTCCGGGGTTTCGGGTTCGGGGGTCCGGGCCTCAAGACACAAACCACACTGTGCTAACGCACAGTGTGGTTTCTTATTGCGCCCTTCATCAGCCCGCAGTCCCGCCGCCCGCCAGTTCGGCCGCTTTCGCCTGCTCGTTCTTGAACGGCACGTACTTGGTGTTGTACCAATCCCACCACGCCTGGATGTTGTAGCCCATCGCCTCCGTCGGCTGACCCCAATCGGCGCTCGTCATGTTCACCAGCGAGCTGTGCACGCTCGTGCGATACGTGATCACCACCGCATCAACCACTCGCATGACCACGCCGTCGCTCACAATTCCCATCACCGGCTGAAACGCGCCGGCTTGGTCGCCCACCACCGGTGTCAGGCCCGACACGAAGGCGCGCTGCGTCTGGATCGCAATCCACGCCAGGTCGCCCGGCTCCTGCTCGGTGCGCTGGCCGACCGCCTGCGCAAAAATCAAAAGCGGAATCGCCTCGAGAATGTTTAGGTTCCCCGCCAACGCCGCAGCCGAATTAACCACGTCATGTTCGCGGCTCCGCAAAGCATGATCCACGATGAACTTGACGGCCTCCGGCGCCGGCTCGGTCATCCGCCGCGTCGCCTCGTTCCGCATCGCCGCGTCGCCATCGAAGATCGCCACCCACGCCAGCGCCGCCTGCCCCTGTTCGCCTTGTGTGGCAAAGTGATCCACCATCGCCAGCTTCACATCATCCTTCTCGCGCTCCAACTCGCGAATCATCGGCGCGAACACCGCCGCATCCGTGAACTCCGAAAGTTGCGCAATTCCCTCGCCCCGAATCTTCTCTGCCTTGATCGGTCCAAAGTGCTTGTGCTTGATCTGCCGAATCTGCCGGCCGTACTCGCGCACCGCCGCCCGATGCTTCAGCTCCTCCGCTGTCAGCTCATACGCTCTGGTGTACAGCCGCGTCAGCCCGGCCTTCGCGGTGATCGGCTCTAGCCGATCGATCTTCGGCGACGTCGGCGCGCCAACGTCGCTCGCATCGGTCGTCGCGGGCTGCGACGCCGGCGGATCTCCCGGTCCTGCTCCGACCGAGGCGCTCGCAATGAGCGTTCCAACAAGCACAACCAGTCGCATTCGCCCAAGGCCTCCTGAACGTAGCTATTGAACCACATTCTAGACCAAATTCCGCCCCAAACCCGTCGCGAACTGCTCAAAATCCGCCAACCCCGTACCATGGCTCGCCCTGGAATCCGCAAATGAATCGTTCCTGCCGGTTGCTCGGTAGATTGAGCATTCCAGCCCATGAGCGACGTCACACCACCTCCGATCATTGATAATCAAGAACGCGACGGCCGCCTCTCGCCGCAGGTCCTGCGCGATGATCATGGCCGCATTCTTCAGGACATTTCCTGTCGCAACTGCGGCTACAACCTGCGCGGCCTGCCCGACCATGCGCAATGCCCCGAATGCGACATTCCCATCGCGCGCTCCATTCAGGGCGATCTCTTGCAGCTCTGCGAGCCTCGTTGGGTGCAGCGGCTGGCCGCCGGCGCCTTATGGATCATCTTCGGCGTCCTTGGAGGAATCGTCCTGAGTTTGATCGCCGGAGTTGTCGGCACAGTCCTCATCATCGCCGGTGTCATCTCGCAGCAAACCTTCATCGTCGCACTCGTGGGCATCACGCTGCTCATCGCTTCCGCGCAGGTGATCGGTTTTTGGATGCTCACCGAGCCCGATCCCGGCGCGCAAGATGACAAGCCGTTGACCGCGCGCATCCTGGCGCGCTATTGCCTCCTGGTTACGCTCGTTGCCGCGCCGCTTCAAATCCTCGCCGATCCTAGTGGCGGCGGAGTCGGCAGCGTCCAACTCATGACCCTCGGCGGTCTCCAACTGGCGCTCGGCATCGCAGCCATCGTTCTGCTGGCCGCGCAGACCGTT
>JAKEEP010000085.1 GCA_022616475.1 Phycisphaerales bacterium | reverse complement strand
TGCACGGCGACGCCTGCGGTCCGCTGAGAGGATTCGATGGCAAGGAGGAGGGAAAACACGGATGAACACAGATGAACGCAGCAGAGAGGGCCAAGTCAAATCGAAGCAAGGGGAATCGCCGACAGGAGGGCTTCCTCGGCGGCTGGCGGGCCGGCGGCGAGGTCGATGGGCACGACGGCAGCCCGGTCGTGATCGGAGTTGAGCAGAACCAGGCGCGGAGGTTTGACTTCGATGCCGATCTCAACGTGCTCGTGGCCGAGGCAGAAGAGTTCGACGTTCCAGTGCTGGGCGAGGTGATCGAGCTGCGCGGGCGTGTGCTGGCGGCCCCAGACCATGAGGTGGGCCGAGCCAGTGGGAGCGGCGTAGTCGGCCGGGTAAAGGTCACGGCGAATCACATCGAGGTCGAACGATTTCATCATGTGGGGAGCCGGAAGGGAATGCGCACACAAGACCCCCGAAGATGTGATGAGCGCCAGGGACATGGCGGCGATGAATTGGTTGATGGCATCGCGGACGGTGTGCCAATCGTCGCCGAAGGCGAACTCCAGGCCGTCGTTGAACAGCTCGACGCTATTGCCCGCGCCTTTGGAGATTCCCTTGCCGGTGAATTGCGCCAGCTCGTGGTTGGCCAGCAACGGATGAACCTGATTCGGGTATTGCAACGTCAGTCCGGCGACGCGTGCGAGCATGCGATGACTGAAGTCCATGGAGTTGATGAGTTTTTCGCCATGGATAATCTCGTGCAGCACGACGTGGTGGTCGGACGAGGCATCGAGGCGAGCGAGCTTGATGATCTTCTGAAGGTGGATGGGGTTGTCGTGGAGGTCGCCAGTGATCAGGAGTCGGCCGCGCGGCGGGAGGCGGATGATGGAATGTTCGCGAAGCGGCGAGGCGATGAGCGACGAAGCCGCGCGTTCGAAAAGCTCGGCGACAGCGACTGGATCGCGAAGATTGGCGCGGCTGAACACGCGACCAGCATAGACGACAAGCCGCTTCATGGATCGTTCAGCCCCCTTGGCGATGACGGCGAGGAGATCCTGGATATTCACATCGCCATCACCGCCGAGGGGGATGTCGCCAGCGCAGGTTTGAACTGTGGGCACGCACGCCAGGCGCTGATGACCGTATCTTGTATGGTTCACGATGCCCGAGCAATGCGGTGGATGAACAATGGAGCTGAACTAGCAGACGAAGCCGCCCATGCTTGGCCAAGCATGGGCGGTGAATCCTGTTGCGAAATGAAGGCCGTCAGCGGCGGTGCTGTCATCGTTCAAGTGCACTTTCCCCACGCGGCGATCACGCCAAGCAAATCAATGATATTCACCACGCCGTCGCCGTTGACGTCGGCCGGGCAGGAGGCGGGTGGAATCGGACAATCGCCCCAACTGCTGATCACTTCCAACAAATCAGCGATGTTCACGGTGGAATCGCCGGTGACATCTGCGGCGCAGAAGCCGATGCAGATTTGCGACTGCGCCTGGAACGAAGAAGGATCCCACGTGCCCTGGTGGGTGAGATCGAGGGCATGGGGCAGTTCGGCCGTTGGATCGCCCTGCAAGTCGATCTCGACGCTGAACGACATCGAGATAGAGCCTTGAGGGTAGATCATCGTGCCAATTCCGGCGGCGGTTGCGTGGCCCGGACCGGCGGGCTCGATCGTCTCGGCCACTTCGAACGCAATGGGCGGATCAGGCTGAGGTTGAGCCTCCGCGAGGTCCAGATCGAAGGCCACCAGAACCGATGAGGAGTCTTGCAGCTCGATGCTGTACACACCGATCGTTTGATCGGGAGCGGTGCCCGCGGTGAAGGTGCCGCCAGAGTGGCCGCACGATGCTTGCAACACGTTCATCGCGCCAGGCGGGGCCTCAACGATGGACTTGACCATCCAAAGAATGAACCTGATGCGGGCCCAGATTTCGTCAATGGTGGCCGGTGGAAGCGGCGGGTCTGGCGGCTCGGGCGGCGGGAAGAGACCCGTCACGCTGTAACACGTCGAATCGCCCGGCTTTGCGGCCGGAATTGCGGTGAGCATCAGCGTGGTGCTGATATCCTCGGTCGCGCCGCCAGGGTAGTGGACCGTGCCTCCAACGCCGATGGTCAGTTGCGGATCCAAAACCGGCGGGCACGCCAGCGCAGCGCGCTGGAGCTGGAATCCATTGACGCTGCCGAAGCCGATGGTGGAGTCGATAATGACGTCGAGCACGCCGCTGGTGAGAATGATCGTGTGACGTGCGTGCGTCACGCCCTGGACCCAGGCGCCGGGGCAGGCGCCGCCGACGACCTGCGGGCCCTCCAGTGCTCCAGGAACCGTCACCGTGCTGCGAAAGCCCTCATTGTCCGGCGCCCAAGCGTAGGTGAAGACGGTATACCGGCCAGGCGCGAGGCCTTCATATGTGTACGTGACGGTGCTGCCAGCCGGTCCAACATCTTCGATGTCGTCCATGAGCAGCTCCGTGTTGCCAACGGCGCAGGCGCTGTTGAAGGCGAAGAGGGCGACACCGGCTGTTCGCTCGACCGTCACGGGTGTGGCGAAGCCGCCGAGGTTGTTGAGGGCGAAGGGGCCGGCGGCGACGCCAACGATGTTGTTCCAGTGACCGACTTGCGCTGCGGCGGCGCCGAAAGCTACCGCTGGCGCGCCGGCCCCAACCCCGGCCGCAACTCCAATATCGACGTTGAAGGACTGGCCCGATGCGGCTGCCGCCAATGCCAGGCAGATGCCGCCGGCCACCACTATTGCGGGATGAGTCTGTGGTTTTCGCGTAATCATGGAGAGGCTCCGTGTTTCGTGTGTCGAATCGATCGTGCAGGGCCAGTTCGTTGACCCAGAAGGACAATCGCAATCCGGCCAAGCTACTCACGGGCGTGTTTTCATCTTGCTTCCCAGAACGGGGATCCAGTACGATGAATGCTCAACCTTTCACCAAGAACGGGGGAAACATGGAGGCGCTGCCCATGGCAACCTCTGACGACCAACTGCTCAAGAACGCCATCGCCGGCGACGGTGAAGCGCTGGTGGATTTGCTGGCCCGTCACGGGCCCTACGTGCGCCGAAGTCTGCATGGCTCGATCGCCGAACGCTGGCAATCGATGATCTCGTTAGACGACGTGATGCAGGAGGCGTACACCGATGTGTTCATCTCGATCGGCGGCTTCGTCCCGCGCGGCGAAGAGTCATTCAGCGCCTGGCTTATGGCGCTGGCCAAGCGCAACCTCATCGACGCCGTCCGGGCCCTTGAAGCGGAGAAACGAGGCGGCGATTGCCGGCGCCTGGCTCCAAGGAATCGGGACGATTCCTTCACGGCCCTGTACGAGCGCGTGTGCGTCACCAGCAGCACGCCGAGCCGGCGGGCGGCCGGCGCCGAGGCGCAGGCGTCCCTCAAGCAGGCTGTCGAGGGCCTGCCGCCGGTCTACCGGCGAGTGGTGGAGATGTACGACCTGAGCGAAATGCCCATACAGGAGGTGGCGGCGGAGCTGCGCCGCAGCGTGGGCGCAGTGTTCATGCTGCGTGCCCGGGCCCACCGATCGTTGGCAGAATGTTTGCAAGAGATCGCGTAATTCATCGCCGGCCGTCGTGAGTGACGGGCGCGGCTCCCGATTAGATCTCAGGGGCCCGGCTCGAGGTGAAGCAACGGTTCAGGAGTGCTGGAGTGAACGGCCCGGCCAACGCCCACATCGCATCGCAGCGCGAGCTCGAGCTCATCCTGGTCGCGCAGCGCGACGCCGTTGGCCTCCACGGTCACTCCATGCGTGCCGACTCGTTCCCCGGATATTCGCTGTTGGGTGAGGCGCACCGCGGCGGACAGGGCGTGGTCTACCGGGCCATCCAGCACTCAACCCATCGCGAGGTCGCGATCAAGACGGTCCGCGCCGCTGCCCTGGTTGGACCGCACGACAAGGCGCGGTTCGATCGCGAAGTGCAGATCCTCGGCCAGCTTCGCCATCCCAACATCGTCACGATCCACGATAGCGGTGAAGTTGACGGACGCTTCTACCTGGTGATGGATTACGTTCACGGCGAGCCGCTGGATGTCTATGTCACCCAGCGCGAGCTGTCGGTCGACGCCGTGCTCGATTTGCTTGGAAAGATCTGCGACGCTGTGAACGCGGCCCATTTGCGGGGGGTGATCCATCGCGACCTCAAGCCCAGCAATATTCGGATCGACGCCGATGGCGAGCCTCGTGTGCTCGACTTCGGCCTGGCGAAGCTGGCGACGGGCAAGTCGGATGCAGCCAGTATGGCCGCCACAACCCAAACCGGTCAGTTCGTAGGCTCGCTCCCGTGGGCAAGCCCCGAGCAAGCTGAGGGAAGGCATGAGCACATCGACATTCGCAGCGATGTGTATTCGCTGGGGGTCATCGGCTACCACATGCTCACGCGCCAGTTCCCCTACGACGTGGGCGGACCGCCTCAGGAAGTGCTCAATCGCATCTGCAGCGCCGAGCCGGTCAAGCCTCGTTCGATCACCAGGCAGGTGGATGACGAGTTAGAGACAATTCTGCTCAAATGCCTGAGCAAGGAGCCGCACCGGCGCTACCAGAGCGCTGGCGAGCTGTCGCGCGACATCCGGCACTACCAAGCTGGCGAACCCATCGAGGCCAAACGCGACAGCGGCTGGTACACGATCAAGAAGTTGGTGCGCCGGCACCGGGTGCCGGCGGCAGTGGCGGCGCTGTTCGTGGCCGTGGTCAGCGCATCGGCGGCGTCCCTGGCGCTGATGTACGCCCGGCAAAGCGATTTGCTCACCCGCGCGCAGATCGAGGCCGACAAGGCCCGATCAGTCAGCGACTTCCTGCAACAGATGCTTGCAAGCGTGAATCCGGAGCATGCCGGTGGCCGCGACGTCACCGTGCTGCGCCAGTTGCTTGATTCCGCCGCCACCCGCGTCGATCGCGAACTCGCCGGCCAGCCGGAAGTCGAAGCAGCCGTGCGTCGAACCATTGGAAACACGTATGGAAGCATCGGGCTGTACGACCAGGCCCTCGTCCATCTGCAACGCAGCCTGGAGCTTCGCGAACTGGTGTACCCGGTGCCGCACGCTGAGCTGGCGGTCGGATACTACGATTTGGGTAATGCGGTGTTGGCGATGGGCGATTACGCGCCGGCACGAGAGCTGTTCGGCAAGGCCCTGGCAATGTATAAGTCAGTCGAGGGGCCCCCACACAGGTTGGTGGCCCTCACGCTGGCCAGACTCGCCAACACCGTGCGGCATTGCGGCGACCATGCCCAGGCCGAGCTGCTCTATGGCCAAGCGATTGATTTGCTGCGCGACGCAGAGGCGGCCGATCGATCCAACTTGGCTGGCTGCCTCGCCGATCTCGGCGTACTGCTGGCGTTGGGCGGCCGTTCCCGCCAAGCCGAGCCGCTGATCCGCGAGGCCCTCACCATTCGGGAGGAATTGCTGGGGCCTGATCATCCGAACCTGGCGACGACGCTGCGCCAGTTTGCGTTCGTGCTGCAAGGTATGGGCGAATTCCAGGCCGCCCAGGAGAACTACCAGAAAGCCATCGAGATGCAACGGCGCGTGCTGGGGGCTGATCACCCTGTGCTCGCCGGCTCCCTCATCGACCTCGGCCAGATGTATTCCACGCACAGCAAATATGCCCAGGCCGAACCGCTGCTACGCGAGGCGCTGGCGATCCTCCGCGCTCGCCTGCATCCGCAGCACCCCGACTTGGCGGCGAGCCTGTTCAACCTGGCCGTCGTGCTCGCCGGCATGGGCAAGCCGGCCGAAGCCGAACCGCTGTTCCTCGAAGCAATCGAAATCGAGCGCGCCCAGCTGACCCTTCGTCCGGAACTCGCCACCAGGCTCAACCGCCTGGGGATGCTGCGCTATATGCGGCACGACTACGCCGCCGCCGAACCGCTGTTTCGCGAAGCGCTGGACATCCGCCGCAAACTCCTGGGCGACGACCTATCAACCGCCGAAATAATGGGCAACCTTGCCGGCGTATTGAGATTTCAGAATCAATTTGACGAAGCTGAGGCTTTGTTTCGAGAGGCGCTTGCTATTCAACGCAAGGTCCTGCCCGACCAGCACCTATCGATGGCCGGACCGCTCACCGCGCTCGGAGCGGTGCTCATGCAAACCGGCCGCGCCGAGGAAGCTCTGCCACTGCTGCGCGAAGCGCTGACGATACGGCAGACGCAACTGTCGCCCAAGCACTGGCGAACGGCGTACACCGCCAGCGCGCTGGGTGCGTGCCTGACCAAGCTCCAACAGTTCGATGAGGCTGAGTGGCTGCTGCTGGAGGCGCACGAGAATCTACGGCGCGACCATGGGGAAGACGACGAGCGCACGCTCGAGGCACGGCAGCGCCTGGCGGACCTGTACGATGCCTGGGACAAACCCGACAAAGCGGCCGCGATCCGCGGCAGTGAATAAGCTGCAACTTGCAGGATCGACCCCAGAGGCACGTCGCCCTTCAACCCCAATTGCTGATCACCGTCAGCAGATCGATGATGTTCACCAGGCCATCGGCGTTGAAATCAGCCGCACATGGCGATGCACACGGTCCCCAGGCGTTGATGACCAGCAAGAGGTCGACGATGTTGACGATGCCGTCGCCGTTAGCGTCGCCTGGCCCCGCAGGCACACTGTTTGGGTCGGCCGGGTCGCTTCCGGCATCGAGCTCATCGCGATCGAAATAGCCATCCTCATCGCGATCGATGCCAATGCGCGTTTGTGTGCCGAAGGGAACCGCGGTGAACGTCACTTCAGCGCCGCCACCGGCGGCCGCGATCAATGCGTTTGTTGACACACTTTCGCTCTGCCGGTCCGACTGAAACTGGCCGCCGCCCGCATACGCATAGCCTCGCGCGATGTTCTGTTGCAGTCCCTTGGCCACGAGGCTGATGCGCGGGCCGGGCGTGTTGTCGGGCGGCGTGTCGGCGATGGCGATGAGCGCATTGAGCTGCGCGACCAGAATGGGATCGGCGTTGGAAGCATTGAACGTGATCTGTCTGCCCACGGCGGCGTGTGCGTCACGGCTCAAGGGCCCGCCGGGCGGCGTATTCACGCCCGCAAGCTGCAAGTCCGAACCCGAGAAAGCCATCATGAACGCCACCATGCGGGGCACCTTGACCGACGGCGGGCCATCGATCTGCTGGGTGAAACCTATGAACGGCGGGTTCCCCATGAAGCGTGCGAGTGAATCAACGCTGCCATCGTGCAGGAAGCCGAACCCCGAGACGCTGTGTTGTTGCGTCATCTCGAAGCCGATTTTCTCGTGCAGGTTGCGCAATTGCACAACCTTGATGCTCATGCTGGGGGTTTCGGATAACGCGCTGAACACAACGGTGTGATGCAGCTCGCCGTTGGGACCAGGAGGAAACGGCACCAGCCCCCCGCCGCCGGATGGCGTGTACATGTTGGTCCCGACGCCGGTGGGCAGGGTGTGGCAGGTCGAGCAACTGACAGCAAACCCCTGCACCAGGTGATGGTTCAAGAAGTCTCCGAAGCCCGCCGATGCATTGCCGCTGGGCAACGGAGTTCCCGGCGCGCCGCCAACGCCGGTGTAATATTGCCCAGGCAAGGGAAGGCTGGTGGGCAAGGTGTTGTTCAGGTTGCGGAATGGATTTGGCGGCAGCGCGATCGTCGCCAGCAGATTCTCCAGTTCCTGCATCTGCGCCTCGGTGAGCATCTGATCGTCGCCCTGGAGATTCATGAAAGTTTGGTCGAATTCTTCGATGCCATCGCGGTCGCCGCGCCAATGATGCGGCTCTTTGCCGATGATGTCCTGCAAGGTCTGCGTGACCATCGGCCCTTTCATCGGATGCCAGTCGGGGCAGGGCCCTGCTCCAAGAACTGCCGATCCGAAATTGCAGTTCTGATCGAACGGGATCATCTGGCCCGACGGGTCGCCCAAATCCCAAGCGAGTCGATCCATCCGCCCATCGGGATGACACGAGGCGCACGAGATGTGACCTAAGCCAGATGTCTCATGCGCATTGTAGAGGTGCGGCCGTCCCAACCTGATTGACGCGGGCGTTGGGTCGAAGAGTGAAACTCGATCCAGTTCGACCCGCTTGGCAGCGTCGATCACCGAGATTGTCGCCTCAAACTTGTTGAGCACATAAAGCCGCGATTGCGCCTCGTCAATCGCCACGCCGGTCGGGCCCTGTCCGACTTCGATGACTGCTCCCGGCTCGCTTCGCTCGCCGGCGGCGTCAACCACCACCATGTTGTTGCTGCCCATGCCGGCGATGTATCCGAGCGTTCCGGCCGCGTTCCAGACGATTCCACGCGGATCGCCAATCGATAGATCCCGCAGCGACTGCTCGACGGTCGGTTGCGTGTAGGTCAAGTGCGGATTGATATCGGTGATCTGAGGCGCCGATCCACCGGCCGCGTCGAGAACGGCGATCTGTGTGCGCAGGAACCGGCCGTTCAGATTCGACTCGAACCGAACCTGGTTTATCGCCTCGGTGCCGACGACGGTGATTTGTCCCGTGCTCGGATTCACTGCGATCGCCATGCAAAGGTTCATCAATCCCGTGCGATACGAAACCTCGAGCGTCTGCGCATCGATCTGGGCCAAGTCGTGGTCCCACAGATCCCAGCCCACCGGACGGCCCGACAACCCGGCGGATGATCCGCTGACGAACTCGGTCCAATCGCCACCATTGTCGTCCAACCAGACCCCTTGATCGTTCTTGCGAACGATGAGCCCCACCGCTGGAGGCGGCGGATTGTCTGGATTCAGGGGCGGCTGGAACGATTGACCCATGTTGGGCGGCGGATTCTGCCCGCCATACGGACCCGACGCGTGGCTGACGACGTTTGGCGGAAAGAAGTTCAACGTCGTCGCGCCGCCGCCGAGGATCGTCGTGCGGTTGCCCGATTCGAAGACCGCCGCGTAGACCGTCGAGCCGTCGGGGCTGACGGCCAACGCACGCGGGTCTTCACCCACGATCGCGATATCGATCGGGGCCGCGTCGAGGACCAGCGGATCGAACACTTGCACGCGGTTGGCCTGCGAGCAGGTCACGAACGCGCGCGGCGGCGAGCCCGCGAAGACGACATCGCATGGTTCATCGGCCGTCCACAACGTGCTCACGACGTTGTGCGCGCTCAGGTCGACGATGCTGATCGAATCTGAGACATGATTGACCACCCACGCCTGGTCGTCGCTTCGCAGTCGGACCGTGACCGGATCAAGCCCGACGGGGATTGAGCCGGTGTGCGTCAAACCACTTGAAGTGATCGTGAAAACCTCGAGCCGATTGTCTGCGGTATTCACCGCCAACAGCCGCGATCCATCAGGCGTCATGTCCAACGGATGAACGTGCGGAGTCTCCCAATTGACGAATGACGTTTGAGCGCCGGCGCCCGCCACCGTCGCCAGCGCGACCGCGCATGCAACCAGTACGCGAAACATCTGTTGGGCTCCTCTCTGGCTCGGCAGCCGGTTCTGCGTGCGAGCGGGATCATCGAAGCACGAAAGACCACATCATTGTTTCACAGACCCCCTCGAATGCAATATCAATTGTCAGAAACGACATGAGAGAGTGCGGCGGGCACCGATCTTGGGCGCCACGGTTGGGCCTTGGGCTCGCCGGCGCTGATTCTGCGCCGGTAGTCACTGCGCACTCCAGTTGCTGATCACCGTCAGCAGGTCAATCACATTGACCTGATCGTCGCCGTTGAAATCGGCGGGGCAGGCTGGTGGACTCGGGCAAGCTCCCCAAGCGCTGATCACCAGCAAAAGATCGACGATGTTGACCGAGCCGTCGCCGTTGGCGTCGCCTGGTTGGTTGGGCGCGGCGAACTCAAAGGCGCCCATGTCGAGAGCGAGGCCGAGCACGCGCGTGTTGCCATCGAGATCGAGCGGAAGTGGTTCGATGACATCGCCGTCGGCATCGAGGTCGGCGGCATCGACGGGAAGACCCGCTTGATCTGCGGCGTCGATCGCGGGCGACTTCGATAGCAGGTGCAGATCGTCGTCGAGGGTGCCGGGGGAATCGTCAGCGCCATCGAGGTCGGTCAGGAGCGGATCGAGGCCGATGTTCCCAACGCCGCCAAGCGAACCGGTAAGGCCCTGAACGCAAGAGTGATCGAGGCTCAGGGGGCCAAATGATGTGAGGTGAACCAGTTGCGCGGCCTGGTTCATTGAAGCGCCGAGCTGATTCTGCCACAGAATGGTATTGGTGATCTGAAGGTTGAACGCATCACTAAAGATGCCGCCGGTGGTTTGATTCGCACTGTTTCCTGCGACGGTTGAATTGATGATCTTGGCGATGGGATTTCGCAGCGCGGCGATCGCGCCCATACCAACGGCGCTGTTGCCGGTGAAGATGCAGTTGTAGATTTCCAGATCGCCCACGCCGAACGATGTCCCGAACTGGGGTCCGCTTCGGATCGCGCCGCCGATGCCATTGAGGCACTGGTTTCCAAGGAAACGGCAATTGGTGATGATCGAATCGGTGGCGGTGAAGAAGAGGGCGCCGCCTTGATCGGCGCTTTGATTATCGATGAACGCGCAACGCGTGATGACAATGGGTTCCTGATCGGGCCCGCCAGACTGATTATGCCAGAGCGCGCCGCCGACGACCAGAGCGGTGTTGCCATCAAACGTGCAATCGGTGAGGCGGACGTGCTTGATGTTGTTCTCGATCATGGCGCCGCCGTATTGGGCGAGGTTGTCCTGAAAGAGGCAGTTCGTGAAGCCGAGATCGCGCTCGACGGTGTCGAATGGATCGACGCCGGTCCACACCGCGCCGCCGGTTTGATGCTCAGCTTTGTTGGCGACAAACTCGCAGTTGGTGAACGATGCGCTGACGGGGCTGGAGTTGTCGTCGCGTACTCCGATGGCGCCTCCGTTGTCGGCGCGGTTGGTGCCGAACAGGCAATCGGTCGCGACGAGAGTGCCGCCGAGGTTATAAATCGCGCCGCCGAAGCCGCCGACCGATGGCTGGTTGATGCCCGCGGAATTGGCGATGAACTGGCAGTTGACCACATGTACAGTTGCGGACTGGATGAACAATCCGCCGCCACCCATCAACGGCGGGACATTGGGATTGAAGTCGGCGTTGCCCGAGCGCACAGTGAAGCCGTCGAGGGTCGAAGGCTCAGCGAAGTCGATCGCGGTGATGACTTGACGGGCGTTCTCGCTGAAGTTGGCGAAAGTTCCGGGCGAGCCGTCGTTGCCGTTGAAATCGCCGGAGAGAATCGTCGGATGCGCGTCGGGGTCGCGCTGACCCGGCGCGGTTTCCCCGCCGGCGAAGCCGCCGTACACGGCCAGGCCGCCCACGAGCGTGAAATCGTCGTTGCGATTGCCCGTTCCGCGGTTGGGACTATGCGTGCCCTGCGCGACCCAGATTTGATCGATGGCGGCGTTGATGGCGGCTTCATCGAGGGCGGTAAAGAGCTTGTGATAGGCGGTGTTCCAGCTCAGTCCATCGCCGCCGGGCGCGGCGGTGGCGTCGACGTACCGGATGCCTTGAGCGTGCGCGTGCAGGCCGATGAGCGCGGCCGCGATGAAGGCGATGGCACGAGTCGTGGAGCGTCTGCGGGTTCGATCAGGATGCATTTGGGGTTCCCTCGTTGCGGCGCGCAGTCGTACGGGCGTTCCAGAACCGAAAGCGCAGCGATCGCACACGGCGATCCATGACAAATGTTGGCCCAGCCGTTGATTCTTGCCGCCGCTTCAGCCCCAATTCGCGATGACGGTCAAGAGATCGATGATGTTGACCTGACCATCGGCGTTGAAGTCGGCGGGACAGGGTGCGGGAGTGGGTGGGCAGGGTCCCCAGGCGCCGATGAGCGCCAGCAGATCGTGAATGTTGACCACGTCATCGAAGTTGACATCGCCAAGTTTGGGGCGCTCGTAGGGGCCCAGCTCGGGGGCAGGGCCGAGCGTACGGGCATGCATGTCGAGATCGAGCGGAAGCGGCTCTTGAACGTCTGCGTCTTCATCGAGATCGCCGACGTCGGCGGGCAGCGCGAGCGGATCGGCAGCATTGAGGCAAGGCGAGTCAGGCGCGAGGCGCAGATTATCGTCGAGGGTTCCGACGATTCCATCCGGACCCGGCAGATCGGGAAAGAGCGGATCGGCATCGAAGGATTCGGGGTCTTGGTAGTATTCGCCAGTAAAACCTTCGATGCAGCAATGATCGATCGAGACGTTGCCGGCGGGATCGGCGACCAGCTGAGTCAACTCATCGGGTTGGATCGCGTTGTCGGTGTTTCCCCAGAGGATGGAGTTGACCAGGAACGTGGAGGAGCCCTCGCCGGAAACGATGCCGCCAACCAATCCGGCGGAATTGGCGGCGATGGTGCAGTTGAAGAATTCGGAATGGGTGTAATCACTGTACATGGTGCCGCCGATGACGCTGGCGAAATTGCCGGTAAACGCGCAGTTGTGGTACATGCCGCCGATGCTGGCATAGTTGAATACGGCCCCTCCGAGGCCGGAGGCCTGATTGCCGGCGAAGAAACAGTTCACCATGATTGGTGCCGCGACGTAGTTGAACATTGCGCCGCCGCCGGTGTAAGCGGCGGGATCGGCAGCGTTGCTCGAGAAACGGCAATTGGCGTAGAGAGGAGGCTCGAGCGTGCCGGTGGCGTCAGAGTGATACACCGCGCCGCCCTCGGCGGCGTGATTCAAGGCGAAGGTTGAGTCGCGAATCGAAAGCGAACCGCCTGCGGCATAGATCGCGCCGCCGTGGTGAGCCATGCCCGAGAGGCATGTCAAGTGTTGGACCACGAGGGAGCCGGAAGCCACGTAGATGGCGCCGCCTTGGGTCGAGTCGTTGGACGATGCTGTGGAGTCGATGATTTGGAGCGAGCCCCAAGCGAGATACGCGCCGCCGCCGGCGACCGAAGAAGAGTTTTCAACCAAGGCGCAACCTGTGAACGACGAGACGGCCAGGCTGTACACCGCGCCCCCATCGGCGGCCTGATTCGAGGAGAACGTTGAATCGTCAACCCAGAGCAAACCGGCGGCGGCATAGATCGCGCCGCCCTGCTGGGCAGTATTGGATGTGCAGTCTAAGTTGCCGATGAGGAGCGAACCCGAAGCCAAATAGATGGCGCCTCCCTTGGCTGAGTTGTTGGATGATGCTGCGCCATCGGTGATCTGGAGCGAGCCTGAAGCGAGATACACGCCCCCGCCGGCGACTGAAGCGGAGTTTTCGATCCAGGCGCAACCCATGAATGATGGCGAACCGTCGATGCTGTAGACGCCGCCGCCGGTCTTGGTGGCGCTGTTGGACTCAAACGAGCAATTGATGAACGTTGGGCTGCCGAAGAAGATGTACGCGCCGGCGCCGTTCTCGGCGTCGTGATCGGGATCGTTGGCATGACCCGCAACGATGCGCACGCCATCGAGCACGGCTGTGGCATCGATGTCGTAGGCAGAGACAACGCGGAAGCTGTTCTCGGCGTTGCCGCCCGGGCCGGACCCATCGTTGCCGTTGAGGTCGCCGCTGAGAACGCTCGGAAATGCCTTGATATCGCGGGCATCGGGATCGGGCGCGCCGAGTCCGGCGTAGCCGCCTTGGATGATGACGCCAGCGAGGAGGTGAAAACTGGCGGTGCGATTGTTCCCGGGTGGCGCCGGATGATAGAGGCCTTGGGCGATGCGGATCTCATCGCCCGGCTGAGCAACGGCCAAGGCAAGTTGGAGGTCATCGTAGGCGCTGATCCAACTTGAGCCATCACCACCGGGCCGGGCGTCGTCGTCGACGTGTCGCACGTCGGCCAAGCATGCTGATGCGACAAGGGTGGAAGCAGCCGCGAAAGCGCGGCGGAGCCGGACTTCATTGCACATATTGGGGATCATCGCTCACCTCCGTGGAAGTAACTGGAGACTGCGAAGCATCGCGGCACGAGCAGCGCCAGCGCGCGGGAAGCGCGTGTGTCTCTGTACCTTGTTGCTGATTAGGTCAATCGTACCTTCAGGTTGGGAGAGTGCAATGAAAAACAGCCTGCCGCCACCGTCATCGCGGGTTCAACCCCAGTTGCCGATGACGATCAAGAGGTCGAGAACGTTGGCTTGACCATCGCCGTTTTGATCAGCGGGGCAACCGGCAGGGGCCGGAGGGCAAGGGCCCCAGGCGCTGATCACCGCGAGCAAGTCGATGATGTTGATGGCGCCGTCGCCGTTGACGTCGCCGAGGATGTTGGGGGTGATCAACGTAATCGCGCCGGAAATGCCGGCGACAAAAATTTCATCGCCGGGCCGCTGAGGCAGAAGATCGGCGACCATCGCAGCGTAGAGCACGCCGGAGTCCTGCCAGATGGTCTGGCCGCTCCAACGTGAGCCATCGTGTTGAACCAGGTACGTCAGCCCAAGTTCATCGACGCCGACGATTTCAAGCGCGGGCGATGACGGCACGATGCTGCCAACCGCCACATCGTGCATCACGGTGTACTCGGTGGCCGGACCCGTGAAAATCACTTCCATCACGTGGCCGGCTGGAGTTTCGCGCGAGAGCAGGATGCTGTCGGTGTAGCGCGAGGCGTAAGCGATCTCGTTGCCCGGCTCATTGGGCAGAAGATCAGCGATCTTGAGCGCCCATCCAGCGTTATCGAAATCATCCCACAGCGTTCGCTGCGGCCAGAGTTCCGGGTTGCCCGGCTGCGGCGTGATCTCGTAGGTCGGCCCCATTTCGGTTGTGATCACAATCTCATTTCCGGGCGACGCGGCGTTGGTGTCGCCGATGGCCGAGTCCATCCCAACCTCAGCGCTATAAACCTCCTGCGACTGCCACTGGCCGCCGACAAGATGCGCGAAGTACCCGCTGCTGAAGTCCAGAACGCCCTCGAAAATGTAGAAAAGCTCCTGACCGGACGATGCAGGATCGATATCGCCGATTCGCACGCCCCAAGTCATGCCGATGAAGATCGTGCCGTCATACACGATTTGCTTTTGCCATTGCCCAGGCGCGGGCTGGACGAGCGCGCTGACGGTGTTGTTGGTTTCGATGACGATCTCGTTGCCGGCGAATCCTGGGTGCACATCGCCGATGTTGATCGCCGGCCGCGGCATGTAAAACGGGCTCGACTCAACCGTGATCGGCAGCGGCCCAACCGTCCAATCAGTCTGCCCGGTTTGAGGCGGATCGAGCCGCAGAATCGTGCCGGTCAGATCGACGGCCAGCAGCTCGGGACCCGGATGCGCCGGGTCAATCTCTCCCGCGGCCAGCAACACGACTGGGGATTCGTTTTGGTGAAGCGTGGTCGCCTGAAACAGGCCGGCCGTGCCGACCTCGCCGCCCCAGACTGGTTGTTCGACTGCCAGCAATGCAATCGTCGTCCCTGCCCAGACCCCAAGGGTCGGATGTGGATAAATCGCCCATGCGATTGCCGCGCGGATGAACATGATGCTCCTCCTGCTTCTGGGCGTCTATCAGGGGTTATTTTGACACGGATGGCGCGGGAGGGCCAACGAAAACTCTTCGGAACGGGAGACTTTTTGGCGCACAAACAATGTGCGAACGAGATGCGAATCTTCACAGTTCATGACGCAGACCACTAACCCCAGTCGCCAATCAGCAGCAGAAGATCGATGACGTTGACCTGACCGTCGCCGTTGAAGTCAGCGGCGCATGTCGCGGCTGGCATGCGATTAGAAACCAACAATCGAATCTTGTTGCGATTCAGAGCGTTCATGCGCACCTCTCTTGATCGAGCTGTGTTTAAATATTCCGGGCGTGTGGGCTCCCTCTCTTGAAACTCTTCCTAGCCCCAGTTCCCAATCAACATCAGCAGATCAGCGACGTTGACGATGCCGTCGGCATTCAAGTCGGCGGCGCACTTGGGCGGGCAACTCCCCCACGAGCCGATCAGAGCCAGCAAGTCAACAATGTTGACCGCGCCGTCGCCGTTGATGTCGCCCACAGGCGGCCGCTGAACAACGATCGATTTGAGCGCGTACGCATTCCAGTTGTTGGCAGTCACGGTTACATAGCCGGTGTTCGGCTCAGGCTCGTTGCAAATCGGGCCGAAGTTTCCCCAGGCGACGATTGAGCCATCATCCTACCGAGCGAGCCGACCGAATCGACCTAGGGATCTATCTCTCCCCCTGGGACTCAGCTCCAATTGGCGATCACGGTCAGAAGGTCGAAGAGGTTCACCACCCCGTTGGAGTTGACATCGGCCG
>JAKEEP010000084.1 GCA_022616475.1 Phycisphaerales bacterium | reverse complement strand
CCCGACGCCGCGCCGCAGCCGAGTAGCGTGGCCGTGTTCTGAGGGTTCGCCTTGAAGAGCCGCGCAATGTTCGACCCGATCACCGAGCCGATGGTGACGATCGGCCCTTCGGCGCCCGCCGAGCCGCCTGAACCGATCGTGAACGTCGAGGCCAGCCACTTGCCCAGCGCGAGCTTCAGCTCCATCCGCGACTTCATCCGATGGATGGCGTACATCACCCACGAGACGCCCGGGGCACGCCCCTTGTCGCCCAGAAAATGAAGGGTCACGCCGGCAAGAATCGCCCCCACTACCGGCGCAATCGGCACGATCCACAGCTGGCCGACCTGACTGACATCGCCAATCCAAGTCTCCATCCAGCGCAGCGGAAGCATGAACGCCACGGCCACGCTGCCCATCACCAGCCCGATCAGCGCCGCGATCAGGATCAGATACCAGTCGCGCTGGAGTCCGAGCCGGTTGCCCATGCGATGCAATTGACTGACGGTCTTCGCCATTGAATCTCAAGTGAGTTCTTGCCGGAATCTTCTCACAAACACGCTCGACATTCCCGATTCCCGGCAGCTGAAACTCATGTGACACTTCGGCACAAACTCGACCCGGTCTGGACAAACGCGATCTCGATCGCAACGATCGGTGCGCTCGGCAGGAGCGCGGTCAATTTCAATGGCTTCAGTGAAGCCGCCAGGCCCTGCGATTCGAGGCATCATTGGCGGACCAGCAGCCAATCGATCACCGTCAACGGTTCGGGGTGGATGTAAAACTGCTCCTTGATCGCATCGGAGATGAACCGGCGCTCGATTCCGTGCTCGATCATCGCAATCAGCGGGTTGTAGTAGCCGTGACTGTTGACCACGCCAATCGGCTTGGCGTGTTCGCCAAGCTGACGCCCGACCAGGATTTCGAAGAACTCCTCGTAGGTGCCGACGCCGCCCGGAAGCACGAGAAACCCGTCGCCGCGATCCGCCAGCAACTGCTTGCGCTCGCGCATAGTGTCGACAACGATCAACTCATCGCACGCCTGGTCAGCCCGCTCGTCGTCAAACAAGCGCCGAGTGATGATTCCAACGACCCGGCCGCCGTTGCCGCGCGCTGCCCGTGAGATTTCGCCCATCAACCCCACGCACCCGCCACCGTACACCAGCGTGACTCCGCGTCGAGCCAACTCCGTGCCCACGGTCAACGCAGGCGCGTGAAATTCGTCATTCAAATTCGTTGATGAAGAGCAGTAAACGGTGATTGATTTCATGAAATAGGAAAGGACTTTCGCCAAACGTCGACCGCAAGAAAAGTCGGTATCGTATCCATCTCATGAGCGGCATGATCTGGCTGGTTCTGCTCCTTATCGTCATCGGCCTGGCGATCAGCCTGCCGACGACCGCCCTCCTGATCCGTTGGGGTCATCGCACCAACTTGCTCGACAGCCACGGCTCGGCAGGGCACGTCAAGCAACTTCGCCCAGTGCCCAACATCGGGGGCATCGCCATCTATCTGGCGGTATCGCTTCCCATGCTGGTCGGCCTGGCCGCCGTCTGGTTGCTCGATCAGGAATCCATTCGAAGAATCGCGCCGGGCATCGCTGATTTCTTGCCGCGCATCAAGGAATCCACCCCGACAGCGCTGGCGATGCTCGCGTGCCTGACGGCGTTGCACATCACGGGACTGTTTGATGATCGCCGCAGCCTGGGACCGCGAACGAAACTCATCGTCCAGTTTGTCACCGCCGGCATCATGACCATCTGGTTCGATGTTCGCCTGCTGACGATCCTGGACGGCTACCTGCCCTTTGGGCAGGCGCCCAGCATCATCGCCACGATCATTTGGATCGTGGCGATCACCAATGCGATCAACTTCATGGACAACATGGATGGCCTGGCCGGCGGCGTGAGCGCCATCGCCGCCGCGCTCTTCATGGTCGCCACCATCCTCAACGCGCAATGGTTCATCGCCGCCACCCTTGCGCTGCTCATTGGCGGCCTGATCGGGTTTCTCATTTTCAACTTCCCGCCGGCCAAGATTTTCATGGGCGATGGCGGGTCGCTGGTCGTGGGCTTCCTTCTGGCGATCCTTACCGCTCGCACAACGTATTACGATCCAGGCCAGCCGGATTACGCCCTGGGAGGCGGCTGGTACGGTCTGTTCATGCCCGTCATTGTCCTGGCCATTCCTCTTTACGATTTCATCAGCGTGTCGCTCATCCGCATCAAGCAAGGAAAAAGTCCATTCGTCGGCGATCAGCAGCACTTCTCGCATCGCCTGGTGCAGCGCGGGCTTTCCAAGCGCGGGGCCGTCGTGGTCATCTGGGGCGCAACCGCGGTGACCGGCATCGCGGGAATCTCGCTGGGCAGCCTTCAAGGGTGGCAGGCTGTTTTGGTTGGAGTTCAGACGATCCTGGTGCTGATGATCATCGCTCTGCTCGAGCACGCCAGCCGCCGGGCCGTAGCGCGGGATAACCCGTGAGCGGCGCAAACTCGCCAGCCAGAGATTCCGCTCGCACACCTGGGGCTGACGCTTCGCCACCTCACGCGATTGGCAAGGCGTTGCGATGGGTGGGACTCATCGGCATCCTGTCCATCGCGATCCTACGGTCCTTTGTGGCATTCGCGCCACAAGTGGTCTTCGACACCGATCCGGCGTTCGATCCCTTGCCTTTCGCGGGGCTGGGCATGGCGGGCTGTCTCGCCCTGGATGTGCTCTTGCTACTTGCGTGCGCCAGTGCGCTGATCGGTGAATGGCTGAGCAAGCGTGGTGTTGATCCCCTGTTGGTGTTGCTGGCGCTTCTGCCGGCGCCGATTGTGCTTTGGCACGGGTTGAGCGATGCGGGCGACCTGTGGCGCGGATCGACCTGGGTTGCCGCTGCAATCGCCTGTGCCGCCATTGCCCACTTGGCGCGAGATCCGAACATGCGATCCATCATCCTCGCGCTGCTGCTGGCGGCGATCATTCCGCTGCTGGTCCGCGGCGTGAGTCAGATCACCTACGAGCATCAGGAGACGGTGCGGCTGTTTGAACAAACCAAAGACGAGTTCTTTCGCAATCGCGGTTGGGAAGCCGACTCGGCCAACGCCCGACTGTACGAACGCCGGCTCCGGCAAGCCGATCCGACTGGATGGTTTGCCAGCGGCAACGTCTTTGCATCGCTGATGGCGTTTGGCCTGGTCGCATTCATCGGACTAGGCATCTCCGCGATTCGCGCGCGCTTGGAAAGCGGATGGACCGGGGCGCTATTTCTGGGCGCGATCGCGTCGGCGACCGGTCTGTGGCTCAGTGGATCCAAGGGTGGGATTCTCGCGGGCATCATTGGCCTCGCGCTCCTGGGTTTTCTGCTCCTGACAATCCAAAATCCGACATCCAAAATCCAGAATCGCATCGGCCTGATAGTGCTGGCGCTGATTGGCCTGGCGATCCTGGCGGTGGTCATTCGCGGGACGCTCTTGCCCGAATCGTTCGCGGGTGACCGAAGTCTGCTGTTTCGATGGCACTATCTGGTCGCCGCGATGCGGATCATCGCCCAGGCTCCGCTGACCGGCGTGGGCCCGGACGGGTTTCAGCAGGCGTACATGCTCTTCCGACCGCCGCGCAATCCCGAGGAAGTCGCCAGTGCGCATTCGATGTTCGTGGATTGGTTTGCGGCGCTGGGCGTCAGCGGCATGGCGTGGATCGCAATGATTGCGATGTTGACCTGGCGAGCCGGCGCGCTGTTCAAGGCCGACGCGGCGCAGCCCAATGTTCGGGTAAGCGCAGCCGGAACGCCAACGCAGGCGCCGCAGGTCGATCTTCGTGTTGTCGCTCGATCCGCCGGGGCGATGGTCGTGCTCGCGTTCATTCCGGCCATGATGATTGAATGGGGCGCCGTTGACGGAATCAGCCTGATGCTGCGGATCGTCGGAATCGTCGGATTCATCGGTGCCGCGCTGGTCATCGCTTTTGCGAGTCACAAGGGTGAGCAGGCGGTGGTCAATGCTGCTGTGATTTCGGCAATTGCTGTGCTCCTTGTCCATGGCCAGATCGAAATGACGTTTCATCAGCCCGGATCGGTGGTGTGGGCGATGGCCGCGGTTGGCCTACTGGGCGCGGGTCGCGCGGGCAAGTCGCGCCGATCGAAGATTGTGGGGCCGATTGCAGGCGCATCGATTGTTGCGTTTGCGTTTGCGATCGCCGCGCGCGGCGCGGTTCCGGCGTGCCGGCAGGAGAGCGCGATTATGGATGCCGCAGCAATGCTTCATCCGATCGCCGAGCGAGCCATTGACCGCGCCTTTGTTCTGGAGCGGCGGCAAGCGGCGGCAGCCGCCCTGTTGAAGGCGCAAGAACTCTGGCCGACCAACAAGAAGCCGTTGCAGTCTGCGATCGATCAACTGTACGTGGCGGCGACTTCGATTTCGCCGCCATCGGTCGGCCTGCTCATGCAGGCGCAGGAGCTGAGCGAGCGAGCGCTTCGCGAGCACCCGCGCGAACCCTCGCTGGTCGGGCCTGCCGTTTCAATCAATACGCAACTGGCGCTGGTCACTGGTGATGGTGAACATTGGCAAACGGCCATCAGCCTGGCGCGGTGGCTCACTCAACTCGATCCCAATTCAATCAGCGCGTGGCGTCGCCTAGGCGATGTGCTCTGGTTACGCGGCGACCACAACCAAGCCGCGGATGCGTATCGGCGCGCACTCCAGGCCGATGCCAATTTCGCCCTCGACCCACTCAAGCAGCTCTCCGCCAAGGAACGCGACCTGATCACAGGGCGCATCGCCGCGACCGAGCCAAACCCATGAATGCTAATGCTCCCAAGCCACAACTCGCCAGGCTCCTGGCCTACACCGTCACGTGCACGTTTGAAGATCGAGCCGTCGCCGATGAATGGATCGACTGGCTGCGCAAGGAGCACCTGGCCCAAGTCCTCGCCGCAGGCGCGCTGGATGCAGAATTGATTCGCTTCGACTCCGACGAACGCTCGTCAATCGTTTGCGAGGTGCGCTACCACTTCCGTTCGCGCGAGGCCTTCAAGGCGTATGAGTGCGAGCATGCGCCGCATCTGCGCGCTGAGGGGTTGGCCCGATTCCCGGCAAGCCGGGGCATCACCTATCACCGCACCCTGGGCGAAGTCCGCGCACAACAGCGATCCTAGTCGCCGAAGGATCGCGTGAACCGGCCATCATTTCCCGGCCGAATCGAGAGAGTTATGGCTTCGAGGCCCCTCCTTGTGCATGTATATTGGTTTAGATCAAGACGCCTCCTCTCACAGCCCTGCAAACAGGATTCTGCATGCACACACTCCCCCGACGCATTCACAGCTTCCTGGCGCCAACTCTAGCCGCGAGCATCGGCTCATCCGCGATCGCTGGCGATTGCAACTCAGCCAATGGGCCTGATGTGATCGTCGCCGACCTCGCTGGCTTCTCAAAGTGGGGAACCCTCTCAGGCATCAGCGCCTATTCGTTTGGCACAGTCTCCTGCAACCTTGGCGACCAGGTCCTTCCCTGGATCGCTAATGCCAACCAGCATCCGGTCATCGCCCAGAACCTGTACCGCCTCAAGAACGGCCGCTTTGAGCAGCTGGGCATGAGCTGGCTCAAGCACGGCTGGGGCGCCGCTACCGACGACTTCTGCTGCCTCTGCATCAATCCCCAAGACTTCGAAGCGCTTGGCATCGGCTGCTCCGATCCTTATGGCGCGTCGCTCAACGGTGACCAGGACGGGATCCCCTCGGGCAAGAGCTGCGTTGCCGGGCTGGGACCCCGCTCTCAGGTGAACGCCAGCAACGGCGCGTTTCCATATCCGGCGGCCCTGCAATGCGCCACCGGCAGCGCCATCTTCAAGCGAATTCAGGTCCCCATTGATGATCTCAATCCAGCGCTCAACGCCGGCGCGCTGTACTTCGCCGAAGGTCATTACGTCACCCCGCACGACGCCGCGGCGGGCAACGGCAACAACAATGCGAGCTACCGGCCCTTCACCGTCGGTTCGCTCACCAACGGATCGTACACCCTCAGCTTCAGCCCGGCGTTTCCAACCCAACAACAGCAACCGGCTATCCATGCGTGGCAGGCGCAAGACCCGGGCGTCAACATCGAACTCATTGATATCCCCGACGACGGCCGGCTCATTCTCGGATACCGCGCGACAGACAACGGCAATGGAACCTGGCACTACGAGTACGCGCTCTACAACATGAACTCCGATCGTTCGGCGCAGGTCTTCAGCATTCCGATTCCGCCGGGCGTCAGTGTCACCAATGCCGGCTTTCACGATGTCGATTACCACAGCGGCGATGGCGAGGTGATCGGAACGAATTACAGCGCGACCGATTGGCCCGACCAGCTCGGCGACGGCTCGATCTCCTGGGCGACCGAGGCCTACACCGACAATTCCAACGCCAACGCGCTGCGCTGGGGAACCCTATACAACTTCCGCTTCGATGCCGATGCTCCACCGGTGGCCGTGACGGCCTTTATCGGCTTGTTCAAACCCGGAACTCCCAGCGGCGCCTTCGCTCAGACAATCGGCCCCGCGAAGCTCGGCGATATCAACGCCGACGGCGTGGTCAACGTCGAGGACTTGCTCCTGGTCATCTCCGCCTGGGGTCCGTGCCCGCCGCCGCCGGCAACATGCCCCGCCGACATCGAACCTTCGGGCGGGAATGGTGTCGTGAACATTGGTGATCTGTTGCTGCTGATTGGCAATTGGGGCTGATCGATCATGAAACCGGGCGCTGATGTTTCCTGCTGGCGAATCAGCATTACCGCAGCCCTTGTCATCGCTCAATCGGCCCTGGCCCAAACAAATACTTGGATCGTTCGCGCTCCGCTCAACATCGCCCGTCAGGAAACCGGCGCTGCCCGAATCGACCAGATCGCCTATGTCGCAGGCGGCTTGGTGCCCGGCTTTCAAGCCACCACGACCGTCGAAGCCTACGACATTGAGAAAGATGCGTGGGATTTCGTCGCGCCAATGCCGCAGCCGCGCGATCACTTAGCCATGGTCGCCCTCGATGGAAAGCTCTACGTCATCGGAGGCTATGCGGGCGATGCAATCGCCAAATCCGAGATGTTCATCTTTGACCCGGAGTCGAATCGATGGAGCCTTGGCACGGCCCTCCCTTCGGCGCGCGGCGCAGCGTGGGCCGTAGCACACGAGGGAAAGATCTATCTCTTCGGCGGCAAGAACGCGGCCGGCGTCACGCAGCAAACCACCTTCATCTTCGACCCTCAAGGTCCCTCCTGGTCTCAAGGCGCCAACATGCCCACCGCTCGCGAGCATCTGAACGCCGCGGTGGTCGGCCAGTTCATTTACGTCATCGGAGGGCGGAACGGCCCGTCGAGCAACGCCAACCACCGCTACAACCCGTCGGACAACTCTTGGACGATCATGGCGAACATGCCCACAGCGCGCAGCGCATCGGCAACCGCGGCCTTCGGCCATCGCATCATTGTCGCCGGCGGCGAGGTCCCCCAGCTCTTCGCCGTCAACGAAATCTACGACACCATCGACAATACCTGGTCGCTCGGCGCACCGATGCCGGTCCCTCGACACGGCGTTTCCGCAGTTTCTCTGGACACCTCGATCCTCGTGCCCGGCGGCGGAATCATCCAGGGCTTCCTGCCAACGACCCACACCGACATCTACATCCCTCCACAAATCCTCGGCGACATCACCGGCGACGGCGCCGTCAACATCGATGACCTGCTGGCGCTCATATCTGCCTGGGGACCATGCCCAGGTCCGCCGACAGCCTGTCCCGCCGATCTCGATGACAATAACGCCGTGAACGTGGATGACCTGCTGCTCATCATCGCGAATTGGGGATAGATGTTGCCGTAGCGCTATGTGGACCGGCGTTGGGCGCGTTAAGATGGCTGCAAGCGCGGGCAACGATGAACCTTGCATCGGGAATCTTGGTGTTGATGGCTGGAGCTTTGGCAGCGGCCTGCGCACAGCGTCACGCTTCGAATCAACCTTCACCCTCTCTCGCCATCGCCACGCCTGATCCGGCGTCGATCCCACCCAAAGTGGCCAAGGAAGACGAGCCGGTTTCGGCTGCGCGATTTCGATACGTCCAGCGACTGAGCAAAGATGGCACGATTCCACCCAATGCGCTGATGCGCGCCAAGCAACAGCGCGATCGGATGGTCGCGCATCAAAACGAGTCTGGTGGAGTCGGGGGCGACGGAGGCATCGCCGGGCAAGCCGGACAATGGACCTGGCTCGGTCCGGGCAACATCGGCGGCCGGATTCGCGCGATCATTGTTCACCCGACCCAGCCATCGACGATCTGGATCGGCTCGGCGAGCGGCGGAATCTGGAAGACGACCGACGCTGGCGCATCCTGGTTTGCGCTCGACGACTACATGCCGAGCCTCGCGGCGGGGTGCATGGCGATCGATCCGGCAAATCCCGATGTGCTCTATGCGGGGACCGGCGAGGGGTTTTTCGAGACCATCGAAGGCTCGTCGAACACGGCCGCCCTGCGCGGAGCGGGGATTTTCAAGACGACTGATGGGGGCACGACCTGGAACCAATTGCCTGCGACCGCGGACGCCGATTGGAACTTCGTCAATCGGCTGGCGATCGATCCCAACAACAACCAGATCATTCTGGCGGCGACGCACAGCGGCATTCATCGCAGCACGGATGCCGGCGCAAGCTGGACTAGAACTCTGCAAGGGGTGATTTACGATCTGCAGTTTCATCCGACAGATTCGAGCAAGCTGGTCGCCGGACGGCACGATGCACCGCCGGTGTATTCCACCGACGGCGGGCTCTCATGGCAGGGCGCGACGGGTGCAACCGGGCACCGAATCGAGCTGCGATACGCACCGAGCAATCCCAATGTTGTCTACGCCGGAGTCAGCAACCAGGGGGCAATCGTCATTCACCGGTCGATCAACGGCGGTGTCAATTACACGAGCAACATGGTTGGCGGGGGCATTGCCACTTACCAGGCCTACAACAGCGTACTCTGGGTCGATCCGACCAATGTCAATCACCTTCTGGTGGGCGGCATCTCGTTGTATCGCTCCACCAACGGGGGCATGAACTTCACCAGTCAATTCGGCAGCGTCCATGCCGATCATCATGGGATCGTCGAGCATCCGGCATTCAATGGCACAACGAACAAAGTCGTGTACTTTGGAAACGATGGGGGAATCTATCGAACCGACGACGTCTACGGCACAAGCTCGCTTGAGCTGAACAACAACTTGGGGATCACGCAGTTCTACGGTGCGGCGGTCAACCCCAGCACCGGCGTGATCGTGGGCGGCACACAAGACAACGGCACCAAGCGCTTCGGCGGCGATGCATCCGGAACGACCGAGAACTGGACGACCACGTTCGGGGGCGATGGCGGCTTCTGCGCGGCCGATCCCACCAGCAACAGCCACTTCTACGGTGAGATCTATTGGCTGCAGATTTTCCGCTCAACCAATGGCGGCATGTCGGGGAACTACATCTATCAAGGCATCAGCGACGCCGGTACGCTCGACGCCAACTTCATTCCCTATTTCATGCTCGACCCGAACGACCCCAACCGGATGCTGGCCGCAGCGGCGCGGCTGTGGCGGAGCAACAACGTCAAAGCACCGACGCCGACATGGGAGGTGATCAAGGCGGCGCTGCCCAAGGTTACCCCTCCACCAGGCGGTGGGGGCAGGCCGCCCGGCGGGAGCGGTTCCGGGGGCGGCGGTTCCAGAGGCGGGGGTTCCGGGGGGGGTTCCGGCGGGGCGCACTTCGCTGAGAATTCGCCATACAACATTTCGACGATCGCGGTGGCCAAAGGCGATTCCAACAACATCTGGGTCGGTCATAACAACGGACAGGTGTGGAAAACCTCTGATGGGACGGCGGCGAATCCCTCGTGGGTGCGCGTCGATGATGCGATCGGCGGCCCGTCGCTGCCCGACCGCTGGATCTCGCGAATAGTGATCAATCCCAGCCACCATGATGACGTGCATGTTTCAATCATGGGTTGGGACAATGACAACGTCTGGCGGACGATCGATGGCGGCGAGACGTGGGTTGATGTGACCGGCTTGACCCCGGATGTTGACGCCCATTTGCCCGAAGCGCCGGTGAGCGCGCTCGCGCAGCACCGCGTGTATTCGAACTGGTTGTACGCGGGGACCGACATTGGGCTGTTTGCATCCAACAACGGGGGCTATTCCTGGTTTGCTGTGACCGACGGCTTGCCGGCGGTGCCGGTCGATGAGTTGGTGTGGAGAAACGACGATGTGCTTTTGGCGGTGACGCACGGGCGGGGGATTTTTTCTGCGGATGTGACACCGGACGCTGGGCCCGGCGATGCAAACGCCGACGGTGTTGTGAACGT
>JAKEEP010000003.1 GCA_022616475.1 Phycisphaerales bacterium | reverse complement strand
GGCTCAGCGCGGTTCGGAGCTCGGCGGCCGAAACCGCAAAGGGATGGCGATGTGTTGTTGGCGAAGCGGCGCCATGTGCATTGCGCACGGCTCCCTCTGCCTCGACAGAGCGAAGGTGGTCCAAGTACGAGTCAGGTGTTTCACCCCACAAGCACAAGGCCTGGTTCATCCAATTGGCGTGCAAAACCAGCATCGGTGAAAACGGCATCACGAGCGCAATTTGTGCCACAACATGATCAATGATCGCGCTGGGACTCGAACCCAGGACCTAGCGCTTAAAAGGCGCTTGCTCTACCGGCTGAGCTACGCGATCGCGAATCCAATAGTTTAGGCCAGGCGACCAGGTTTGGCTTGCGGTTTGGCAATCACCCTCGCCGGTGCGAGCGCCTCCGCATCGCCGGGGGGCGAGCTCGGATGCAGAAGTTGCGCCGACCTTGGCGAAACGCGGGCGCTGAAGATCACTCGGTGGCAAACCCAGACCTCACAACCGATGCAAGTTCCACTCACGGCTGGCGCGCAATAAGCCGATAACCCATCTCGCATGGCTGGGACGTTTCGTTATTTCGTGATTCGCCGGCTCAAGCGCGATCTTGAGTTCGTCCGATAAGGGCCCGAGTTGTTGGGAGCAACATCGTGAGGTTTCGGAAGCTGATTGCGATCGGTATTGGGAGCTTAATTGGGTTGCATCTGACGACCGGCGGCGCTTCCACCCGGCAAAAGATCGCAGAAGTCGAGTCTGAGCAAGTCGCCACAGACGGAGAACCGATTGCCGCTCCATCCGACGCACCGGATGCGGAAGAGCCTTCGCTGTTGCACGCGCATCGGTGACGTGCGGATCGACGAACGGTCGACTTGGCCGTGGACATGAAATCGCGATGGGCGGAGCTCATCATCTGGCAGGATGCCATGACAAGTGCAGAGTCCATGCTCTTCGATTCGCCGGCAGGCGTCGATCGGTTGTGTCGTGCGACGCGAAGATTGTGCGCGAGTAGTTGAGGCCGCAGGCTCGACCGCCCTTTCGCCACACTCGGCGCGCCCAACCAAACTTGAGATATGACGACTCGGCCACCGCCGAGCATGGACTTTGCTCTGGAATGTGACAGCGCCCCCGGGGGCGCCGGCTCGGGCAGACTCAGACAAGGACACGCATGTCGGAACGGAACCCTGCAAACCCGGCTCGAACAAACGATCACGCCGAACCGCCTGCGCGAGCGAATCTGGTGTTGATCAAGGGAGACCATCGCTGGCACTTCTGCTGGGAGCCCGGCGGCGAAGGCGCGATCATCAACCACGTGGCCGATCTGGCCCGACATCCAGACATGCCCTTTGACTGGTTTGACGCGGCGGCCATTTGCACCTGCGTGGTGCAACCGCGGCAAGCCTCGTGCAAATCCGAGCACCGCGGCAACTCTCACAACACAAGCTGATTCACAGCTCGACATCGTCTTCTCAACAACACAAGACAAGGCTTGACCACCCAATGAACGAGACACAAACCGACCAACTGCCGATCGTCGAGGGCTTCCTGGTCTACCTCATCGACGAGCGACATTTCAGCCCATACACCTCGCGTTGCTATGGAGTCGACCTGCGGCAGTACATCGATTACATCACCGATGATCTGAACATTCGCGCGACCGCGCAGCAGGAGCGCGAGGCGTTCGAGCGGCGACGGCCCGCCTCGGCACCCGGCACCTCCAACGGAGTCAACGGCGCCAGCGACGGGACGGTGGTCGGCAAGGTGGGCCCGACGACCGTGACCAGCACGATCCTGGACGCGGATGTGAACTTGATCCGCGCGTTTCTGACGAGGCTCAGCGAGCACCAGTATTCGCCGGCGACGATGGCCCGGAAGATTGCCACGCTTCGTTCGTTCTATCGATGGATGGACAAGACGGGACTGGTCGCGTCGAATCCGATGCTCCTGATTCGCACGCCCAGGCAGGCTAAGCGGCTTCCCAAGGCGATCGGCGTGGAACAGGTTGAGAAGCTTCTGTCGGCCCCGGACGATCGCGATCTGCTGGGAGCGCGAGACCGCGCGATTCTCGAGACCCTCTACTCCACGGGCATTCGGGTGAGCGAGTTGGTCGGCATCAATCGCGCTGATATCGATGAATCCAACGAAGCCCTGATCGTTCGGGGCAAGGGGCGCAAGGAGCGCATCGTGCCGCTGGGCTCGCATGCGCTGGCAGCGCTGCGGCACTACACGGCCATGCTCGACGCGACCCAGCAGCAAGGCGGCGTCATCAGAGCCGATCATGGCTCACCCCTGTTCATCAACAAGCACGGCACCAGACTCTCGACGCGTTCGGTTCGCCGCAAGGTGAGCAAGTACCTGGTCACCGCCGGTCTCGACCCGGACATCAGCCCGCACACGCTGCGCCACAGCTTCGCTACGCATCTGCTCGACAACGGCGCTGATCTGCGGAGCGTGCAGGAGCTGCTCGGCCATCAATCGCTTTCGACCACGCAGGTGTACACGCACCTGACCACGCAGCGGTTGCGCAATGCGTACGACGATGCGCATCCGCGGGCGGAAGCTTCGTAAACATCAACATTTTCCAGTGTGCCGAAGACTCCCGGCGCTTGGCGCGCCGGGAGTTTTTCATTCCTCAAGCTCGACCTTCACCGACATGAATCGCATGAGGTCTTTGAGGGTGAGGATGCCGACTAAGTGGCCCTGATCATCGACGACAAGGAGGCGCGATGAGCCGTTGCGGTTCATCTTGGCCAGCGCGTCCATGGCGTCGGTGTCGGGCGTCACCGTGTTTTCTGGTGCGCAGCGGTCGGCAAGTTCCTCGACCGTGTGAGATCCCCATTCTTCGCGCGGCAGTTCCTTGACCTTTCGCGTGGTCACGCAACCAAGCAGATCGCCGTTGGATGCGACTGGATAGAGCTTGTGGTGATGCACATAGATGTAGCGATCGACCAGGTCGGCGACGGTGGTGTGAGGCGGCACGACCACCGGATCGGTGCGCATGAAACGCGCAACGGTTTCGCCCTCAAGCGCGCGGCGAAGCAGAAGCTGCTGGTAGGACAGCTGCGCCGCCTGGCGAAGGAACATGCCGATCAGGACCCACCACATGCCGCCGATGAAGTCTCCGGCGATGACGCGCCACACACCCAACACGATGAAGCCGATGCCGAAGAGTGCTCCAAGTTTCGAGGTGATGCGGGTGGCCCAGCGCAAGTTGCCTCTCCATGCCCACAGCGCAGCGCGCAACACGCGCCCGCCATCGAGTGGAAAGGCAGGAATCATGTTGAAGGCGACCAGGAGCAGGTTGATGGCTCCCAGGTAGTTAAAGACGGCGTAAGTTGGAATCGTCAAGCCTGCGGCCGCGCCGGTCCACGCGATTCCCAGGAACAGCAGACCGAGCGCTACGCTCACCAAGGGGCCGGCAATGGCGATGACAAACTCGGATTTGGCATCGGGCGGCTCATCGATGAGCTCGGCGACGCCGCCGAAGATGAAAAGGGTGATGCCGCGCATGCGCAGGCCGAATCGCCGCGCTGCGATGGCGTGGCCAAGCTCGTGCAAGACGATCGAGGCGAACAAGCCGAGCGCGCCGGCGACTCCCATGGCCCAGCGCACGCCGGGCCGATCGATAAGTTCGGGATACAGGCGCGGAAACAGCCCGCTTGCCAGGGACCAGGTGACGAGCACCGCGATGAAGAACCAGCTCAGATCGACATAGAGGTCGAAGCCGGCCAACCGCATGACTTTGAGGCGTGGTCCGAACATGGTTAATCATCCTGGAACGACGCGCCGCACAGACGGGCGCGGTTCGGTCATCCGATACAAGGCGAGCATATCGTTCAGCCGGAGGATCGCGTAGAGCCTCCTTGTACGGTGTTTTTACTAATCTCGGCTGGGTGTGAAGGCGTTGACGCGCCGTGGCTGGAGTCACTAGGGCGGGGTTCAGCAGTCCAGGCCCGTGTTGCCGCTGCGGCTGATCTGGAGCTATCATGGCGACCTAAATCGCAGTTGCCCGGCAGGTACAGGTTCTTGCTCGATTGCAGCCGGGCACGAGGAGAGTTTTGTGAAATCGACCGATTTGCGGCCGGGAATGGCCATCAAGCTCGACGGGGCGTTGTCGGTGATCACGCAATTCACGCACGTGACGCCGGGCAACCTGCGCGCGTTTGTGAACGTGAAGATCAAGAACGTGATCAACGGATCGCTGATCGAAAAGCGCCTGCGCAGCGGTGAAGAAATCGAGGTGGTTGACTTGGATCGCCGGCCAATGGAGTACCTGTACTCGGATTCCAGCGGCCACGTCTTCATGGATCAGGACAATTTCGAACAGATCACGCTTCCGGGGGGGCTGGTTGGCGAATTCATGGGCTATCTCAAGCCCAACACGGTCATCACCGTGCTGATTGCCGAGAACAAGGCGGTCTCGATTGAATTGCCCAACGTCGTTGAGTTGAAGGTGACCGATACAGCGCCCGGGATCAAGGGGGCAACGGCGACCAATCAGCTGAAAGAGGCGGTTCTGGAAACGGGTCTGAAGACGCGCGTGCCGCCGTTCATTGGCGTGGGCGAATTAGTGCGGATCAACACGGAGGATGGATCATACAACTCGCGCGCGTGAACACACGGGCTACTCAACCGGCAACGACTTGCCTTGGGCGCCGGTTCGCTCGGCCTGAGTTTCGGCCTCGCGTCGAACGCCCGATTCTTCAGTACGGCCCTCAGGCTCAGCTTGGCCAAGCTGGGTTTCGTAGGGCCGCCAGGACGGGTCTAGAGCCTTGTTGGCGGGCGAGGGCTGATTCACCTCGCAGGAGTTGGGATCGGGCAGCGGATTGATCGGTCGATCTGGATCTTTTCTTGGCATGGAGGTCCTCCGTCTGAAGAAGGCGGCGTGCGATCCATCGGGCGAGGTTTTACAATGAAACGTTAAGCCCGCTTTACGATGCGAACCGGTAGGGTGTGGTTCTGAATCGTGCGATGAGTGATCGCGTGACGCATTGCTGAAAAAGCCCTCCATGACACTGCCTCACCCAGCACCTGCGCCAAACCCGCTCGAGGATCGCCGCAACAAACTTCTGTTGGTGCTGTCGGGGATTTTTGTCACCAACGCACTTTTGGCTGAGCTGATTGGCGGCAAACTCTTTCAGGTGCCGACCGGCATCGCGCTCTCGAACGGCGAGGCGTTCAAGATCACGTTGAGCTGCGGCATCGTGCTCTGGCCGGTCGTGTTCATCATGACCGACATCATCAACGAGTACTTTGGTCGCGGGGGCGTGAAGCGATTGAGCGTCATCACCGCGGGATTGATCGCCTATGCATTTGTTGCGTTGTGGTTGGCGCAACTCGTGCCGGCGGCGGAGTTCTCCGGTGTGGATGACGGCTCGTTCCGGCGCGTGTTCGTGCAAACTCAATTCATCATTGTGGGGTCAATCTGCGCGTTCCTGCTGGCCCAATTGCTGGACGTGACGGTGTTCTGGTGGATTCGCCGCCGGACCGGACGACGCTTTCTGTGGCTTCGCGCGACCGGCTCAACAGTCATGAGTCAGCTGGTGGACACGTATGTTGTGGGCATGATCGGCCTCTATCTTCCGTTCGCCCTCAAGCAGCGTTGGCCCGACGCGTTTCCCAACACGACCGGCGTGCCGCTGGGAATTGTGATGGAGGCCCAGACAGCCGGGTATGGGTTCAAACTCGTCGTGGCGATCGCGATCACGCCGGCGCTCTACCTGGTGCACATCGTGATTGATAAGTACCTGGGCCAAGAGGGGGCCCAGAAGATGATCGAAGCCACCGCGCTGCGCGAGCAGGCCACCGAGGCGAACGGGGCCTTGTGAGCCATCTCGTGCGAAAGTTCGAGCAGGTTGATGCGGCAATTGCCGGCTGGATGGATCGTCAAGGCCTCTTTCTGTTGCGCGTTTCGCTGGCCATGGTCTTCATCTGGTTCGGCGCGCTTAAGCCGTTTCGCATCAGCCCCGCGGATGACTTGATTCAGCGCACGGTGTATTGGTTTGATCCGGATGTGTTCATTCCGATCTTGGGCGCGTGGGAAGTTGCGATCGGCGTGTGTCTGTTGTTTCGGCCGCTCATTCGGGTGGCGCTTTTGCTCTTGCTTCTGCAAATGCCGGGGACGTTTTTGCCGCTCGTGCTGCTGCCTGACGTGTGTTTCACTTACGTGCCCTGGGCGCCGACGCTCGAAGGCCAGTACATCATCAAGAATCTTGTGCTGATCAGCGCGGCGATCGTGGTGGGCGGCTCGGTGCGCCGTCAACCGCGAACTCATCAGCGCATGTGATCGACCAACGCGCGCTGCACACGCGTTGGTTGTGATCCGTTCATCCGAATGGATTGCAATAATGTGCGCGCAAAATAAATCCGAAATAATGCTTGACAGTCAGTTGTTGCTGAGTATCTTTCCCTCCCTCAGGCCGCGCGCAGATTCGCGTTGCTGCCATTGGAGTTCTCAATGTTGTATCGAAAGTCACAATTGGAATGCCCGACACACATCGACCGCGGCCTATGGCTCGCCGGTATCGATGCGCTCAGCGCCCCCGGAGTCCCCGGAAGCTCCGGAACGCGCGGAACCGCGAACGGCATGAACGTGGTCGGCGATAGCGATCGTGAGGGTCCTCCCAGGTAAGTGGATTGTTCCATTGCGGAATTCCACAGCCCCGGAGGCTCCAATCTCCGGGGCTGTTGTTTGTGCCGAGAATTGCAGGGTTTTCTCAACATAAGGAATCGTGATGGAAGTCAATGAAACACTCAAACAACACGAGTCGGTCGGTGACGGCTGGCGGCGCCCCCGGAATTCCGATGAGCGTTCCGCGAACAGCATCGAGACGCATCGGCCGGTTGCGTCAGTAGCTCAATGGCAGAGCATCAGAGTCCAATCTGAAAGTTGCAGGTTCAAATCCTGCCTGATCCCGTACGTGGGCTGAGAGCCAGGCTCGCCGTGAGGCTGGTCGCCGGATGAGCGCCGATTGAAACGCGCAAGCGAATCAACGCCTTGTCCCGCGACACCGCTCGAGCGATTTCGCAACCGATCGGATACCGGCGCGACACATCGTGACGATTCGCCCGCCCCCGGAAACGGGCTCTCCCCGCAAGGGGCGTGGCCCTCCAACGGGCGCGAGCGAATGCAGCGCGATCCCTGCGCGCCTCAAGAGTGGTTCCATCGCAAGAACGGAGCTGATCGGATGAGCCAGGTTTTCAGCTCGCATTTGAACGTGATGAAAGCAACCACAGATGAACACGGATGAACACAGATTTTCAAGAAAGGAGCAGGCAATGCCATACGACGGAACGGTTCGCAGGCTTTTGGATTTTCGCGTGATTGTCGCCGGAGCAGGTTTGCTCGGGCGCGACTCGCGCATCAACAAACAACTTCGTTTGAAGGATCTCAGTCATGAACGCACGCACAATCAAAGACAATTTCTGGCGCATCGGCGCGCGGGTGATGGTTGAAGCCCGGCGCGGACCGCTGGCATTGGATTCTGGGCCATGCCTGGATGTGTCGCGCGATGAGCGCGGCGAGCTGTTCAGGCTGGCGGTTCATCCGCTGCGAATGCACGCGGTCGAGTTTCTCGATGTCAGGCCGGGCCAACAGCGGTTGCTGATGAATCTTGGCGAGGGTGATTTGTTCCTCTGCGGCCGAGATCCGATGGGGCTGCTGGCGATCCGGTTGCCTGAAGGGGCGCCGGCGCACAGCGTCAGGGCGGCAGTCGAATCGCTCGATTCCCAGGCCCTCGCCCTGCCACCCATGGAAGTGTCCGGACAAGAACGTCGGTTCAACCGACCGGCTCGTCTTCACCGCGAGCTGAGCAAACTGTCAAGCGGAAGCTGGTGAGTTCCGCCAATTGTCGGCGCCCAAATGGTCGTCGGCGGTGCGGCCGCAGCCGACGCGGCCCGGTTCCCTTGAACCGATCGACCCGTCCGTTCAGTCGGCCGTCATCGATGCACCGCCGGGCAAAAAGAGAGTGAAACCACAGAAGGGCACAGAGAACACAGAGGAAGGGATTTTGGATTTTGGATTGGGAATTGTCGAGTGCGATTGGGTGCGGTCGCCGGCCTTGATCTGCTTGATCTGATGAGTTTTAGCTAAAACTCATCAGATTGAAGGTAGCCCCACACCCCGACTGCATTCACGTTCAACTTCCTCCGTGCTCTCCGTGTCCTCTGTGGTGAATCTCGTTCTAGGAAGGATGTGATCTGTCATGACTCTGAAGATTCGAATTCGAAAGCACGAGCGCGGTCTGCGCTTCCGGTACGGCGACTTCAAGCGGCTGCTTGAGCCGGGCACGTACTGGCTGTGGAGCCGGCTGTGGAGCCCCAAGCGCGACACGGTCGATGTGGTCAGCACGCTAGTTACCAAGCTCGAGCACCCGATGTTCGAGGCAGTCCTCAACGCGAATGATCCTGCGTTGGGCGCTCAGCTCGAGGTCATCAACTTGAGCGACACCCAGCGCGCGCTGATCTGGCGCGATGGCCGGCTGTTCGCGATCGTCGGCCCGGGCCGGCACGCGTTCTGGAAGACGCCGTACAAGCTGGACATCGAGGTCTTCGATGTCGAGACGCTGCGCTTCACGCACGCCAAGCTGGAGACGATTGTTCGGCATCCGGAGTCGGGTCAGCACTTCGACGTGATCGAGATCGATCCGCACGCCGAGGCGCTGGTGATCGTCAACGGCGAGTTGAACGGCCGGCTCACGGCGGGTAAGTACGTCTTCTGGAAGAACGCGCGGCGCGTTCGCGTCGTTCCCATCGATCGGCGCGAGCAGACGGCGGATGTCGCGGGCCAGGAGATCATGACCTCCGATAAGGTCACGCTGCGGGTCAACCTTCTGGTGACCTACCAGGTGAGCGACGCGGTGAAGGCCGTGACGACCGTGAGCGACTACGCACAGTCGCTGTATCGCGAGGCGCAGCTGGTGCTGCGCGCGGCGGTCGGCGCCAAGGCGATCGATGCGCTGTTGACGGATAAGGAGTCGATCGGCTCTGAAGTCCTCAAGGCGCTGGCGGATCGCGCTGCGGAGTTCGGTCTGACGGTTCGCAGTGTCGGTCTGCGGGACATCAT
>JAKEEP010000083.1 GCA_022616475.1 Phycisphaerales bacterium | reverse complement strand
CTCGATCGAGAGTTGATCAATCGCCAGTCGCACTCGCGCGATGTCTTCGGCATCAGCGGGCGATTCTGCGCGAACATCGCGCTGCACCCGATCGGCGGCACTTTGAGCGAAGCGCCGCCGTTGTATCCGGCGTCTGGTCGCATCAGCGCATTTGTGCGCCAGGATGCGATGAGCCCACGGCCCGAACAGAGCCGGATCTTCAAGCCGGCGGATGAATCGAGCAATGGCGATCAGAGCCTCTTGCAGAGCATCCGCAGCGTCCGCCTCGTTCCGCACAAGCTTGCGAGCGTGGTTGAACAATCGCTGGTGCCAGCGGCCTAGCAGTTCGGTCAGCGCCTGCGCCTGGCCGCTTTGACACCGCAGAACCAGCCATTCATCGTGAATCTGTTGGCGCGTGCGGATCATTCACTCTATTGTCGTGCGCGACCCGCCGGTGGTTCATGAAAGCGTCAAACTGACACCCGAAAGCCGTTGCATGCCTCGGCGTGGTGGCAGCTGCGAAGCTACGTGCCAGATATGGTCCGTTGGGGCATGCGCTTGCGAGGTTTGGGTAGCCCACCGTTGGTTTCAATTCGGCCCGCCGATCTCGCGCCGGCCCGTATGCTTACGCTCATTATGCTGACCTTTGCGCTGCAATTCTCCGGCGGTCTTGTGCTCTTGCTGGTTGGCGGACGGTTGCTCGTCTCCGCATCGGTGGACACCGCCAAGCGCCTCGGCGTATCGCCACTGGTCGTCGGCCTCACGCTCGTGGCATGGGGGACCAGCGCGCCGGAACTGGCGCTGAACATCATCTCCGGATTCAAGGGACGGTCCGACCTGGCATTGGGCAATGTCGTGGGCGCGAACATCTGCAACATGGCCCTGGTTCTGGGCGTTTGCGCGCTTATTAAGCCGTTGGTCGTGCAGGTGCGGCTCATTAAGGTTGAGATATGGCTCAACGCCGCGATCCTCGGCTTCATGGCCGTGCTCGGGCTGACCTGGAGCTTCGCTGCTTGGGAAGCTGGCGTGATGCTGGGCGTGTTTGGCGCCTACAGCATGTGGACGATCATGGCGGCGCTGCGCCAGTCGGACCGAGCCCCTGGGCGCGCCAAGACCGAGACCATCGGCGAAGACCCGATGCGCGGCAAGGCGCCAATGGGCTGGATCATGATCGCTTCGTGTTTCATCGGTGGCTTGGCATTGCTTGGCTTCGGCGGCTTGTTCGGCAGTGATGGAGCATCCGGAATCGCTCTGCGCCTGGGAGTTCCCGCCGCGATCGTGGGGGTCACCATCGTCTCCATCGGAACCACGCTGCCAGAGCTGGTGACCGGAATTATGGCTGTCCGCAAGGGCCAAACCGATCTGGCGATGGGCAATGCCATTGGATCGTGCTTGTTCAATGCGGGCGCGATCTTTGGACTGGTTGGCCTGATCTGGCCTCCAACCCCAGATGGTTCACTATCTCTTCCGCTGGGCTACATGGGGTTGCTCGCACTGGCGCTGGTGCCAATCAGCCGCACATTCGGTAAAACCGTCTCGCGCTTCGAAGCCATTCTGCTCCTGTCGTCATACGCGGTGTTCCTGGCGATCTCGGCGATCACCGACTGATCCAAAAGCCATTGGCTGCTCTGGCGACGCTGGGTGCGAGCAACTCCAGGGTTGCTTACGTCGATGGCTCGGCATTGTCCAATTCACTTGGGTCGATTACGCTCAATGAAGTGGCGCTGAGGCGGACGACTGTCAACACTGTTCTCTGGACTAAGGTCTGTGATGTGCTCCAACGCCACTACCATGAAGGTCATTCCTGCATCGAGACGTTGAATCGACTTTGGCGGAGAAGCCCCGCCGTCCTGGATTCCGATGGACTTCCCGTTGTTTCCCAACAGGCCATCGAAGTAGTGAGCGAAGGCTGGTCCCTGGATCGACTTTGGGCCCTCATACACAATGAGCAGAAAACCGACCAACCCCCCAGGGGACACTGTGAAACAGGACGTGCGATCGTTGTGCTTCGATGGGGGGGAATGGACTATCTGATAGATGGGCGCCGGAGAATCAACAAATGGAAGCGCGAGGGAGCCCAAGGGCCGCACCGTGTATTGTTCGTCAGTGTTGTTGCGCCATGATCTAGCATGGGTCCAACCGCCAACGTGCTCCCCATTAATGCCAGCCTACAGCCTTGGCCGTCGCAACCAAGTCAACTCATCGGACCCGTGTGAAGCGGCCGTACCATTCGCAGAAGCTCCGTGATCCTGCGTCTCTGTCGGTGAATGTCGATGTGAGATGGATGCTCCATTCTGTTCATGGCTTGGCTCCTTGGACTGAGATTTGGTGGACTCCATGACGGCATGCACATCTGGCGTCGCATTGAGACAGTGAGTCCAGCAACACAAGCCGACGCGCGCAGCCCCAACAGAAGCATCGATCCAATAGCGAAATACGGTGGGGCTTGTGCGTTGTGCTTTCCCGATCGTTGACAAGGAAAGGCACTAACCCTAGCCTAAAACCTGATGCGCGTGCTCGCTTGGCCGATTCTGATGTTGCTGCTGGTCTGTGTAGTTGTAGGCGCAGGCGGCATGGGTGCGGTATTCCACAGTCATGGTGAGAAGACACACACGCACTCGCACGGTCACTGGCATGACGCGGAATATCACGAGCATCATCACGGCCACGATGACGCGGTAACTGAGTCGCTCGACGATCACGCCCAGCAGCCGCACGATCACGGGTGGACCACGCCCGCTGAGGAAGAGTCAAGTCCCACGACGCTCGTCGCTACGAACTTCCGGCGTGATGAATGGAAACCCGCGCCCACGTTTGTCGCAGTGGCCAGTGCCGGTGCATTCGCGCCTGGGGCGTTCGATGAATCGCCGACTACGCCTCCGCCGCGCTCGCGCGCCGGGCCCATGCTGCCGCAATTGATTGCATTGCGGTCGATCATCCTTCAAGTCTAATCCATGAACGCACGTCGGACGCCTCTTGGGCGTTGCGATGGTTGTTGTCTACGCGCGCTCCAACGTGGATGCGCGCTGACGCTTTTGCGTTCTTGGAGGTCCTTCTCTTGTCCAGCCTCGTTTCTCGCACGCTATGGGCAGCTATCGGATTCTCGACCTTCTGGTCGACTGGTTGCCAGACATACCGGCCTCGGCCGCTAGATCTGCCGGCGCACAGTGACATGTGGCGTAGCCGCTCCGCGGAGTCGGCGGAAGTTTCGGCATTTGCCCAGCAGCTAGCGGCGCACGGTGTCGGCGAACCGGCGCCCTTCGATGCCAGCGATGGTCTTTCGATGCACGAGGCGGAGATCGTTGCGCTGGTATTCAACCCCGATTTGCGGCTCTCGCGGCGTCGCGCGGACGTGACTGCCGCCTCGGCGGAGCATGCGGTCCACTGGGATGACCCAGTCATCGGCCTCGATATCGAGCGCATCGTCGAAAGCGTTGCCGAGCCGTGGATAATAGCGAGCACCATCGGGTTTACGCTTCCACTCTCGGGGCGGCTCGGCGCTGCCAAATCGCTGGCTGGTGCGGAACACGTGGTGTCTCTCAATCAGTTGGCCCTTGAGGAATGGCAAACGATTCAACGAGTTCGAGTCGCTTGGGTCGAGTGGTCTGCCCTCCGCCTCCGAGCGGAACTAACCGATGCGATCGTCACGCAATTAGATCAAATCAGCGCCAGCACACGCCGGCTCGTCGATGTCGGTGAGATCGACCGCACACAGGCGGCCCTGTTTGACCTCGAACTGGCTCGTCGCCGCAACGAATCGCGACTTTATGCTGGCCAGCGCCGAGAAGCCGAAGCCACGCTGCGCGGACTCATGGGATTGTCGCCCGAGGCGCCGCTGGAGTTCCTTCCGACGGTCAACATTGAACCGCGCTCTCTCTCAACGTCGGAGATCGAAGCGCTGGCTAGAGAGTTGAATCCGCGCCTGGCACTGCGGCGGGCCGAGTACGAGACGGCTGAGCGGACACTGGCACTGGAGGTCCGCAAGCAATATCCCGACGTGACGATCGGACCCGGCTACAAAGACGAGCAAGGCGAATCGCGCGTGCTCATGGGTCTCAGTGCTCCGCTTCCGATCTTCAATGCAAATCGGCAAGCCATCGCCGAAGCCCGCGCCGAGCGAGAACTCGCGCGGGCCGCATTCGAGACGGAATACGAGCGGCTCGTGATTGACTTGACGCGCTTGCTGGCGCGACTGGAAGCAGCCCGCGCCATCCGGGAAGACCTGGAAGCCAACATCGCACCGTTAGCCGATCGCCAGTTGGACGCTGCTCGGCGACTTGCTGATGCGGGTGAGTTAGGTGAACTCCATATGTTGGTCCTGCTGGAAAGTGTGGTGCGGGCACACGACACTCGCCTTGAGTTGGTCGACGCTCGTCTTCGCGAGTCAGAAGCCGCAGTGGCGATTGAGGAGATCATCGGACCACCCACATCGTCCACGGCATCGCCGATCCAAGAGCCGCCCGCAACCCAACCTACGAACAAACCTGCACCGAAATCGAGCGAGGAATCTTCATGACTTTCTTTCGTATTGCCCACATGACCGCCGTCACGCTCGCGATTGTTGGTTGCAGCGGAGGCGGCGACTCCGCCAATGAATCTGCATCCGCAACCCAAGCCGCGCCTCCACCGACCAACCGCGTGGACATTCCCCAAGCGGTGCGCAAGAACCTCGGCATCACTTTTGCCAAGGTCGAGAAACGCCGCATCGGCCAAACGGTTCGAGTGCCCGGCAGTTTCGAATTGCTCCCCAAGGCGAGGCAAGAGTATCGGGCCACGCTTCCCGGGCGCGTGGAGTTCCTGGTGGAGCAGTATCAGTCAGTCGAGGCGGGGACGCCTCTCTACCGGATGCAGTCGCCGGGGTGGCACGAGGTGCAGCGCGAACTGTCTGAAGCGCTGTACGCCATCGAGGCAGCACGCAGCGACATTGCCGTGAGCGAAGCCACGTTGAACGAGACCGAGAGTCGCATCAAGTTGCAGGAGGACCGCATCGCAACTCTCGCCCAGGCCGAGGTTCGACGAGCGGAGCTGGAAGTAGACCTGGCAGAAATGAGCGCCTCACTCCCGCGGCTGCGAACGGAACTCGATGCCAAGCGTTCGACGCTCGCAGCTGTGCAAGACCGATTCGATCATGGGCTCAACCGAGCCGCGGCCATCCTTGGCATGACGCGGGAAGGGCTCGCGGAATACGTTCCCCATAATGGTCATAGCGGCCCGCGCTGGCAAATCATTGATTGGATCGACGTGCGCGCATCGCAACCGGGCATCGTCGAATCCATCGCTCTGACTCCCGGCGGCTGGGCCGAAACCGCCTCGCTTGTGCTCACCACAGCTAACCCGCAACTAGTTCGGTTCCGTGGCCTCGGTCTTCAGGCCGATCTGGCGAGACTACGCTCTGGCGCACCGGCCACTATCATCCCGCCGAATGCCGGGGGAGGGAACGGCTCGACGCTCGAACCAATTACCGCTGAATTGACCATCGGCCTCGAAGCGGATCCAGCCGAGCGCACGGTCGCTCTGCTGGCAACTCCCAAGACGCTTGCCGATTGGACACGGCCGGGCGTCTCGGCGTTCCTCGAAATCGAGACCGCCGGCACTGGAACAGAAGAGATGGTGATTCCACGTTCGGCAATCGTGCAGGACGGACTGGCCCACATCGTGTTTCGCCGGGACCCGGCGAACCCCGACAAGGTCATCCGCATGGAGGCCGACCTCGGCCTGAGCGACGGTCGCTGGTCAGTCATCAACAGCGGTGTGCGCGTCGGCGATGAGGTCGTCCTCAACGGCGTGTACGAACTCAAGCTTGCCACCTCTAGTACCGCGCAGAAGGGCGGCCACTTTCATGCCGACGGGACGTTCCACGCTGAGGGCCAGTAACGAATGATCAGCGAATCATGAGAAAGGAACTAGTCATGCACGCACCATCAATTCTCATCAGCCTTGTTTTTCTCACCGGCGTCGCTGTGGCGCAGCAGAGCGGATCTCATGTGCCGCAGTCCTCCG
>JAKEEP010000082.1 GCA_022616475.1 Phycisphaerales bacterium | reverse complement strand
GCTCCAAACTCCGCGGCATCGCGCGCCCCAACCGATCCACCAGCATCGCCACCCGCGCGTGCCGCCTGGCAATCTGCGCCCGCGGCTGCGAGTCACTCAGCCTCCTCATCGCCCTCTCCAATCGCGACCGCGACCTCCCCAGCATCTGCGCAACTCGATGCCCCAACTCCGCGCGCACGTTCCGCACCGTTTCTCGCTTGCGGCCCAGCAAGCCCTCCACCCTCACCCCCATCCGCCGCACCAAATACTCAATCTGCTTGCACAACTCCTGCGCTGAAGGAATCACTCGCATCGCCGCCTGCGTCGGCGTCGATGCCCTCACATCCGCCACCAGCTCAATCACCGTCGTATCCGACTCATGCCCGATCGCCGCGATCACAGGCAGCCGGCACGCAAACACCGCATCCGCCACCACCCGCTCGTTGAACGCCCACAAATCTTCGATCGCCCCCCCGCCGCGCGTCACCAATATCACATCCACACCTAGTTTCTCGCGCTTGCGATCGACCCACCGAATCGCTCGCGCGATCTCCTCCGCCGCCCCATCCCCCTGCACGCGCACGTCCACCACGACCAATCCAACCGCCTTGCACCGCTGCGCGCTCGTCTTCACCACATCCGCAAGTGCCGCGCCCGTCGCCGATGTGATGACCGCCACCTTCCGGGGGAACATCGGCAGCGACTTCTTCCGCTCGTCAGCAAAAAATCCCAGCTCCCGCAGCTCATCGCACAACGCGCGAAACTTCAAATCCAGCGCTCCGGCCCCCACCGGCTGCATTGCCTCCACATACATCTGCGTCCGCCCCTGTTGCGCGTAGTGGCTCACATGGCCCGTCACCACCACCTCATCGCCATCCTTGGGCTTGAATCGAATCCGCCGCACGGATGTCGCCCATACCACGCACAACAACACCGCCTGCTCATCCTTCAGCGAGAAATACCAGTGATTGTTCGCCTTCAGGTTGCTCACCTGACCCACCACTCGAATGGTCGCAGGTAGCCCACCTTCCAACGCCCGATTGATCAACTCACTCGCCTGGCCGACGGTCAACGGCGCACTTTCCGCCTGGGCGCGGCCCGCTTCAGCGGATGGCGCCGGCGTTCCCGGGCGCACCGGCTCGATCGGCTCCGCCCCCACTGCCCGCCCAGGATCAAAAAGGCTCCGGCCCATCAATGAATGATATCGCTCACGCGTGCCATGCTTCATGTGTCAGCTACTATCTCCAAGCGGAGGTCAAAACGATGCGAGTCACAGTCACCGACAGCCAGATCCGCGATGCCTTCGAAAAGGTCAAGCACATGGCCGCCTTCGAAGAAAGCCGGGCGCTCTTCGCCACCGGCAAGCGGCCGCTCGAAATGATCCAGGCGATGTGTCTTCACGGGGAAGTGCTCCGCTGCTTTGGCGAATGGGGAAAGGGCGTCTACCCCGGCGGCCTGCTGGAGCGCTCGATCAAGGAGTTCATCATTCTCGAAGCTTCGCGCCGCAACAACTGCCAGTTCTGCCGGCAGTCGCACATCGATTTCATCCGCAACCTCAACATCGCGGCAGATCCCCTGGGAACCGTCACCAACCCCGCTGCCGCCGGCCGCACCACCCGCGAGAAACTCGCCATCGAATACACCGGCCTGGCGATGACCCAATCCAACAACATCCCCGATGAGTTCTTCGCCAAGCTCAAGAAGCACTTCACCGACCCCGAAATCGTCGAGATGACGTTCACGATCGGCATGATCAATCTGCTGAACATGTTCAACAACTGCCTGCAGGTCCGCTACCTCAACGAATGCGCGCTCATGCCAGTGGCGTGAAAACAACTGCAAAGCAACCTGTTTAGCATTTAGCGGGCGGCGCCCTCGCCGCCGTTGATTGACCACCGCATCACGTCTTTCGCCTCGCGATTAAGATGGCGCATCATGCCCGCCTCTCCCTCCGGGCGCCTCGCGCTCACCACCAACATCACTGATCTTCCGGGTGTGGGAGCGAAGCGCGCCGAGTTGTTCCGCAAGCTCGGCATCCGCGGCATCGCCGACCTCCTCCAACACTTCCCACTCCGCTACGAGCACCAGCTCCCCCAACAAACCATCGCGCTTGCCTCCGACTTCATCGGCCCCAACCACGGCTCCGAAGCCAACATCGTCCTCCAAGGCGAAATCGCCGCCGCCCGCGCTGCCCCACCTCGCAACCGCCGTGTCCCCTTCCAGGCCACGCTCTCCGATGGCACCGGCACCATTAAGCTCGCCTGGTTCAACTCGCCCTGGCTCGCCAAGAAACTCCACCCCGGCTCCCAGATCATCGTGGCCGGCAAAGCCACGCGCCATGGCGACTACCTCCAAATGGTCAACCCCAAGTGGCAACCGGTTGATCCCACCGGAAAGCAATTCACCACGGAACGCGCTGAACTCGCGGAAGGAAATACAAATCAATCTTTTTCCGCGCGTTCCGCGAGTTCCGTGGTGAATCCCAAATTGATCCCCATCTACCCCGCCACCGAATCGCTCCCCTCTCACGTCATCCAACAGACCATCGATTCGATCCTCGATCAATCGCTCGCGCTGCTGGAAGATCACCTTCCCGCCGATTTTCGTCGCAAGGCCGCCCTCATCTCGCTCGCCGATGCCTACCGCCTCATCCACCGCCCGCAGAATGAAGAAGACGCCGCCCGCGCTCGCCGACGCCTTGCGTTCGATGAACTCTTCATGCTTCAACTTGGCGTCATGCTCAAGCGCGCTCATCGCCGGCAAACCCTTCACGCGCCGCAGCTCAAGCATGGGGCGAAGATTTCGCAGCGGATTCGTGCGCGGCTGCCGGTGAAGGCGATTACACCGGATCAGGCGCGCGTGATCAACGAGATCGTTGGCGACCTGGAGAAGACCACGCCGATGAACCGGCTGCTTCAGGGGGACGTTGGGAGCGGCAAGACGCTTGTGGCCCTGTACGCGATGCTGATGGCGGTGGCCTCGAAGCATCAGACTGCACTCATGGCGCCAACGGAGATGCTTGCCGAGCAACATTTCGGGTTGATTCGCGAACTGCTGCGCGATGCGGATGTTTCGATCGAGCTTCTGACCGGCTCGCTCAAGCCTGCGCAGCGGCGACAGATTCTGGCAAAACTTGAAAGCGGCGAGATCGACATCCTCATCGGCACCCACGCCCTCCTCACCGAATCAGTCAACTTCAAATCCCTCGCCCTCGCGGTCATCGATGAGCAGCACCGATTCGGCGTCCACCAGCGCGCCACGCTGCGCGCCAAATCCACCGATCCCAAATCCACTCCGCACATGCTCGTCATGACCGCCACCCCCATCCCGCGCACCCTCTCGCTCACCGTCTTCGGCGACCTCGACATCTCCACCATCAAAGGCCTCCCCCCCGGCCGCCAGCCGGTCATCACCAAGCACGTTTCGCAAGCGAAATCGCTGGAGGTGTACGAGTATGTCGCCAAGCGATTGAAGGGTGGGGAGCAGGCGTACATCGTGGTACCGGTGATCGATGAGTCGGCGACACAGCTCAAGAGCCTCAAGGCGCACTTCGATTGGCTGACCAAGGGTCCGCTGAGTGCATTCAAGGCTGAAACTGCGGCGATGCACGGGCGGGTGGATCGCGCGGAGCGTGAGTCGATCATGGAGCGATTCCGGGCAGGCAAGATCAAGGCCTTGGTTGCCACGACGGTGATCGAGGTGGGGGTTGATGTACCCAACGCGTCGATCATGGTGATTGAGCAGGCGGAACGGTTTGGGTTGGCGCAGCTGCACCAGCTGAGGGGGCGGGTGGGACGAGGAAGTCGGCGGGCGCTGTGCGTGCTGATTGCCGATCCGCAGACGGAGGATGCGAAAGCGCGGATTGCGGCGGTGGTTGGAAGCACGGATGGGTTTGTGATCGCGGAGAAGGACATGGAGATTCGGGGGCCCGGGGAGTTGTTTGGGGCACGGCAATCGGGGTTGCCGCCGTTCAAGGTGGCGGATTTGCCGGGGGACATGGCTTTGCTGCGGATGGCGCGGCGGGAAGCGGAGGCTTGGGTGGAACGGAATCCGACGCTGGCGGGGCCGGACGATGCGCTGTTGCGGAAGCGGTTGATGAAGGTACACGGAAAGGCGATGGGGCTGGCGGACGTGGCGTGAGAGGAAGGGTCATGGTCAAAACACACGGGAAGGTAAGGTGGGAGCAGAGGGATTAGTTTGCGCGCGCGGATGCTGGAAGGGGATTAGTTTGTGTTGGATGGAGGCACGAAGGCGTGTGTATTTGACAGAGATGGGGAGGATTCCACTGGGAGGGTGAGGCACGGAGGGACCGAGCGACGGAGCGACGGAGCGACGAAGGGGAACGCGGGTGAGGGAAAGTTGTGGCGTTGTGGTGGACGCATGGCGCGAGTTCCGGGTTCCGAGTTCCGAGTCTTGAGTGAGTGTGCCGAGCACGAGCGCGGAAGGGGCGCGAAAAAGCAGCCCCTCTATAAGGGGGCGAAGGGGCGGCGTTTGCGCGCGCAGGAGATGTCGTGGTTTTGCGAAATGCCTATTTTTGCAGGGTGAAATTGATATGAAAAATGGTGATTTTTACTTTTTTGTTCCGCCTGTTTTGTGCGCGCCACAATGGCTTTTCTGTGCCTTCCTCAACCTTCACGGCGACACCCTTGCACACGTGGGTGTAGCATGACGCCGTTTGCGGCTTGGCGCGGCCCGACCGAGGGAGATCGCAACATGTACTTCCGCTGCTCACATTGCGGGCTGCAAACGACAGCCGCGGAAAACGCGCCACCTTTGTTTCGGTTTCCAACACCTGTCACAGAGCTCGCCATCCCGCAGCGATGCGAGAATTGCGGCATTGTCCGAGCTGTACTCTGCGATGAACGATCGCACCTATGCCGCCGTTGCAACTATGATCTCTCCAATAACCAATCAGGTAAATGCCCCGAATGCGGTTGGGAAGTCCCGATCGCGATTCAAATGCATGTTCGCGGCCGCTCATCTTGACATCAAGGCACTCGTGTGCGCTCTGCGCGCGTCTTACGTGCCCGCCAATACACCCGCACCACCCCCACCCCAGCGACCGCCACCAAGAACCACACGACTCCAACCACCACCGCCCCCTCCCACACCTTGGCCCCGCTCGCCTGCATCTGGTGGGCGGCCGTCAAGCCGACCAACCCCGTCGCCGGGCCGACCGTGTATCCGACTCCAATCAAGCCCTCGTGGGTTCCGCCGGCATCGACTGCCGCGCGGCCGACCGACATGGCGTAGTACAGCGCGGCGTAATACACGATTCCCATTCCGGCGCCGAACACGGCGAGCCCCACCAACATGAGCGGCAGCGATAAGCCCATTACGGCCAGTCCGAACCCGGCCGTCATCGCAACGCCACCCAACAACAGCGTTCCCCAGCGCCCATGCCAGAACCCGACGCGCCACATCACCGCCATCGCCGCGATCCGTACCCACATCCAGGTCGATGTCACCGGCGTTCGCCGCTCGATATCCAATCCCATCCCATCCATCAAATACGGCAAGAGCGGCGTCATCGCCGAGGTCAGAACGTAACTCAATGGCAACAGCATCCGCGCCGCGCGCAGCAACAATGGATACTCGGGCGAGATTGCCGACTCGGACATCTCCTCATCGTGCGCTCCGGGCCTAGGCTCAAACCAGATCAATCCGACCATGGCCACCAGATGCAGCAAACCCAGGAGGACGATGGCCATGCGCGCGTGCTCTTTGATCAGCGGCGCCATCAGCACCAGCGACAGCGCGACCGCGCTGGTCCACGACAGATTCCACCACCCGATCGCGTTGCGCATCTGTCCCCCATGGCGGCCCGCTGTCAGGTAACTCTCAATGATCGGCCAGAGCCACGACGACAAGATGCTGATCAAGCCAGCCACGACCCACAGCATCCAGTTGTCGTGCACGAAGTATGGACCGGTGCACACGATGGTTTCGGCCAGCAGAATCATCGCCAGGGCTGTGCGCGGCCCCATCCATCGATCGAACATTCTTAAGATTGGCCCGGTCGAGAACGCCCCAACCACGTACGTCGCGCCCATCACCAAATACAGCAGCAGCGTCTGCCACTTCTCCCACTCATACTGATGCTCGGCAATGAACGCGATGCCGTTCCACACCACCCCTGTGCCAATTGAAGCCAAGAACGTCACCGCACACACCGCCCAAAGCGGCGTCACTGGCAGTTGACGAACCTCTTTTGCTCTTTCACGGCTCATCAAGGCCGCGCATGGTAGTCAAAACTCCCGCTGACGATTTACAATGCAACCTGATGCGCCGCTGCATGAATCAATGAAGTTCGCTTCGGCGTGTCTCGTTCGGTGGTGAATCCTTCAATCTCCAGGATCGGAGCCTCCCATGCCCACCCAAACCCCTCATCGCACCTCCGCCTCCTTCATTCACGGCGGCTCGCCGACGATCTTCATTTCCAACATGGACCGCGCTGTGCGCTTCTACACCGAAATCCTCGGCCTCAAGATCGCCTACCGCGCCGGCAACGAATTCTGCATGATCGACGCCGGCGGAGGGCTCTCCCTCGGTCTGCACCCGTACACGGCCGGCAAGAGTCGTACCCCGAAACCCGGCACCCCAGGTTCCATCCAAGTGGGCTTGAACGTCACTCAACCCATCGAAGAGGTCTACGAAACCCTGCGCCAGCGCGGCGTCAACTTCCACGGCCCGGTCGTCAACGATGACTCGGTCAAGCTTGCCTTCTTCAACGACCCCGATGGCAACGAGCTGTACCTGTGCGAAGTCATGCACTAGGCAGCGGTATCGCGCGTGGTTACTTGGGTGCGCCGGCTGGTCCGGGGGTGGTTTGGCCGCGCCCTTCGTGCAAGAGCTGTTCGTCCTCGCTCTTGCCGGTCCCGCCGAGATCTCGCGACGGTGAGCCTCCGAGGGTTGTGGCGCCTTCGTCTTCGCCGACCAATCCATCATCATTTGCATCAAGGTCGGAGGCGCAACCCGCCAACGAAAGCGCCGCAGCCGCAAAGCCAGCGACCAGGAGCGCGCGTGCGCATCCAAGGTTCACGCGACTGATCCATGTGTGGTTCATGAGGTTGCCTCCAGCACGTAGAACCGTAGAAACACCTGGCCAATCGGTATGTCAGCACCTCGCCCTAGATAGCCGTCATTGTTGCCTCAAAGAAAAGAGGCGGCATGGGCGGAATGAGACGCGCGCCCAATTCATCCGGTTACCGTGAGGTCGAGCTTCATTCCAAGCATCGTGTGCGGTCCCACCGGACACGTCACCTTGTATTTGCCGGGGCGCAGATCAGTCACCAGTTCGTGCGATTGGCCGGGTTTGAGGTTCTGCGGCAACTGAACATCGACGCCCTCACCTTCGACCCGGATGCTGTGCTCGTGTGATCCTGTGTTGGAAACCCGGAAAATGACGTGCCCTGCAGGAATGCTGGTGGGCATGTGAATGCGATACTCATCAAGCTTGACCTGCACGACGATGCCGGCCGCCGTGCGCGCGAAGCTCGTGTCTCCGGTTGCATGTTGCGAATTGGCGCAGCCGGGTCCATTCAGAATCGCCAATAGGCACGCCGTTATCGGCAGAATCCAAAGACCAGATTGTTTCAGCGAGCTCGACATGGCAGAAGCCTCGAATGATGCGGCTATCACCCGTGAATCACGCGCTTACAGTCTACGCTCACAGGCGCTGCGCAAACACGGCAGCGGACGCTTTCCTTTGATGGCGTTGCCCTAGGGCTCTACCAGGCGCTCTTGCCTAGGAAATCTGCCGGTGTGAATCCCGCTGAGTCACGAGCGTTGCTTGGATTGTTTTGCTTCGCTCGCCAGGAACGATTTTACTTCGCGAGCAATCCCGTTTACCGCCTGCTGCGCATCGCGGAAGTACTGAGGCGACCAGAGCCGGTGCAGCCGCCAGCCCTGCGATTCGTGAATCGATGTTCGGAACATGTCCCATTCCACCGGATCTTGCGCGCGGGCGTATTGCGCGAAATCGCAGAGCACGCCAACCGTGACGTCCTCGACCTTCCGCGGATGGTGAATGGCGATCTCGATGCGGAAACCGGGGTTCCCCCAATGCACGTCGCTCGACAGCTTCTGCAGCTCCGCCAGATCGCGGCCAACGGCGAGGGCAAAACCCGAGGGCGGCTCGATCGGTCGCTCCACAACGTTCGCAGTCTCTGAGGCGCTCGCCGCCGAAAGCACCCGGTGATTCTCCTCATAGAGTTCCACAAGCCCCTCGGCATAGCGCAGATAGCCAAAGAGCAGCCAGCCGCCATTTGGCGACTGGCCTGGCGCGATGGGCTCAACTCGGCTGTATGCCTCGCGCGGGATCGACGTCACTAGATGCACCTCGTGACGGGCGCGAGTGACCAGCACATTCAGCCGGCGGCCGCCGCCAGGCATGCCCAGCGGGCCAAAGCGGCGATAGAACTTCCCATCGGCATTGGGACCGTACGTCGTGCTGATGATGATGTGATCGCGCTCATCGCCCTGCACGTTCTCCAGGTTCTTGACGAACAGGCCCTCGAAAGTGCCTTCGCCTTTACGTTCCCGCGCCGCCGCCAAGCGCGAAGCGAAGCCCGAATCTTCCAGCGCCAGATCATCGAGCATTTCGACGATCAAATCGCGCTGCATGAGGTTGAAGCACGCAATGCCGATCGACGGCGCCTCGGCGCGCTTGAGCAAATCGCGCACGATCTCGCACACACGCTTGGCCTCGGGCGGATTGCAGCGATCTTCGTACACGCCATCGACGCGATAGAGCGTGATGGGCGCGTAGCGCGTGCGGTTGGCGGGGTGGCCGGGGATGGGCTGCAACCGGTCGCCGTAGAATTGCTGATTGCTGAATTCGATCAGGTCGGCGTTGCGCGACCGATAGTGCACATCGAGATAGCTCTCATCGATCTCGAGATTGAGCGCTGCCGCAAGCAGATCTTCGATTTCGGTCTGCTGAACCTCGAACAGATCCTGATCGGTTTCCAACTCGTGATGCTCGCTCTCGGAGATCGACGCCTCGAAGAATCGCGTCGGGGGCAACTGCTTGGGGTCGCCGGCGATCACCACGCGCTTGGCCCGCATCAACACCGGCAGCGCCTCCTCGAGCTTGCATTGTGAGGCTTCATCGAACACGACGACATCGAACAGCGGCCGGAGCGGGAAGATTTGGGCGACCGTTGCCGGGCTGGCCATCCACACCGGACACAGATCAAAGAGCGGATCATCCAAGAGCGATGCCCCAGCTTCGCGCTTTGACGGTGCGCTCACCGAAGTCGCCGGCGGTTGCGAGAAGTCGACGATCGGCGCCGCGTCCGCGGTAGCGCGCGGCGCAACCGATTCGGCAGCGCTCGCTTTGATCGCTGGCGCCGCCGATTCTTCCGAAGCCTGCTCAGCCAATCCGATCGCAATAACCTGCCGCAGCCGCATGGCTCTTCGCCCGCGCACGAAGAGCCGCTGTCGCAGCTTGGCGCCTTCGCCGTTCAGTCGCGTTCCGGTCGAAACCAGCAATCGCTCCTTCTGCTTCGATCGCCATCGATGCAGAATCACATCGCGCACCAGCTGGCGCTTCTGATCATCCAGCTCGCGATATCGATCAAACATAGACGCGATCCGCTCACCGTCAATTTGACGGAGATTTTCATCAGTGGAAAGCCGGCGGCCGATCTCGCCCGCGAGCACGCCGCGCTTGAGCATGGAGATTCCCTGTTCAGGCTCGATCCCGAGCCGCAGCTGCGCTTCGACCGACCCACGGAAACTTCCGGGCAGTCTGGCCACATCGTGCCGGATTCGGATCACGCTTTCCAGCGTGTCGAACTGGTCGCTCAGGCGGCCAACCGTCTCGCCCGACTTCTTGCCGCCGCGAAATTGCGCGGTGGCGGCGGCAAGCCATTCGGAATTGAGCAAGTGCAGATCGCCAAGCGATGTCTCCAGATTCTCCAGGCCGGCCGCGCGTTCGCTCGAGCGATGCAGACCATCCAAAAGCTTGCTTGCAGCGGTTCCATCCGACAGCGCGCGCCGCGTCACCTCTTCAAGTTCGGCAATGCCCAGACAAGCCGCCAGCACATCAAGCACCGCGGCATGCGCCGTGATCGAAGCTGCCAGCGCGTCATCAGCTTCCATCGACGCCGCTGCACTTGCCGCCGTCGCGGAAGGATTCAATTCACGATGCAGCGCGGTCAACAGCTGCCGGGCGCGCAAGCCGTTGAGAAACGAGCGGAGCCTGGTCGCCGATTCCAATGTCAACGGCAACCCGTACTCGCGCAGCACCTTCGCCGCGCGGGACTTGACGCGAACATGAATGAAGGAGTGCCATCGGTTCGCGATGGCGATGTATGCATTCAGGGCCGCCAACTGCTGAGCCATCATGGCATGCCCCGGCGCAATTTCCCGAGCGATCACCAGCAGCTCGGCGTCCAATGCGCCTTGACGCATGATCTCCAAATGCGGCATCGCCTCTTGAAGCCGCTGGCGCAGCTTGCCCACCTGTTCGGCGCTCAGGTGGCTTTGTCTTGCCGCCAGCGCCGGTTCGACTTTGTCTATGACCACGCGCAGTTTCGCAGCCAGCTCGTTTCGAATGCGAACTTGCTCGGCCAGGCTCTGCCGCTGGTTGAACGGCGGAATGCTCTCATGCCAGGTCCCGTCAGCAGCCCGCGCATCCTCGACGCACGAAGCCATCATCCGCCGCATTTCCGGGGCCGACCGCGCCAGGAACAAATCCAGGCTCACCCCCACCGCCGAGGCCCAGGTATTCTCGGGATAGGCCACGGTCACTCCGCGCCGAAGCGTCACTTCAATGTCCCGGCCGACTGCCTCAAGCTCGTCGGGAGTGGCGCGCTCGACTTCCGTCGCCACGACGGCCCCTCCCTCGCTCAAGCCTTGATCGCCGACAATCGAGAGCCACTCGCCCATCAGATCGTGAAACGAAACGCCATTCGAATCGCGCGGCGTCATCAGAGATTGATAGATCGCCGTTAGCTCAGCGTGCAGGCGCTGCAATTCGCTGTCGCTCTTCTCTAGCTGCCGCTCAGCACGCGAATTGGTCTTGGTCTCGACCAAACCGTCGAGCTCCGCCCGAATCGCCATATACAGATCGCGCTGATCGCGCTGCGGATCGTGCACCAGCGCACAGAGTCCACCCAATCCCACATGCTCCAGCCGATTCGACACAACATCCAACGCCGTTCGCTTCTCACACACAAACAGCACTCGCTCGCCCCGTGCCAGATGATCGCCGATGATGTTCGTGATCGTTTGACTCTTGCCTGTTCCCGGCGGCCCGTAAATCACCAGCCCCCGCGCACGCCGCGCCTTGGCCACCGTGCGCGATTGGCACGGATCGGCCGCCGCTATCAGCCGCTCCTCGCCGAATTGCCGCGGGCTCTTCTGGACGGCAACCGTTTGCTCTTGGCTTGGTGCAGGCGAGGCTTCCACCTCCAGGCGCACGTTGGAGTCGACAAAACTCCGCACCGGCCCCTCCAACCGATCGCTCTCCATCATCGCCTGGGTGTCGCGCAGTAGAGACTCGTTTGACGCCGGAAAAAGTCCCAAGATCGCCGAGCGAATGATCCGGCCCTCATCCCCAAGTTCATCCGCTTTCGGGATCGCTTCAAGCTCGGCGCTCAGAGCCTCGATCTCATCTCCGCTTCCATCGCCCCCTCCGCCGATTCGCCAGTCCTTCTCATCAACGTCCAGGCCAAGCGCTGCACACACTTGTCCCACCAGCGCGCCGATTTCCTCCCAGGGCTTCTCACCCTCATCCTCTCCAACCACGACGCCCAGCGGCTTGCCCGTCTGCCGCTCCAGCCAGGCCATCAACGCGGTGTTGGGCACTACCAGGTCGGTCCCCTGCCCGTAACACGCCAGATCGATGCCTGCCTTCTGACCCGTGCGAACCGTCAGTGAAATCGGAATGAACGCGATCGGCGCCAGCACCCGCGAAATCCCCGCGCCCATCGCGCCCGGCGGCAAGCTCAGTAGCGGATACCCAATGTGCAGCGCGTGAGCGCCCGTGTCTTCCATGTAAATGCGCGATTCATCGCTCAGATTGCGAAGCTTCGTCAGCAGCGTCCGCTGTTGAAACCATGCCTGCGTCGATGGGTCCATCGGTACCGAGGATTTCGGGAATTCCGGGAATTCCGGGGATTCCGGGGATCCCGGGGGTTCCGGCGGTGCGGGACGATGCGTCGGCCCGGTACCTGCAATCGCCGGCTCCGTCGGGCCGCGATCGCCCATCAGGTCGTCTTCGCCGGTGGCTGGCTCGATCACGTCATCGCTGAAAAGCCGATCCGCACTCGGGAAACGCACTTCGCCAAAGCGCAACTTCAGCCCCGCTGGCATCGCCACTCGCGCCGCAACGGTGCTCGCGCGCTTGGGGCTCAACAAATCGAGCACGATCTGCCCGCCCTTTAAGTCTTTCAGCCGATCGATCAGCGTCAAATCCAACCGCTGCCGGCTCGCGTGCGGCCGGCAATTGATGCTCGGCCCTTTCGCCATTGAGGCGAAGAGGCGCTGAAGCATGGCCGACAGAATCGGATTTGTTGACATTGGCTCGACTCCCGATCAAAAAGATAAACGCTCAACCTCCTATATTAGTTTGCACAAACATGAGATTCTGCTCAAAAAATGACAGCCTCATCGCCTGCCAAGGCCTATCCAGCGGCCCTGGCGCGAATCTCATGCGGATTCCATCGAGCTGAGGCATTCACGGCCGACTGGCGCCGAGCTCGATACGCCTGAGCGCCCGCTCCCGGCCGCCTTGACGCCCGACACTTTCAAACGTTGGATGACTACGGCCGTCATGTCGTCTCGTTGAGAAGCTGAGCCGACGAACGCGGCAACTTCATCATGGAGCCGGTCGATGATGACTTCGGCTTTCTCCCCGTCAACCTTGGCAAGGCACTGGCGCACACGATCAATGCCGTACATGCCTCCATCGGTGTTGGCCGCCTCGAAAAAGCCATCGGTAATCAAGACCAGGGCATCGCCTTGCGCGAAGGATACGGTGCGCACTTGTGCGCCGCCCATGCTTGAGGAAAGCCCGAGGGGAAGATCGTCGGCGTCCCAGGCGAGGATGGACTTGGTGGCAGCCTCGCGAAAGAGAATCGGAGCATGTCCGGCCGAGTAGAGGGTCGCTTGGTGCCTCGACGGGTCGAGGATCGCCACTGCCGCTGTCACAAATCGCCCCTCAGGCAAATCAGTCAGCAGCAATTCGTTCACTCTCGCCAGCGTATGTTCAACGCTCGATGTCACTCCGGCCGAGGCGCGCAGATACGCGCGGTAGACCGTGATGAGCAGCGCCGGTCCGATGCCGTGCCCGGTTGCATCGGCGATGGTCAACACCACGCGGCCATCGGGAAGCTCGATCCAGCCGTAGTAGTCGCCACCGGTCTGACTTGCGGGGCGGCTCCAACCGGCAACGTCGTATCCGTCGGCCGCGGGGGGAGACTTGGGAAGCAAGCTGTGCTGAATCTCGCGCGCCAGATCGATCTCCTTCTCCATGCGCTCGCGAGCGGCCGTCTCATTTGCAAGCTGCTCGATGTGCGACTGCAGCTCGCCGGTCATGCGGTTGAAGCTTGCCGCAAGTTGATTGATCTCCTTGGTCCGGCTGGTCTGCTCGATCCTCACATCGAGGCCGCCCCGGCCAAGCTGACGCACCTTCCCGGTGAGCTGAACAATCGGCCGCGTCAACCCCCGCGATGCGAGGTCAATGCACAGCGCAATGAGCGCCAGCGTGAGACCGAGGGCCGCGGCATTCCAGGCGGTCGTGCGGCGCACATCGGCCAGGACCATCGATTCGGGAAACCGGCACGCAAAAACCCAGTTGGCTGATTCAATCGGTGCGAAAAACACCCACTGCCGTTCGGGTGAATCCCAGTTCTTGACCGATCCGAAACCCGAAGCTCCCGCCAGCATTCGCCGGCCCAGCGCCTCAAGCGCCGGCTGCTGATTCTCTGCCGCCACATCGAAGATCGTCTTGGTCATGATTCGCGATGGGTTTTCGTCGTACACATAGTGGCCATCGTGAGTCAGGATGACGAAATGAAGATTCCGCTCGAAGTCGCGGCCAAGCGATTCATGAAGCTTGGGCAGATCGATGTCGACGGTGCAGACACCGCCGAACTTCCCATCCAGCTCAAACGGAGTTGAATAGGTGGCCATCAGAATGTTGCCGGCGCCCTCGTCGAAGTAGGGATTGGTCCAGATACCACGGCCGAGCGTCTTTGGCCAATTGAACCACGTGTACTGCGGATCGCTGTACCAGTCGTATACCGACCGGTCGATGTTGACTCGCCGCAATCCATCCGGGCTTCGACAAACGTACGGTGCAAAGAGCTCGCCCGCCGGCTTGACAGTTCCAGGCTCGAAGGCGATGGCGCCGCCATAGACCATGGGCGATTGCTCCACGATCTGCTCAAGTTGCTCGTACAGTTTGGCGTCCGCAGGCGCGCCGGCGGTCTGCATGAAGCTCGCGTTGGTCTCGGCGATCTGGACCGCCTCCCGCAACTGCGCATCAAATCGCGCCGCATAGCTGATCGCGAGCTCCATCATGTTGTGCTGGGCCGATGCCAGCGAATGCTGGTAGTTGAGGTAGCCGGAAATGCCCAGGATCAATAGATAGATCGCCAGGGTCGGCAGGGCAATCCAGAGCAACATTTGCCTTCGAAGAGTCATGAGATGCAAGTGAGGATAAGGGCGAATCAGAATTCGATCGACGCTGACGTCCCATCCTGCTCACGCCTGATGCGCGCGACCCATGCTGGTGCGGCGGACCTCACTCACCGCTTTGAGAGGCTTTGGCGACCGGCTGCTGGGCCGGCATTCCGTCGTCGCCGACGCGGGTCCAGCCCTTGGGGTCATAGGCGGTGATCTTGGCGACTTCCTCGGCGGTATCCTCGCCCAAGTCGCGCTGGTAGACCACCCCATCGCGCGCAACGATGAACGTGGTGATGCCGCTGTCGTCGTACGCTGCCGGCCACGCAATCAGCGCACAACCGCGCGTCATGCGGCCGTTTTCATCGATGTAATTCATCGCGCCGCCCGGGGCGCCAGGTCCCTGGCTGGTCAAGATTCGATAGAAGTAGCCGTGATACGGATCGGGCTTGGCCGATCCCTCATCCAATTCGCCGGTGGCACGCGCTTGCGCGACTTGCGGCCCAATCGGCGAGAGCGGCTGGCCTTCGACATCCGGCCAATAGAGGCCATCGCGCTTGCCCGGGGTGCTCAAGATTCGTTGCGCGTACGACTTCACGCTGTCGCCATCGGGGTCCATCTCGAAATAGATCTGCTGAATGAGCGGGTACTTCCTGCACACCGCGATGGTCTGGAGTTCATGCTCGCCAATGACGCGATTGAGCACCTCCTCGATGCCCTGCTCGCCATCGAACCACCACTTGCCGTTGAGGCCCACGATCGGAACCGGAAACTCCCATTGCTGCAAGCCGATGGCCAGCGTGTACGTGCCGTTGCCGTGTTCGATCAGTGTGCTCCTGGCATCGTAGGCGGCGGTGAATCGCTGCAAGTCCTCATCGTCAACGTTCAGGTCGCCCGAGCGCAGGCGATCAACATCCGGCCCCAGCACCGCTCGCAACGCCTCAAAGTCGCGCTGCCGGATCGCCTCCACCAGCGCCACCGCGGCATCCTGCGGTGAGTCATAGAGCACCTGCGCGTTAGGGTCATCCTTGACATCATCCGCCCGGGCATCGTTCGTCTGCTGCGAATCGCCTTGTTTCTGAGGCTTGCCCTGTTCTCTCGACGACGCTGTTGATTCCGTCGTCGTCTGGCCTTCCATCGCGCTGGGAGAAACGCCGACCGGCAGTGACAGACTCACGAACATCACCGGAGCCGCGAGCGAGATGAGATGAATCGATTGCATTGAATTGATCCTACAAGTGTTCGCAAGGAAAACTCTGGGCGCCATGCGAGTGCAATGGTCAGCGGCCGCCGCGCCCGCCGCCACCCCCTCTTGCGCCCCCGCCACCGCGGCTGCTGGCCCCCCGCGCGCTGGCATTTGATGAACCGCGATTGGGCGAGAAGCCACTTGGCTTGCTCTTGGCCGCCCCACCACCACCTGCCGCGGGCTTTGGAGCGCTTGGCGTCGGTGGCCGAGCAGCAGGCTTGGGCGCCGCGGTCGGAGTCTTGGGCGTCGGAGGCCTTGGAGACGCAGACGGCTTCGGAGCCGGACGCGCAGGCGGCGTGCTCGTCGCGGGCTTGGGTGTGTTGCCCAGATCCCGGTTGCCCCGGTCGGTGTCGGTCGCAATCGCTGGCTTGGCGTTGCTCGCCTTGAGCGGCTTGGCCGGCTCGCGCGTCGTTGCCGCCGATGTCTTGGTGGGCACCTTGGCCCGCGCGGCTGCCGACTGGTTTGAAACACCGCGAAACTCATCGGATGCGCGCTTGCCGCCGGTCTGGGCCTGACGCTGCTCGACCTTCTGCTTGTTCGGCTCCCACTTCTGCCCTTCGCGTCCGATGTTGTTCGTCTTGCTGTTATCAACATTGATGTTGACATCGCCCCGTTCGATATTGGTGTCGCGATTGATGTCGACGTCGTTGTGGCCCCAGCCGACGCATCCATCATCCCAGTCGCAATCCCAGTCGTCGTCGTCGTCGAAGATTTCGCCCACGAGCAAGCCGGCGCCGAAGCCGATCATGCCTCCGACCAGCGCATCGCCGGCATCGTCGTCGTGATGCTCAACGTAGACAACCTCCGGGTTGTACTGCGGCACATAGATGACTTCGGGCTGCGCCGGCTCGAGCACAATGTTCGAGCCGCTCTCCACAACCGTCATCTGCTCCGACGACTGCAGCGCGCCGTTGGTCTTGGCCTTGGCCCGCAGCGACTGCACCGCCATCATCACGTCCTTCGACTGCGCGATGTACACCTCGCCCACCGCTGTCGTCCACTCGATGTTGTCGGCCAGAAAGTCCAGCGCCTCGGTCACCTTGGCGATCGATTTCACCGGCTGCTCCCACGTTTGCTCCTCGATGCCTTCGACGCTTCCGCCGCCCTTGATGTACTGATCCGCGGTTGCGACTTCATCCGGGTACACGCATGCCGCCAGCACGTTGGCCAGCAGGGTATCGGGATAGAGCGCGATCGGCCCCAGCATTTCCTCCAAATCGGCCTGGCTCATCAGCGTCGCCGGCGGCGGACTCTGCATCATCGCCCGAGTGTCGGCCGTGCACGAGAGTGCGAGGAACAATACAGATGCCGCAATCGCTCTGTTATGCATGATGCAACTCCGGAACGTCAACTGTGGCGAAAGTGCGTCTCGACGGCGCTGTTCGAGGTACGTGTAGACTAAGTCGTCGCTACTGCGATTTCGCTAGGTAGTCAGCCCAATTCCTTCTTGCGATCATCACCCAGCTCATCAGCTCCAAGTCGATTGTCTCGCGATGTTGTGGCGCGAAATCGCGCGACAATCGTGGTGATCATTGATGATCTTTTGCGACGGTCGCCGGTTCCGCCGACTCTTCAGAGGCCGGACCGGCATCGATGCGCCGCTCCGCGCTGCGATCGCCCGCCTGCTTGAGCAGCTCCGCCGATCCCACCCCCAGCCGCATGATGCACGCCGAGGCTGCGGCCACCGTGATGTTTTCCAGCGGCCGAACACGATCTTCGGTCAAGTAGTAGATTGACCCCGCCGCCGGTGTCGGCGCGCTGGGCACGAAGACCGTGTACAAGCCGTTGTTGTGCCGCTCCATGACAAATGCAAGCGTCCATGCGTCTTCGATGCGCGCCAGGGCCACCGAGACATCAGTGGCCCCCTTCTCCCCGGCGACGCTATGCGTCGCGCTCTTGAGCAGAGAGTATCCGGGCACTTTCCGAAGGACCGTGCGCTCAAGCTTGCTCGAAAGCGAGCGGCCGATTCTGGTGCCGACAAACAGCCCAAGCGCAAAGCACACGACAGTGATCGCCAGGACGGCCGCGGCGTCGGCCACAACGATCCCGGCGACTGTTTCAGCAGGCAAGAACCGTGTCAGGGCGCGAAAGGCCCTGACGACCAATCGGAACGCTTCGCGAAGGATCACAATAGTCAGGACAATTGGAATCAGGAACAACAGCCCGCCGAGGATGGTCGACTTGAAGAAGTGGCCGACCGCCGCCAAAGCGCTGCGGCTGGGGCTGGTGCGTGAAGCCTGCGAGGGATCGTCAGCCTCAGGAGTTGTCGGATAACTGATCATCACTCAACCATTCAATCGCTGCCAACGAGTGACTCAAGCACTTCTTGAAAACAACATCAGTAGCCGGGCACCGACAATGGTCGCGGCTTCAATGTTCGACAGCGTGAGTCGGTCACCTGCACATCAAACGTCAGTTGCGTGACCCACACGGCTCGAGTCATTTGCCCACAATTCATGGTGTTCCCTTTGACTTCGCGTCAGCGGACTTCACGCACCGAAATCCAATGTGCTCCGTCCCCGTATCCGGCGGCGTCCCGCGACGCGCTGTTGGCCGATAGCTCTCGCAATAACTCGCGTGACACAAAAACGATCCCCCCTTGGTCACGCGCTCAACGGCCCCCGGCACCGCTCGCGTGGGATTGAAACACTCCGTTGGCCCCTTCGGATTCTCACAACACGACGCGCCCGACTTGCTGAGTTCATGCACGCTGAGCGCATGCGCATCGGCGCGATACAAATCCGCCGTCCATTGCCAGACGTTCCCCGCCATGTCGTGCAGCCCATACCCGTTCGCTGGAAACGCCCCGACTGGCGACTGCCGCGCAAATCCATCCTCCGCCGTATCCCGAACCGGGAATTCACCTTGCCAGATGTTCGCCATGAACTTCCCCCAGGAGTCGCCGCCCCCGACCCCGGAAACACTCGATTGGGGTTGCAGCTCATCCCCCCACCAAAACCGCGTATTGGTCT
>JAKEEP010000081.1 GCA_022616475.1 Phycisphaerales bacterium | reverse complement strand
GGGCGCGCCAGGCGCCCGCGCGTTCACACCCGATCAAACATACCGCGCGGCTGATCGAGTTCAACCATTCATCCGCCCGATTCTCGCCTTCAAATTGTTAGGAGTTCGTTGTTGTGCAGGCAAAATCAGGCCTTTACAAGCGTACCTGACGCCTTGCCGGGGCCAACGAACCGCTCGATCGCGTTACGGGAATCGACAATCAGCTTTGAATGCTTGGCGATGGCTCCCCACTCCACCGCATCGTGATCGGTCACAACCAACACGCAATCGCAATCCTTCAACGCCCGTTCGCTGAGCTGCTGCGATTTCAGCTCAATGTGGTGTGCGCGCATCCTCGGGAAAATCGGGCAATGCGGATCGTGGTAGCTCACATCCGCGCCCTGCTTGTGCAGCAACTCGATAATCTCAGCGGCAGGCGTTTCGCGGGTATCATCGACGTTCGGCTTGTACGCGATGCCGATGATCAGAATCTTCGAGCCGCGCAGCGATTTTTTCTGCTCGTTGAGCGCGCTAGCCACTCGATTGACCACGTACTGCGGCATGTGCCGGTTGATTTCGCCCGCCAGCTCGATGAAGCGCGTGTGATGGCCGATCTCGCGCGCCTTCCACGTGAGGTAGAAGGGGTCGATGGGGATGCAGTGCCCGCCCAGCCCCGGGCCGGGATAAAACGCCTGGAAACCGAACGGCTTGGTCGAGGCCGCCGAGATGACTTCCCACACATCGATTCCCATATCGTTGAGCAGCACCTTCAGCTCGTTCACCAGCGCGATGTTCACGGCGCGGTAGATATTCTCAAGCAGCTTGGACATCTCGGCGACTTCAGCCGAGGAAACCCGATGCACCTGGTTGATGCAGCGCGAATACAGCGCCATCGCCAGGTCGGTTGATACATCGTCAACGCCGCCAACCAGTTTGGGGATGGCCGCCGTGGCCATGTTCTTGCGGCCGGGGTCTTCGCGCTCAGGCGAGTAGGCCAGGAAGAAGTCCTCGCCGCACTTGAAGCCGGTCGCCTCCAGGATCGGCTTCATGTCGTGCCTCGTGGTGCCCGGATAGGTCGTCGATTCCAGCACCACCAGCTGGCCCTTGTGCAGAACCGATGCCGCGAGGCGCGTTGAATCGACGACGTAACTCAGATCGGGTTCGTTGTGCGGTCCAAGTGGCGTGGGCACGCACAGAATGATGGCATCGGCATCGCGCAGCGACTTCGGATCGCCGGTCGCTTTGAACCGGTCGCGGCTGGCGATCATGTGGTTGAGCTCATCGCCTAGGTGTGGCAGGTAGTTCTCGCCGCGATTCAATTTCTGAATCTTCGCCTGATCAACGTCATAGCCGAGAATGCTGTACCCCGCGTCGAAGATGGCCCGCGCCACCGGAAGCCCGACGTAGCCGAGACCGATTACACCGATGGTGGCGGATTTGGTTTCGAGCCGGTGAAGAAGTTCGGCCGCTGGTGAGCGCCCGGCAGCGCTGGGCGCACGTCGGTCAGTTGCTCCAGATTTGGGTTTGAGATTGACCGGCGGATTCGAGGTAGTCATCGGATGAGGCTCGCTTGTAGTTGCACCATATACGGTAGCAAATGCCCACCTTGTTCAGGAATCGTGTTCGGAAAGAACGATGGCTTGATCCCTTGCAAACGGTTCGTTCTATTGCCGCTCTAGGAAGTGTGCAAGAGCTCGTCGGGCATTTCCAGCAGTTTTACCACCGTGTTCAAAAACCGCGCGCCTTCGGCGCCGTCCACGACGCGGTGATCACATGACATGCTCAGAGGCAGCACGATGCCGGCATAGAACGCGCCGTTCTTGACCAGGACCTTTTCCTTGGCCCGGCCGGCGGCGAGAATAGCGACTTCCGGGTAATTGATGATCGGCGTGGCGAACATGCCGCCATACGAGCCGACGTTGGAAATCGTGAACGTTCCGCCCAGAAGCTGCTCGCGCGGAATCGTACGATTCCGGCATTGCTCGGCAAGCGTCGCAACCGCGTCGCTGAGCTGAACAATGCTCAGCTTGTCGGCGTTCGGAATCACCGGAACCATCAAGCCATGCTCGGTGTCCACCGCACATCCCAGGTTGATCACGCTCTTGATGATGATCTCCTCGCCCTGGTCATCGACGTTGGCGTTGAGCGATGGATGTTGCCGCAAGGCGCGGCAAAGAGCGGTGATCACGAACGGCAAGAGACTCAGCTTGCGGCCGAGCACGCGCGCGTATTCGCGACGCTTGCGATCCAGGGCCGTCACATCCGCTTCATCGACGACGGTGAAGTGAACGGCCGTCTGAACGGACTGGTGGAGAGCCTGTGCGATCTTGCGGCGAACGCCACGGAACGGGATTCGCTGGGCGACACCGTCAGAGGTGATGGGCGTCGGCAGCGATATCGATGGCGGGGCGGAAGCTGCGCCTGCGGAGGGTCTGGCGGAAGGCGCCATTCGCGACGGCGCTGGAGGAGCCTTCGAGCCGCGTCCGGCGTAGCTCTCAACGTCCGAAGCGGTGACTCGCCCACCGCGGCCGGTGCCGGGAATCTTGTTGATGTCGATGCCTGCCTCGCGAGCGATGCGGCGCACGGCCGGTGTCGCCAGCGCTTTTGATGACGCCGCCGCACGATCATTCTCGGTCGCACGGCGTGCGAACCGATCCGGCACACGCAATGACCCGCCCACCGAGCCGACCACGGTGCCTTGATCTTCATCGCTCTGATGCGATTTGGCGGCGGCTGGAGACGCGGCCACGGCCGGTTTGGCGCTCGGCGCCGAGGCGGCTGGTCGCGATTCTCTGTGAGCAACCTGGCTCGCCCCGGTCTCATACGTGACCAGCTGGGAACCAACTTTGATGATGTCGCCTTCCTTGCCGAGCGTTTCCTTGATCACGCCTGCCCACGGGCTTGGAACCTCCACCAGCGCTTTGTCGGTTTCCATCTCAGCCAAAGTCTGGTGCTCTTCAACGCGATCGCCCGGCTTAATCCGCCACTTGATCAGCTCGGCTTCGTGCACGCCCTCGCCCAGGTCGGGGAGGATGAAGTGCGACTTGTCGGATGGTTGCTTAGTACCGGCCATGGGTCAGTGATGGTAACGCAGCGAACCGCTCGTGGGAGATTGTATCGCCTCAAGCCGCCGCGCAGGTCGGCTGCGGGACCGCAAGCCCCGCGCGGCCGTAGCTGCCCGTTCACGCCCGCTCGACGAGCCGGTCGATCAGATAGTTCGACTGCTCCAGGGCCCGCTCGGTGAATGGGCCGAACTGGCGACGAACCTCGTCGAACATGGCCGCGAACTCGGCACGGTGCTTGCCGTCGATCAGGCGCTTCAGCTCGCCGGCGGCGCGCACGAACGCGCCGGTCACCTGCGCGGTGGCGGGATTGGACATCTGGATCGACGCGTACAGCTCCGGCGACTGCGCGAAATGCCGCGCCGTCATCAACAGCTCCATCAAATACACCGGCGACGTGAAATTGAGCGTGTCCGGGATCGAGACCTTCAGATCGGCGAGGGCGCGGCCCATGACCTCCGTGGAAAAATGAGTCAGCACCTGAACGATCGCCATGGCCTGATCGTGTTCAGCCGGCGAAGTCTCCAAGATGGAGAGTCCGCGGGCGGCGAGCATGGTGCGCAGCCACGCCAGCCACGCCTCGCCGCGCCCGGGCGTCAGGACGATGCGCTGGCCCTGCACCGTGTGGACCGAGGGCCCGAACAGCGGGTGCGTGCCGACCACGCTGGCGCGGGAGCTCTCGAGCATCGCCTGCATGGGCCCCGCCTTGATCGACGTGACGTCCATCAACAGCGAGTCCTCGCGCACTCTCGGACCGAGCTGGCGGATGAGCTCTACAGTGGCATCGATCGGCACGCTGATGACCACCACGTCGGCGGCGGCGGCGGCTTCCGCAGGCGTCAGCACCGTGTCGAGATCGGCGATCATCACGGCGTGGCCAAGGTCGCCGAACAGCCTCGCCATGCACCGGCCCATGCCGCCGTTGCCGCCGATGATCGCCACGCTCCTGGACTCGACGTCAAGAGGGACCTCCGCCTTGAGCGCCGCCTGGCGATCCCGGCTCGCCCATAGCACGAGCCGAAAGACGCTCTCGGTCACCTCTGGCGACAAGCCCAGCGGCACGGCACGCTCCCGGCGATCGCTGATGATCTCGCGCTCGCGCTGCCGGTCCCGGATCGGCACGCGATGCTCGCGCTTGAACGCCGCGATCTCGCTCACGATCGCGTTTCTCCGCGCCAATAATTGAAGTATCTCACGGTCCACCGCGTCGATCATCGCTCGAAGCACAGGCAACGGGCGGCTCATGTGGGAATCCGAACTCAATTGGCGATGCGGCATGGGAACCTGTCCTCCAAGACGGCCACTTCCCGGTCCGCCCCCAAAGCATTCCATCCAATGGCTGATCCTGCGCCGCCGATCACCAGCGTATGCCGATTCCCGCGTTGAGGCGTGGAATCACAGGATCATCATCAGCGTTCCTCGGAACGAATTCTCGCTAACACATGAGGCGACGATCTGGCTGGCTGACGCGGCTGGTCAACCGCAGCTTCGATGTGGTGCGGGGCGTATGGGCGAGTGCTCGATGCCGCGCTTCAGATGCGCTTGGAATGTGAAGCGCGACACGGCGATCAGAACGCCGCGAGTTGCTCGATCGCTTCGGAGATACGTGGCTCTTCAGGAAGATAGTCGAGCTCGAGCTTGTAATACGGCATGATCGTGTCGAAGCCTGTCACGCGCTGCGGCGGGGCTTCCAGATAGAGGAAGCAGTGCTCCATGATTTCGGTCGCGATCTCCGCGCCGAAGCCGGCGGTCTTCGGGGCTTCGTGCACGACGATGACGCGGCCAGTTTTCTTGACCGAAGTGATGATCGTCGCGATGTCGAGCGGCTTGATGGTGCGAAGGTCGATCAGTTCGATGGATTTCCCTGCCCCCCCGGAAGCGGAAGCCTTCTCAATCGCCTGCATGCACTGGATCACCGGCGCGCCCCACGAAATCATGGTGATGTCATCGCCTTCGGTGACCACGCGCGCCTGCCCGATCGGAATCGTGTATTCATCTTCGGGCACCTCCTCGCGGAACGCGCGGTAGATGCGCTTGGGCTCGAAGAAAATGACTGGATCGGGGTCGCGAATCGCGCTGATGAGCAACCCCTTGGCGTCGTAGGGCGATGAAGGCATCACGACTTTCAATCCTGGTGTGTGCGCGTAGATCGCCTCAGGCGAATCGCTGTGCAGTTCCGGCGCGTGAATGCCGCCGCCGACGGGCACGCGAATGGTCATCGGCACGCTGAATGCGCCGCGGGTGCGAGTCCGCATGCGCGCCGCATGAGTGCAGATCTGGTCGTAAGCCGGACCGAGAAAGCCCTCAAATTGGATTTCCGGAACGGGACGAAGCCCCGCCATCGCCAGGCCGATCGCGGTTCCAATGATTCCCGACTCCGCCAGGGGCGTATCCACAACGCGCTCCGGCCCGAAGCGTTGCCAGAGGCCTTCGGTGACGCGGAACACGCCGCCATTCTTCCCAATGTCTTCGCCCAGGAGGATGACGCGATCATCGGCCTCCATTTCCTGGATCAGGGCAAGGTTGATGGCTTGGACGAGTGTGAGGTTGGCCATAGGTTGCACGGTTACGACTTGAAGGGCTGGTACCGGGCATGATAGTGGCCCCAGCCGCCACGGTGTACCGCCGATTGGCGTGCTGCCGCTCGGTCGGTTGGCGACCATCTCCAAAAAAAAGCTGGCCTCAGACCTTCTTTTCCGGCAGAATGAGAGTGATTCCACGTCACGTGTCGATTTGGCCGCGCCTCGTTCGACGATCGATAGAGCGAGGGGCCCTACGGCAGAGTTCCAATCACTTCGCCCGCTCGCCGTTGGACGACACCCATTTCTTAGGAGGAACAGTCAATGCAGTTCATCGAAGCGTTCAGAATGGACAAGGTCTCAAACCACTTTTTACCATTGGCTGGCATTGCCATCGCCTTTGCTCTTGCGATGGCTCCGCTGGCGATCGCCGGAACCCCGGTCTTCACCGTCACGGAGCTGGGCACGCTCGGCGGAGCGCAATCGGGCGCGTATGGCCTTAACGAGTCAGGCCAGGTTGTGGGCTGGGCCACGATCGTGAGTGAGCAGAGGCACGCCTTCCTTTGGGACGATGGCGTGATGATCGACCTTGGCACGCTTGGCGGCGAACGGTCCAGGGCTTGGGCCATCAACAATGCCGGGATCATCGTCGGCGAGGCACAACTCACGGGCCAGACCGGCGACGCCAACGGTACCGCGTTCATCTATGAGAATCAGCAGATGACGGCGCTGTCCACCTTGGGAGGGACCTGGAGCGTGGCATACGACATCAACGAGGGTGGTGTGATTGCCGGCCTCTCCTATAACACGCTCCAACAGGAGAAGGCCGTAACATGGACCGGCGGCGTGATCACCAACATCGCGCAGCTTGGGGGCGCTACTGATCAGCGCACCCGCGCTCATGGACTCAACGACGCCGGCGATGTCGTCGGCTGGGGGTACACGCCGCTAGGCGGGCCGAATAATGCGTTTCGGTACATCAACGGCCAATGGCAGCAAATCGGCGGCTTCGGCATCTTTCAGAATGCAGAGGCGTACGACATCAATCCCTCGCGCGTCGTTGTCGGCTCCAGCGCACTGCCGTCGGGTGGCGATTGGGTGGCGGCCATCTGGTTCCCGGAGAATCCGACCGTCGCGATCACGTTGGGCACACTGCCCGGCTTCCCACTGGCCGAGCTCGATGACATCAACAGCAAAAACCAGGCGGTTGGGCGGGCGTACATCGACAGCCTCGAGGGTCCGAGCCGCGCGATCTACTACGACGGACAAACTCTGCACGACCTCAATGACTTCCTGTCCGATGGCTTTGTTGGCGATCTTGTCGATGCCCCGGAAATTAGCGAGAGCGGCGCCATTATTGGCACGGCAGTGCACAACGGCCTGCGGCGCGCGGTGCTGCTTTCGCCGCCATCACCGGCGATACCCGGCGACCTGGACCACAACGGCGTCGTCAACGTGGCTGACCTTCTGCTGCTGATCGGCGAATGGGGCCCGTGCCCACCGCGCGGCGCGTGCGATGCCGACCTCGACAACAATCTGCAGGTGAACATCAGCGATCTGCTGATTTTGATAGGGAATTGGGGTTGAGGACCCGCCAAGCGCCGCACTGGCTCTAGGTTCTTTCGCGTCCCGACGCCTCAATGTCTTCCCCCGCCTGCGACTGATCCTGCCCCAGGCTGCTGGTGCGCATGGTTTCGCGCTGGATGCGCAGCTGCGGGTCGTCGATGGTCGCGTACATGCTGTCGAACATTTCCGATTTCGCCGGCGGAGCGATGCCCTCAGCGCGCTTGACCACCTCGGCCACCTCCGCCTTCGCGCGTGCCTGCAACGCCTCTTCCTTGCCGCTGTTCCAGAGCTTCTTCTTCTTGAGGTACTCGCCGAGGCGCGTGATCGGATCGCGCAGCTTCCACTGATCCAGTTCTTCGGCATCGCGATATCGCCGCGCATCATCCGCCGTGGTGTGATCTCCCAGTCGATACGTCAGCGCCTCGATGAAGCTCGGCCGCTTGTCTTCGCGGGCCCGTTTGATTGCGTCCTTCATGACCTTCACCACCGCGAAAATGTCGTTGCCGTCGCACTGCACGCAGTCCATCCCGTAGGCGATACCGCGCTGCGCGATCGTCGGTGCTGAGCATTGAATGCATGAAGGAACCGAAATCGCCCAACCGTTGTTCTGGCAGAAGAAGATCACCGGCAGATTCAGATTCGCAGCAAAATTGGCTGCCTCATGAAAATCGCCCTCGCTGGTCGCGCCGTCGCCGAAGAACGTGCAGGCGATGCGATCCTCCTTGCGATACTTGGCTGCCCACGCCAAGCCCGTTGCGTGCAGCATCTGCGTGCCGATCGGGATTGAAATCGGAGTGACGTACAGCCCTTCGGGGATTTGATTTCCGCGCTCGTCGCCCATCCAGTGCCACAGGATGTACTCCATGGGCAGACCGCGCCAGAACAGGCCCGGGTTCTCGCGGTACGCCGTGACGATCCAATCGTCCTTGTTCAGCGCGTACGCTGCCCCGGTCGAAGTCGCCTCCTGCCCCATGTTCTGCGGATAGGTTCCCATCCGGCCGGATCGCTGGAGCTTGAACGCCACTTCATCGAGCTGCCTGCAAACGACCATGTGCTCGTAGAGCTTGACCGCATCGTCATCGGGAATAAGTCCTTTGCCGAGCTTGGCGTCGAAGTTGCCATGCTCATCGAGGATGGAGACGTGGTCGATCTGGGTTTTCAGAACAGGCTTGATCGGCATGGGAATCCTGCTTGAGATTGC
>JAKEEP010000080.1 GCA_022616475.1 Phycisphaerales bacterium | reverse complement strand
TCCCCCCCCCCCCCAGGGTCTTGTCAAGTCCAAACTTCGATTGTGCATAACTTGTGGCCAACCTTTGCGAAAGTGCAATCCTGCGCGCAGGAATGGCGCAACGAAAAAATCAAAACCCTCATTTCCCACTTTTCTTTTTTGCCCCTGGCGCCACAGAGAACCGCGTTTTCATTCCCTCCGCGCGCCAGGTACAAATCTGCGCGCAAACTAATCCCCCCCTTCGCAAAATTCCGTTACCTCCTACCCTTCTTTAACCCTCACGCCACTTCCTCACCTGTTCACCTCCTCACCTGTTCACCCTCTCACCGTCTCACCCTCTCACCGCCTCACCGTCTCCCTCATACCATTCCCACCATGAAACCAATGTCCACCGCAGCAGTCCTCGCAGCCATCATGACGCCGTCGGCAGCCGCCTTCGAGGTCCAGCTCCAGCGCTTCGAGCTGCCCAACGGAATCCGCGTCGTTGCCGTTCACGCGCCCGAGGCGCCCAAGCAGACCATCTTCACCTTTCTGCCGCTGAACCTGGTCAACGACGATCCGCACCGCGCCCAATGGTCGCACCTGCTCGAGCACATGGTTATTCGATCGACCGATCCGCTCGGGCTCGCCGCCGGCAGCATCGTGTTCAATGGCGAGACCACCCCCACGTATCTGCGATTTGAAACGCTCGGTCCCGCCGCGCCCCCGGAAGCCGCGCCCCCGGAAGCCGCGCCCCCGAAAGTCGGGCCCCCGGACAACTGGACGCAGATGCTTGACCGCCACGCCAAGTGGCTCAATCCAGCCGCGCGGTCTTTCGACGCCGAAACGCTCGAGCGCGAGAAGGGCAACATCGCCGCCGAGGAGCAAAGCACTTCCGCCGGCGGCTTCACCACCAAGTTCGCGCTGGCGGCGTGGAACCAGATCGTCCGCCACGAGGTCGGCCACGCCAAGGTCCACGGCGATGTTGCGAACGCCCTGTTGAACGATGTCCAAACTTACGCCGCCCAGCGCCTGCCCGTCGATGAATCGGTGATGATCGCGACGATTGGTCCGATCCCGCTGGATCAAGTGCGCGCTGATCTTGAGCGCGTCATCGGTTCATTGGAAAAACGGAAGGCCAAGCAGCAGAAGGCGGCCGATGTGCCGCTGCGGAGCGCGCCGCAATCTCAACCAGCCGGTTCGCCACCCGAAGCCGGTGCTCCCGCCACCGCTCCGCAGGCCAGTATTGAGTTCAACGGAACCTGGGACTTGCCCACGCATCACGCCATGTGGTTCTGGGAACTGCCCGACCAGGCGCCCGCGACGCAAGCCGCCGCCGCCGGCCTGGCCCGCGCCATACATGTCCACCTTTACACCATGATCCACATCGAGTGGAAAGACAAGGTGCGCGGTGTGATGGTCTATCCTTTCGTCAAGGCCTCCGACAAGGCGTTCTTCGTGATTGATTTTTGTCTGCCCGCCGGCGCCGACCACACGGCGCTGAACGCCGGCTTGCGCGAGCTCATCGCGAGCTTCCAGACTGGGCAGCATCGACATGGAATCCCCGCGATGCTCGCTCAAGTCATGGCTAACGAGATCAGCACGACGGTTGACTTCGACAGCCTGCGCCGCCACCTTCCCCAGCAGCTGCGCGACAGCGCTGAAGGCGTGTGGCTGCTGAGCTTGATGAACTACGAATACGACTGGGGCATTCCCGCCGAGCAGGTGTCGAAAGAACTGCGTGCGCTTGATCCGGTCGCGCTGAAAGCATTGCTCGATCGCGTGAACAGCGACGCGTTCGGATTCCTTGCGCTCAAGCCGCTGGAGCCATGAAACTTCGGGCGCCCGCGATCGCCCTCAAGCGGGGGCGGGGACCTTCTTGCGCTGCGGGAACTTCCGCGGCGGAAACTTCCGGGGGCGCGGATCGTACTTGTGCCCTTCGGGGGTCTTGATGTTGTTCTGGGCCATGTACGTGCGAATCTCATCGAGCGTGGAGAAGAATCGCGCGAAATCCTCCGACCAGAACGTGATCGAGAACTTGCGGAACGTTCCATCGTCCTGCGGCACGCCTTCAACCAGCATCAGGCACGGGTTGCCGTTCGACGCTTTCTTGATCTGAAGGGCATATTTGCGGTTGCCCACCGAATCAAAGAGCCAGGTCTTGATGATCTGAGGCTGGGCCTTGGGCTTGGCGGGCGGGCGGCTTTGCGTTGCAGCGCGGTAAGGCATAGTGAGGCTCCGTTGCAAGAGTGAACTGTGCTTGAACGTCAATTAAAGACCTTCATACCAAACAATACCCGACCAAACAAGGGCCATGCGCTGAAAAAATCGGATTTGCCAAGAGGCCTCCCCCCCGCCGGGGGGGTCCGCCGACAGCGCGACCGGCCCTCACCTTCTCCCAGAGGAGGATTATGCAGGAGGGCAGCACGCTTCCAGATCAGAGTGGTCAAATCCCCCTCTCCCTTTGGGAGAGGGCCGGGGTGAGGGCAGAGAGTCTTGTGCGCCACCAAACGTGGGCGCGTGCGTGATTCAAATTGCCCTCACCCCCAACCCCTCTCCCAAAGGGAGAGGGGGGCATGGCGCATAATCCTCCAGAGGGAGAGAGTTCAGCGCTGCCATCCCCGAGCGGATTCAGTCCTCGGCGCGCCATGATTTCGAGCGTCGGAGGCTCTTTTTCTCGGCGGTTTTTCGTTTGCCTGCTAGTCGCTTCTCGATCATGGAACGAGTTGGTCTCTTCTTGCGGCGAATCTTGGGGGCGATCGCCGCAGCGGCGACCAGAGACCGCAACCTCTCGATGCACGCTTCCTTATTGTCCAACTGCGAGCGATGTGTGTCGGACTCTATGACGATCTGGTCTTCAAGAGTCAATCGGCGGCCGGCAAGCCGGCGCAATCGCGCTGCGGCTTCGTTCGAGAGGCCGCGGATGTCGCCGATCGAGACCCGCAGCTGCGCCCGAGTGTTGAGCTTGTTGACCGCCTGACCTCCCGGGCCGCTCGAGCGCGAAAATGAGAATTGCAGGTCGGACTTGCCGATCCAAATCCCCCGCGAACCCACCGCCGGAATCGCTGGCCCCGGACCCCCCGGAATCCCCGGAAGCCCCGCATGCCCCGGAACAAGCTCCAGCACTGAATCGGATTGGCGAACTTCAGATTGATTCATGGCTCGGCCGGTTTTACGCGATGATCGAAAGACAATAGGCTCTGCGACCCAAGTGAGGCCCGAATCAACGACGTCGTGAATCGCTGTTGGATTGAATCATGAAGATCATCGCCATGGCTGCGGGAGTTGGGTTCGGGCTCGTCGATCAGTCGATCGCGCAGCAGGCAAGCCAGACCGCGCCGGATTTGGTCGAGCGCGCGACATCCCAGTACGAGTTCAACGTCTCGATCGGCGCCTGGGTGCCGCGAGCAGGAGGCGAAGTCCGGCTGGGGCAGACCTCGCCCAGACTCAGCCTGGAGTTCGACTTCGACTTGGATTCGTCGGACACCGTGCCCAACGTCGAGCTCAGCATGCGGAAGAACGACCGATGGGAGCTGGGCCTGAGCGGGTTCGATTTCTCGACCGAGAGCTCCGGCGCGTTTCCGCTCGATGCGACGTTCGGCTCACTCACGCTCGCCGCCGGCGATCCATTCGAAGCATCGCTCGACATGACCTCCTTTGCCATGGAGCTGGCGTACTGGCCCGAATCGTGGCATCCATACAGCCTCCACGTTGACGGCAGCTCGGTGGATCTGAAATTCTTCTGGGGCGGAGGCATCCGGCACATCGACATCGATCAGCGAGTGAGCCTGCTCACCCCCGGCGGTGGCGAGCAGGAGGCCAGCGGCGAATGGATGGTTCCCTACGCGGCTCTGGGAATGGAGATGCTTCATCCGTTGCGAAAGCCGCTGCCGTTTCTGAAGGCGGTGAGGGTCGAAGGGCAGATCGGAATTGGGCCGGCGCTGGGCGGCGATGGCGGGTTCATGGCCCAAGTTCAGGCCGGTCTGGGATTCATGATCAACCCGAATCTGGCGTTCACCTTCGCTTATCGACTCATTGACATGAGCGTCGAAAATGACGGCTATGAGTTCCAAGGCGGCTTGCAAGGGCTGTTCTTCGCCGGATCGCTGCGGTTCTAGAAGTCGTGCCGAACGTGCCATGGTGGATTGCCGAAGAATGCCAAGCGGCGGAGATCGTGAGGCAGCCGCCTGATTCTGAATTTGTCTGAAATTGGATGCTGCCGCTCTGAGCATTCGGGCGGTTTTCTGCGTAGGATCATCGGCTCATGCCTGATTCCAAGACTTCGAATCAAAAGAAGCGGGCCGGCAAGTACCGCAGGGCCCGAATACGCCACTTTCTGTTCACCAGCGGTCCGAACAAACTGAGCGGTGGCCGCGTTCGACATCGTCACTTGTCGCAAGACATTGTGGTTCGCGAGGTCGAGGTTTCCAGCCCGCACTGGCCGGCGAAATTTCACGGCCTGCGCATCGGCCACGTCAGCGATTTCCATCTGGGCGAATTGCTGCCGCTCAACCGCGCGCTCTCGGTGGTCAAGCAACTGGGAGCGCAGCGGCCCGACCTGATTGCCTGCACCGGCGACCTGGTCGATCTGGATCACCACGACGCGGGGCCGGTGCTGTTTGCCATGGCTGATCTGCAAGCCCCCATGGGAGCGTTGATGGTGCTGGGCAATCACGATGAGCTGCACTGCCCGCAGACCATCGCGCGGCTGGCAGAGCAGGCCGGTGTTGTTGTGCTCCGGAATGAGGTCGTGAAGGTGAACCGGCAGGGCGACCACTTGCGGGTAGGCGGCATTCACTGGGCCAAGTCGGCCGTCGGCTGCGCTAAGCACATCGATCAGACGTGCGGCGATTACGTGGACTTGCTCCTGGCCCACAATCCCAAAGCGTTCTTGCGCGCGGCTGATCTGGAAATCCCCTTGACCCTGGCCGGGCACACGCATGGCGGACAGATCTCACTCAAGAAGAGGCCGACCAGCAACGGCACGAACGGGTCGGGGTCAAAGGGCCTGAAGGTCGGATTGTTCGAGAGCGGGCCGAGCCGGTTGTACGTGACATCGGGCGTGGGCGCATGGTTCCCGCTGCGGATCAACTGCCCGGCCGAGATCGCGATGATCACAATGAAGCACGGCGCGTGAGCTGCGGTTGAGTGCTGATACAGTTTGAACGGTGGTGGCAAGTTGGTGGCACAGGCGTCTCGCCTGTGCGGTTGCGGACAGGCCAGAGGCCTATCCCACTTCAACTGCACCAGTACCTGCGGTTGGGTATCCCGGCCCGCTCACTTAGAATCAGCTCACGATGTGGCCATCCAAGCCCATCATCCTCATGGATGGGGCGACCGGCACCGAGCTTGGCCGGCGGGGTGTGGACATCTCGCTGCCCCTGTGGTCGGCGCGGGCATTGATCGACGGTCAGACCATCCTGGCGGAGATTCATCGCGACTATTTGGAGGCCGGCGCTGATGCGATCACCACCGCGACGTTTCGCACGCACCGCCGCTCGCTGGAGAAGGCCGGCATGGGTGGCCGCGCCGAGGAGTTGACCAAGCGCGCGGTGGCGATCGCCGTTGAGATGCGCGACCGCTACAACCGCAAGGCGCTGGTGCTCGGATCAGTCGCGCCGCTGGAGGATTGCTACAAGCCCGAGCTCGCGCCGGCAGCGGATGTGTGCGATGACGAGCACGGCGAGATGATCGGCAGGCTGCTGGCAGCGGGAGTCGATGGCGTCGCGATCGAGACGCAGAACAATCGGCGCGAATCACTGGCAGCCGCCAAGCAGGCGCAGGATCAGGCCCCAGGGCGCTGGATGATCAGTTTCTGCACCAAGAGCGATGGCCCCCCCGGAACGCTGTTGAGCGGCGAACCGTTGACGGACTTGCTGCCGATGCTGGCCAGCGCGACGGCGGTAGGCGTGAACTGCGTGGCGGCGCCGGCCACCGAAGCCCAAGTCAAGCTGTTGAGGCTGCTGCTTGAGCCGAGCGTGCTGGTCAGCGCCTACGCAAATGTCTCCAAGGCAGGCCCCAGTGGGGAATGGGTGAACACCGATGCGGTCGATCCGGAGATCTACGCGCAGTATGCGGCGCGGTGGGTGAACGCCGGAGCGACCATCATCGGCGGCTGCTGCGGGACGCGACCCGACATGATCCGGGCAATCGCGAAACGGCTGGGCCAGCAGGCGGCAGCGGCGCGCTGAGCGAGTGCACCACTGTCGTGGCGCGGCGCTCACAATGAATTGACGCAACCTCAACGCAAGGGCGAACAATCCTTGACAGCGCCCGGTTGTGATGCGGCCATTGGATCGCTATCCGAACCCAAAGCACTCGCTTGGAGTGGAGGAGTAAGAGGAACCCGCCGACGATTGGCGGGTTCTTCATTTGGCGTGTTACTCCAGCAGAAAAGGTGCCAGGCGCCCTTTTCTGAAATTACCGTGTTTCATAATGCAACTTCCGAAAAAAGGTGCCAGGCGCCTTTTCGGCGCCGACACCACCGCGCGATTTGTGCCGATGAACCAGTCCGTGCTACCCTTGGGCATGACTCGATTGACCGCAGCGCATGTCACGCATGAAGCGTGCGAGAAAATCGGCGGCATTGGATCCGTGCTCGAAGGCCTGATCACCTCGCCAATCTATCAGCGGCATGTGAAGCGATCGATCCTGGTCGGGCCCAATGTACATCACCTCGAGAAAGCGCCGCCCGAGCGGTTGGGCTGCGACGGCCGCGTTCAATACAGCACGGTCGATCAGATCGATGAGCTGGGGCTGCACGGCAAGTTCCGGCCAATCGAGTCAGCCTTCAACGTAGGGATCGTGTACGGCCAAAGAGACTTTTCACTTCCGGGGAGCGAGGATCACACCGGCAGCGCCGAAGTTCTGCTGATCGATGTGTTCAACATCAACACGCAGCACGTCAATCAATTCAAGCGGCGCTTGTGGGACGTCTTCGGGATCGATTCGACTCGGTACGAATCTGACTGGGCGTATGAGGAATATGTGCGCTTAGCGGAGCCTGCGTTCTACGCGCTTTTGGCGTTGCTCAAGGATGATGAACTGCCGTGCCTGATGTTCAGCCACGAGTTTATGGGCTTGCCTGCCGCGTTCAAGGCGACGCTGGACGGCCAGCGCCAATTCCGCACCGTGTTCCACGCCCACGAATGCGCAACGGCCCGACGCCTCGTCGAAGATCACGCCGGCCACGACACATCCTTCTACAACATCCTCAACCAGGCTTCCAAGTCTCCAACCAAGCTCTACGTCGACGACGTGTTCGGCGATCAATCGCGATTGTTCCGCCACGCGCTGATCAGCAAGGCCCACGTATGCGATGCGATCATCGCCGTCGGCGAGTTCACCGCCCGCGAAATGCACTTCCTCGGCCGCCAATTCGATCACCACCACATCGACCTCGTGCACAACGGCATTCCACATCTGGATGCGGACCTGGAACAGGTGATGGCCAGCCGCCGCATGCTGCTCGATTACTCCGGCCGTTTACTCGGCTGGCGGCCCGATGTGCTCATGACCCACGTGATGCGGCCGGTGATCAGCAAGGGCGTGTGGCGCGACATGCTGGTGTGCCACGAGCTTGATTGGCGGTTTGCGCAGATGAATCGGCGCGGCGCGCTGTACATCCTCACTTCCGCCGGCGGAACGCGCCGGCCCCAAGACATTACGAGCATGAAGGCCGAGTACGGCTGGCCGCGGCAGCATCGCGAGGGGTATCCGGATCTCGTCGGGCCCGAAGCCGGCTTCAACCAGATGGTCGAGCAGTTCAACGCAACGCACAGGAACGTGCAGGGGGTGCTGGTGAACCAATTCGGCTGGTCGCAAGAGCTGTGTGGGGAGGACTTGCCCGTGGAGATGACGTTTGGCGATCTGCGGCGGGCGACGGATGTCGAGTTTGGAATGGCGACCTACGAGCCCTTCGGCATCAGCCCGCTCGAGCCGCTGGGCTCGGGCGCGGTGTGCGTGATCTCCAACGTGTGCGGCTGCCGCGGATTCGTCGATGAAGTGACCGGCGGCGTCGAGATCGACAACGTAATCGTCGGCGATTTCACAAGGCTCGATCGACCGTGGTCGATTGAGGAGCTGACAAGGATGACCCAAGCAGATCGCGATGTGGTGGAGCGTGGCATTGCGTCGGAAGTGGCGGAGAAGTTGATGGGACGATTGGGTGAGAAATCGCGGCGGGGACTATTGGAATCGGGACAGAAGTTGGTGAAGGGACTCGGATGGGATCAGGTTGTGGAGGCCAAGCTGATTCCGATGCTGCAGCGGGTGATGGGCGATGCACATCGCAACGAGCGCGCCGTGATGCGGGCTGCGAAGGCATAGCTCTTAACCCTCTCCCTCTGGGAGAGGGCAGGGTGAGGGCCGGTCGCGCAACGATCGCACCAGTTGATTTTCGAATGCGTCTATTGCAAGAAGCCCTCACCCCAACCCTCTCCCAGGGGGAGAGGGAGTTTACGAGCCTACGATTCGCGTCATGCTTGGTTCGCACCTTTCAATTGCCGGGGGAATGGTCAACGCACTGCACGAAGCCCAACAGCTGGGCATGGATTGCGTCCAGGTGTTCACGAAAAATCAACGGCAATGGCGCGCGAGCGAGCTGTCCGACCAACAGCGCCGCGCGTGGCTCCAAGAGCTCCAGCGCATGGGATGGGATTCGCTTCAACCCAACGGCAAGAAACGGCCGCCCGGCCGCGTCGTTGCCCACAGCAGCTACCTCATCAACCTCGCCCAGCCCAACAAAAAACTCTGGCAAAAATCCCTCGCCGCCCAGCGCATCGAGATCGAGCGCTGCGAAGCCCTCAACATTCCCTGTTCCGTCGTTCATCCCGGCGCACATCTCACCGGCGAGCCGCGCCTACCCAACTGCGCCAACGATCTATCCGAAACGTGCTCTCGCGCCGAATCGGCAGGCCTCAAACGCATCGCCAAAGCCCTCAACCAAATACACCGCGACCTCCCCGGCTATCGCACCATCACGTGCCTAGAAACGACCGTCGGCTCGGGAACCAATCTAGGCTACAGCTTCCACCAGCTCGCCTGCATCCGTTCCCTAGTCAAGCACCCCGAGCGAGTCGGCTTCTGCCTCGACACCTGCCACGTCACCGCGGCGGGGTACGATATGAGCACCCAGGCGAAGGCCCACGCTGTGCTCCAGGAGTGGGATGAGATTTGCGGTTTCCAGACATTGCGGGTATTTCACCTCAACGATTCGGTCAAGCCCTGCGGGTCGCGGCGCGACCGCCATGCGCACATTGGCGCCGGGTGCTGCGGGCGAAGCTGTTTCCAGGTGATCCTGAACCATCCGGCGTTCCGGACCGTACCAAAGCTCCTCGAAACACCCAAGGGGGTCAACGACAAGGGCGTCAAATGGGACCTGGTCAACCTGAGGCGCTTGCGGCGGATGATGGAGAAAGCGGTTTGAGCCGATAATCGCGGAGCAAACCAGTGAGCACAGAACAGAAGATTGAGCGAAGCGTTTGATGAGACTCTGGGCAACTCGTGCTGTAGTGATCGCGGCCATGCTGCTGAACGCCGGCTGTGGCTTGTTCCGCGCCAACCAAACTGATGGAAACGGCCAATCCAAGAACGGCATGACCGCCGCGCAGCAGGAATGGATGACGCGCGCGGCTGCCGCCAAGCAATCGGGCGACTACGACACCGCCCTGACCATGTTTCAGGAGATTCTCGCCGAGAATCCCACCATCACCACCGCCTACATCGGCATCGGCGACGTTTATGTCCTGAAGAAAGACTACGTGAAGGCTGAGCCGGCCTACGAGCGGGCCGCCAAGCTCGAGCCGCGGAACTTCAATGCGCAGTTCGGCCACGGACTGGCCCTGCAAATGCTCTCGAAGTTCATCGAGGCGGTGCGCGCCTATCACCGGGCCCTCACCATCGACCCCGAATCCATCAAAGCCAACTTGAACCTGGCGATCACCTATCTTCAAATGAACGAAGCGTCCAGCGCTGTGCTGTTCGCCGAGAAGGCTGTCTCGCTCGAGCCTGGCAACGGAACCGCGCGCATCAACCTCGGCGCGGCCTACGAAAAGACAGGGCGGAACATTGAGGCGATCGAGCAATACACCGCGGCGTTGGAATTGGTCGAGCACACTCCGCAGCTGCTCATGAACCTCATCAACGTGCTCGCGGCCGAGCGCCGCTATCAGGAAGCGGCCAACACCGCCGAAACGCTGGTGAAAGTCGAGCCCTCGGCCAACGCCTACGAGCGCATGGGATGGTGCTACTTCCGGCTTTCGCAATTCGACAAATCGATCGCCGCCTACCGCGAAGCCGTGAAGCTCGACCCCGAGCACTGGCAATCGCACAACGGCATCGGCGTCAACGCCCTCAACACCTGGCTGCTGAGCAAGCAACGAGATACGGAAGCAATGATCGAAGCCCGCAACGCCTTCCGCCGCTCCCTCAAAATCAATCGCGACCAACAAAAGCTCATCACCCTCATGAGCAACCACGGCCTGTAAGTAGGGCGGGTAGGGCGAAATAGGGCGGGTAGAGCGAAGCCCAACCGGTGCCACGGGGCGAAAGCGCAGCGCAGACCCGTGCCGGCGCGCATCGAGCAAACCGATGGGTGCCTTGGTCGATGGGTGGCGTCGTGCTCGCGCCACCGACAACCACGCGGCATAGCGCCGCAGCATGATACGATGAACGGATGTCCGAGCGCGATCGCAGACCTTGCCATCGCAGGGGCGAATTTATCACCACCGTGATCGTCTGGCTCCTGCTCGGCGCGATCCTCAACATCGCCGTCGCATGGGGGCTGGCGCTGTTGATTGTCCCATCCGCAGAAAGACTCTCGGCTGGCAAGACAACCGCCGGAGTGGAGTTCGTCGAGTGCAAAATGACCGGCGGAATTCGGTATGTGTTTGGTGATAAGAGCCACATCTCCGACAGTCCGGTTGATTCGACAGATGCCGATGCGCTGGACCACACCGAGCGCCGGGCACTCGAGCGTCTGAGGCGCAGGGCTGAATTTGCGGTCTTTCGCAGGCAGGCCGCCAAATTTGGTGGATCGCGATCTCTTGCTCTGCCGGGTTGGGTAGACGCGACGGCGTTCAAAGACCATCCCGATGCGATCGGCAATCTTTGGTTTGCCGATGGCCGCGGATGGCCCGTCGCGAGTTTCTGCTCTGCGGTACTCTTGGATCCGAGCAACTTGGGAAAATCAAGCGACGTTCGAGATGGGATTGCATTGAAGATCGGCGGGCCAGTGAAGTTGGGGATCACTCGCTTTCCAGGACTAAGAGTGTTGCCGACCCGGCCAATCTTCCTCGGCTTCGCCTTCAACACCACCTTCTACGCCATAATCCTTTGGCTGCTCTTCGCAACCCCCGCCTTCGCCCGTCGCCGCATCCGCCTCAAGCGCGGCCTCTGCCCAGCGTGCGCGTATCCAGTCGGCGAGAGCGCGACTTGCACCGAGTGCGGCAAGCCAGTTCCAACCAAGTCCGTTGCACCAACATGAAGCGCCGCCTGCTCAAACTCGGCCTGCTGATTCTCGCCGGCGCGATCGTCAACATCGTCGTGGCGTGGGGATTCAGTGTTCTTGGGGTCGACGTTCATCAAACGTTCGGCCCGGGCTCCTTTGTTTTTGAGATAAGGGATCCAGGAGCGTCGTGGCGATTCACTAGTGAAGGTGAAGGTAGGCTCTTTGGCGTTCTGACCGACTGGCGAGGATGGCCGATCCACAGTTTGTCATCAGACACTCATGTTGACCTTAATGGGGCAGTGCCCATCGATCGTCCGTCATTTGGCATTGTGGCTTCCAAATCTCAGCTTGCTTGGTCGACTTTGACGTTTCCTAAGGTGCTGCCGTTCAGGCCCATCTGGCCCGGCTTCGCAATCAACACGCTCTTCTACGCCGCGATCCTCTGCCTGCTCTTCGCCGCCCCCGCCTTCGTTCGCCGCCGCATCCGCCTCAAGCGCGGCCTCTGCCCGGCGTGTGCGTATCCGATCGGTGCAAGCGAAACGTGCACCGAGTGCGGCCGTCGCCTCATTGCTAACACCTGACCACACCTTGCCCCTGACACCTGCTCGACGCCGCGTCTGACGAGCCCCATTCCCCGGGGGGGTGAGGAAGACGGGGGTGCGCACCGACGACACGACCCCCCAGCGAGCCGGGCCGTCCTCGGCCCCGTGTTGTGCCACGCGCAACCGCAGCCTCCGTGAACCCATACCCGACCCCCGCTTGCGCCTTCGCATCATCCACCCCCTCACCCTCTACCCTTCACCCTCTCACCCCCTCACCCCTCACCCCTCACCCCCTCACCCCCTCACCGGTCC
>JAKEEP010000079.1 GCA_022616475.1 Phycisphaerales bacterium | reverse complement strand
GACGGAGCGACGGAGCGACGAAGGGGGGGAGGAACGCGACGGAGGCGAAAGAAGGGGTGACGATTTGTGATCTGGATCGATGAGCGATGCGAGGACGAGATTTCTGCTTCGATCGAAGTTCCCAATTCCTTCGTCGCTCCCGCCCTTCCCTTCGTCGCTCCGTCGCTCCGTCGCTTCGTCGCTTTTTTCTACTTCTTCCGTTCCAAACTTCGAATCAAGCCTTGGATGCGATCGCATTCTTTCAACAGTTCGCTGGTCTCGCGATGAGGTTGAATCATCATGAGCATGTTGGTCGCCAGTTCGTATTGGGTACTGAGTTCCGCTAGCGATCCGCGCGCGATCCGCAGATGTTTGAGATAGTCCGGTCGACTCTGACGTGCATGCCCCTCGGCAATATTCGATGGAATCGACACAGCCGCACGATGCATCTGATTGGTTAGACCAAACTGCTCCGATGTCGGCATCATTTTCGTAGCTTGATAAATGGCCCGAACCAGTTGCATGCTCTTCTGCCACGCAATCAACTCTCGATACGTCCGTATGACTGCCATTCTTATTCTCCTGTGTTCCCTTGTTTTTCCCTTCGTCGCTTCGTCGCTTCGTCGCTTCGTCGCTGTCGCTGCCACGCCCTTCGTCGCTCCGTCGCTTCGTCGCTTCGTCGCTTTTATTGACAAACGCCATCGCCTTCTGAATGCACGTGAGCATTCCCAGGCCAAGCACATCCACCTTCAGCATGCCCAGGGCATCGATGTCGTCTTTGTCCCACTCGATCACGGTGCGGTCGGGCATGGCGGCGTTTTCGATGGGGACGCTTTCACAGAGCGAGCCGCGGGTCATGACGAAGCCGCCCACGTGCTGGGAGAGATGGCGGGGAAATCCGAGCAGCTCGCCGGCGAGCGCGACGAGTCGAATAATGGTCGGGTCATTGGGGTTGAGGCCGAGCTCGCGCAGTCGGTTGGGGTCGGCCACGCCGTCAAACCACCAGTCGACGCTCTTGGCCAGTTGATCGACGCAATCGAGCGAGAGGCCCAGGACTTTGCCCACCTCGCGGATGGCGCTGCGGCCGCGGTAGGTGATGACCTCGGCGGTGAGCGCGGCGCGGTCGCGGCCGTATTTGCTGTAGATGTATTGGATCACTTCCTCGCGGCGCTCGTGCTCGAAGTCGATGTCGATATCCGGCGGCTCGTTGCGCTCCTTGCTCACGAACCGTTCAAAGAGCATGTCGATACGATCGGGATCGACGGCGGTGACGCCTAGGCAAAAGCACACGGCGGAGTTGGCGGCGGCGCCGCGACCCTGGCAGAGAATGCCCTGGGAGCGCGCGAAGGTCACCAGGTCGTGCACGGTGAGAAAATAAGGCGCGTAGTTGAGCTCATTGATCAATTTGAATTCGTGCTCAAGCAGGCCGCGAACCTTTTCGGGAACGCCCCCCCTACCCCCGGAAGTCCCCGGACTTTGTGGATAGTGCTTCGCGGCGCCGGCCCAGGTGAGGTCGATGAGGTGCTGCATGGGCGTCGAACCGGGCGGGACGACCTCATCGGGATATTCGTAACGGAGTTCATCGAGTGAGAACGCGGCGGCGCGCTGGATGATCTCAACGCTGCGGGTGAGCGCTTCGGGATACTCCGCGAAGAGTCGAGCCATCACTTCCGGGGGCTTGAGATAGCGTTCGGCGTTGGCGAAGAGCTTGTAGCCGGCTTGATCGATGGTGCAGCCGTGACGGATGCAGGTGATGACATCCTGCAGCGGCCGGCGCGATGGGTGGTGATAGTGCACATCGTTGACGGCGACTAAGGGAACGCCAACGTACTCGGAAAGGGCGGCGAGCTGCGCCAGACGCGTTTGGTCATCGGAACCCAGCAGGTTGCTGCACGCCAGCGAAAGACGATCGCCAACAAGATGATGCTTCAAGCCTTCCAGAATTTCGATGAAGTTCTGATCGAGTGCCCCCGGAAATGCAGGCATAACCACCGCGAGCATGCCGGGCTGGAACTCCAGAAAATCGTGGAGGGTGAGACTGCATTGACCCTTCTCAGCACGGCGCTTGCCAAGCGTAAGCAGGCGGCACAAGCGGCCGTACGAAGCGCGATCGGTTGAATACACAAGGATCGAGAGACCTTCTGGCTGAACGAATTGCAAGCGGCAGCCGACCGCCAGCGGAATGCCCATTTCCTTGGCGGCGACATGAGCGCGCACGACACCGGCGAGCGAATTGGTGTCGGTGATGGCAATGCCGCGGTAGCCCAGCAGCGCGGCCTGGTAAACCAGTTCATCGGGATGGCTCGCCCCGGTGAGAAATGTGAAGTTGCTCGTGACGGCCAGCTCGGCGTAGGGCTGGAGCGCAAGCGTGCGATGAGCCGGGTCTTGATTGGCGGTGCGCTCGTGCGCGGGTGCGTGGCTCCACGGATGCGGCCGGGCTTTGGGCTGAGGCAGTTCAGGCATTTCGAAGTTCCCTTACGCCCAAACTCCGTGAATGAACCATTGACCAGAGGTGCGCTCGCGGTAGGTCCAGAGCCAGTGGCCGGTCTGATCCTGGAGCCGGTAGTAATCGCGAGTTGATTGAACGGAGCGCTGGCGATCTTCCCACCACATGCCGGCGATGCGCTCGGGGCCGAGGGAATCCACGACTTGATAATCGAATCGATTCCATGTCAGGCGCGCAGGGCGATTGTCAATCAGCTCAACACGAATCGGCGCGGCGTGCTCTAGCAAGAGAGCGGGACGGTCGTACTCGCCCCGCATTGGAAAGAAGGAAGAAGTCAGGGGCGCCACTGGTCGGGTTTCCGGGGGCGATAGCCCAGACCAGTGCGGAGTCATTGGTGACTCGGCACGGGTCTGCCTATCGGCCGACCCGTGGCACCCTGACTCCAAGTTCCCTCCCGGAAGGGCGGGGGAGTCCATCGCCGAGCGGCGCGCGAAGGCGCGTTCGGGCAGGTGGGATTCAAACGGCTGCACTCGCAACACACGATCGCGGCCCAGGCGATTGGCGATGGTGTCGATCAGTTCGCCGGTGATTCGATGGGCTTCATGTTGAAGGTGAGCATCATTAGACCAATGCTCGGTTTGATCATGCCGGAGTGGCGCGGTTCGTGAAGCGATGAGCCTGATGCGCTCGATGCCGAAGCCGATGTTGACCTGCTCAAGGCGCGGGCGCAGGAGCGACCAGAGATGTTTGGCGTTTCGGCTGGGATGGCTGAGCGAAAGCGTGAGTCGAACCGGCTCGGCATCGACGCGGAGCAACTCGATATCCAACCGGCGCACGCCACGCTCCAGTCGCAGCAATTGCCCTCCCACTCCCGCCAACGACTCGAGCAACTGCTGAACACACAACGCAATCGCTTCGATCTGAACCACCGGACCATCGAAGACCTGCTCAACCTGCGGTGGATCCTTGGGCCGAATGGGATCGATGGTTTCAATCGCCTGCCCGAGGACTTGATCCAGGCGCAGCAAAAGTTGCGATGGGAATCGTGCGGCAAGCTCCGAACGCGGAAGATCGAGAATCTGGCCGACGCGGACGACCTCGACTTCCTGTAACGCTTCAATGATGTCGGGCTCGATCCGAAGCGCGGCAATGGGAAGCTCGGCGATGGCATCGCGCTCAAAACCATCTGGAATGAGCGTGACCTGGCAGTCGCTGCATTGCGCAACGGCCCAGGCGCAAGCGAAGGTGGAGGCGATTGCCACGCGAGCGGCAAAATCCAAGCGCTCGATATCGCGAGCGACTGCGCGGGCCAAGCGTTTCTCGCCACGGAAGAGGCGTTGGCAGCCGGTGATGTCGATCTGCAGGCCATCGGGCGGATCGGGCGCGACCAAGGGCGAGTACCGCAGCGCCCATACCGCCAAGCGGTGCAGCGCCTGGTCATCGCGCGCTGGATCGTGCGGCTGAATCAGGCAGTCATGACCTTCCAGGAGCGCGCGAGCATGCGCGACGGTCATGCCGCATTCCACGCCAGCCGCAGACGAAGTCGGGCAACACCGCGCAACAATCTGCACGCCATGCCGCATGGAGATCAGCAACATAGGCGATTCCGTCAAACTCCCTCTCCCTTTGGGAGAGGGCTGGGGTGAGGGCGTGCGCCAAACCAGTGGATCCGTGGGCGCCCTCACCCCTAACCCCTCTCCCAGAGGGAGAGGGGGATTCGCTTCAAGCGCTGATGCGTTTGGATTGGATCGCTGCAACTTCCGGCGGGCCAGATCGACTGACCAATTCGGAAGATTCACGCAGAGCACCCGTCGCACGGTCGTACTCCAATGTCCAGCACAACGAGCGCTGGAGGTCCGGCTGAGCCGGCAAAGGCCGCATTCCCTTGCGACGCAACAGTTGAACGGTCCATCGAGGATTGACGGTGGGCGTGAGCATTGGCTGGATCAGCCAGCGCGTGGTTGAAGTTGAAAGCGTGTCCAATTCGAACGATGGCCTGGCGAGCAGGCCGAGAGTGCGGCCGGCTTCGGCCGCCAGTTGCAGACGGCGCGAGGCGGCAATGTCGAGGCGCGAACCATCGGCGATCACCGCGGCAACGGCGCGGCATCGCAATGCCAGATCAATCACCCACAATCGTGAAGCATCATCTGGAGGATCAACCAGGATCGAATACTCAAGCATCGAGCAATCGCCGGCGCGATGAATCAGCGCGGCGCTGTAAGGCCAGCATCGTCGGCCGATCCAGATCACAGCTTTACGATGGATGAAGGATTCGCTTCCAAGGGCTTGCTGCGCCACGTGCATCAAAAGCGACAATGGCGGGAACCACCGCCCATCAGCGTTGCTGAACCACTCATGCACGCGCCCGATTCCAACTCCGCCGCATAACGCTGAATCGATTGCTGGGATGCCGGTGGATACGACATCCCCGCGGTGCGAATAGGCAGGGCAAAGCCCTGCACTACCGCCAAACCCCCTACCGCTTTCAACGGTCGCTGACCGTTGCTGGATGTCCTCGATGGCGGTCGCTAGTTGTTGAAGTTCGCATCGCAAAGCAGTACCTCAGACCAACTTGGGTTGGTGTTTGTTAGGGTACAGCGGGTAAACGCAAAGTCAAGGATTTTTGGCGTTAGAACAAGGTTTCCGGCGGTTTGGGCGCCGCTGGCTCACCCGGCAACGGCTCGACGCAAAGCGGATCATCGTTGTCGGGCTTGCTCACGTGCTTGCTCACCGCATAGGCCTCCATTTGCCCGGCTGGAAACGGCCCGGCCAACTCCGCCAGCCGGCTTTCATCCAGTTCGCCGGTCAGCCACGTTTCATATTGATCCGGAGCAATCACCACCGGCATGCGATCGTGAATCGGCTCAACCAGTTCATTGGCCTGGCCCGTCAAGATCGTAAATGACCGAACGGTGTTGCCTTCGGCATCGCGCCAGGTGTCCCACAAACCGGCAAACGCCAGCAAACCGTTGTCGCGCAGGTGAATACGGTACGGCTGACTGGTCTTGCCGGTCTTCAGCCATTCATAGAAACCGGTGGCAGGCACCAGACACCGGCGGCTCTCGATCAAGTTTCGGAATGCGGGGGTCGTCGCAACCGACTCCGCACGAGCGTTGATCATGCGATTGCCGATCGAGGCATCCTTGGCCCAGAACGGAATCAGCCCCCACTTCATCGGCGCCGCGATGCGCCCCTTGGTCTTGCTTTCATACACCACGGGGACATCTTGCGTCGGCGCGATGTTGTAGCGCGGCAACAACGAAGGCTCGCTGGCGAGCTTGAAATGCCTAGCAAGATCCCTGGGACTTGCTGAAAGGTCGTACCGGCCGCACATGCGTGCATGATTGTAGAGGGAGGCCGATGGCCGCGCTGATGGATACAAGCACACACTCCTTCCGACGAGTCAAGTCACTCTGTGACACTGAGGGAAGGGGAAGAGCTACATTGGTCAATGAATCTCGATAAGACAGAGATCTGTGAAAGATGCTTGATGCAATGTTAGAATGATCAAGCCAAGAGGTCACGATGGAAGCTGATCGCTACCAGCGCGCTGCGAGACTCTTTGACGAGGCGATCGACCGAAACACGTTGTCATCGTCGCCAAACGCCGTCAGCATCACGATCACACTGCCGGCCCAGTGCTCTCGCAGCGCCTTGACGCCCTCGACCCCCGACATCCCCGCCAGCTGAATGTCCAGCAGCGCCACCGCCGGCGGCCGCAGCAAACGCGCCGCCAGTGCCTGCTCCACCGAGCCATACGCCGCCTGGCACCGGAACCCCGGCGTGCCATCGATCAGCACCTTGAGCCCCTCGCGCGTGGCACGGTCATCCTCCACGATCGCCACATAAATAGTCTGCTCGCCGGCCATGAGATCTCTACTCAAGTATGGCATGCGACCGCCCCCGCGAAAAGAGCATGATCATGCGTCAATGCGGCTCT
>JAKEEP010000078.1 GCA_022616475.1 Phycisphaerales bacterium | reverse complement strand
TCGCGGTCCCGAATCCACGTATCCACCGGCAACTGCGGCGCCAAGACCTGATCCATCGGCGGCGGCGGCCTCCGCAGCGACCGCCGAATCCACCACGCGTTCATCACCATGTACACCAGCCCGATCACGACCATGAAGTGACTTGCCCACAACAAGACCATCCCGATCATCCGCGCGTTGTATCGCCACTCGGGCCCAAACCAATCCAATCCCCCGATCAATCTGGTCAGCGCGCCCACCACCCCTGCTCCGATCGCCACAATGATCAGATCCAGACTCTGCCGGCCCCCTTGCGAGCGCCGATACTCCGGGCTCCGTTGGCCGATGATCCGAAACACTCCTCGCAATCCGATCAACCCAATGGTGGCGAACACTGCCGACGCCAGGTGCAACACGAATTCAATTCGCTCGTGATCGATTTGGGTACGCGGCGCGAACGGAAACTCAACCCAAAATGCGGCAAACCCCAGCCACCCCGCCAACCCGATCGCAATGCGCCAGATGTCCACCCACACCGCGCCTTGCCGTTCCGCCCCGCGCGGAGGCGCGAGTCGCCACAGGGCCCAAAGACCGATGAGGAACAAGACCGCCGCGTAACCCCAGCTCATTGACGGAACCCACCCCGGCGCGCCGCGGCCCCGCGGCGAGCCTCCCCCAACCTTCCACCCCTCGACCAATCCAACAACGCTTGGCAGCACCACCAGCAGCATCCCCGCCAGCATGCACCCGGTGAGCACAACCAGCGAAGTGCCCACCGCGCGCGGATTGCGCAGCGACGGCATCCGCCCAGCGGCCGGATCGACGGTCGCGACAACGCTCGACCAGATTTCCAATCCGCACTCCGGGCACTTTCCATCCGCGCGCAGCTCGCGAAGGTCGTAACCGCACCCCCGGCAGTGCAGTGACTTCATCACCACCGAATCCGCCCACTCCCCCGAGGTTCGATCGACCAGCTCATCCGATCTGCGCGCCAATGAGCAAACTCCTGTTTTTACACCTCATCGAAAGGCGACGTCCAGGGATAAAGATATGACCCGGCACTTCGCACCCGCCATTCGCAACCGGCCCGTTGCATTCACCAAACGGCCTGATCTGCTCAAACACGGGTTATACTTTGCTGCATACTGCCTGGCGCGGGCCGAAAAATCCAGTCCTATCAACACATGAACGTCCAATCAATCCAACGGCTCCGCGACAATATCACCACCGTCTACATGGGCAACACCGCGGCGGTGGACCGCATCATCGTGTGCCTCCTGGCCCGCGGCCACGCCCTCATCGAAGACGTCCCGGGCGTCGGCAAGACCGTCCTCGCCAACGCCCTGGCCAAGTCCATCCAGTGCTCGTTCACCAGAATCCAGTGCACTCCCGACCTCCTCCCTTCCGACATCACCGGCGTCAGCATTTACGACCGGGAAGAAAAGACCTTTCAGTTCAAGCCCGGCCCCATCTTCCACAACATCATCGTCGCTGACGAAATCAACCGCACCACGCCACGCACTCAGTCGGCCTTGCTGGAGGCGATGAGCGAAACCTCCATCTCCGTCGATGGCTCCAACCATTCCCTGCCCCAGCCCTTCATGGTCGTCGCCACCCAGAACCCTTACGAGTTCGAAGGCACCTACTTCCTCCCCGAAAATCAGCTCGACCGATTCCTCATGCGCCTCAACCTCGGCTACCCCGCGCCCGATGACGAGTCGCGCATCATCCAGAAGCAACCGGCTCGCACCGCGCTCACCACGCTCGGGCCGGTGACGAGCGCCGATGAAATCCTCGCGCTCCAGGAGCGCGTCGATCAAGTCCGCATGGACCAGGCGCTGGTCGATTACATCATTGTTCTGGTTTCCGCAACCCGCGAAAACGACGACCTGCAAATCGGCGTCAGCCCGCGCGGAGCCCTGGCCCTCGCCCAAGCCGCCCGCGCCACCGCTGTGCTCCATGGCCGCGACTACTGCGTCCCGGAAGACATCGTCTCCAACGTGCTTCCCGTCTGCGCCCATCGTGTGATCAGCAAGACCTATATGCACGCCGGCGACACCGCCACCACCCGCCGCATCGTTCAGCAGGTGCTGGAGACTGTTCCCAGCCCGGCGTAAACGCCCCAAAACGTCTAAACGTCAACGTCCAAAATTCACAATGTCGAGCATGTGAAGGGCCAAAGCGACCGAGCGCATCGTTGTGTCTTATGATCCGTGTTCTGAATTTGCCCGATTTAGACGTTTGGACGTTTAGACGTTTCTCTGCATGCCCAACATCGCGCGCACAACTCCCCAGCCCGCCGTTCACGCTTCCCCTGCGGCCAAGACGAAAGTCTTGCTTGTTCGCCAACCCGTCAAGTCCGTGCGCAAGAGCGATGAGCCCGATCGCACGATGATTCGAATCGTCGTGGGGGTCATCACCGCTCTGGGCACCATCGCCACCGTCTGGCTCATCGGCCATCTCGGATATCGCCTGGGTTTTGCCCCCATGATGCGCGTCCCGGAGCTGAGCGCCCCCGGCGGTCAGGCTCTTGCCAACGGCGCCTTCATGCTCATCTCCATGCCGCGCGTGATTCTCCAAGCCGGCATCGATCAACCCATGTGGCTCATGCTGGGCTTTGCCCTCATCGCGATTCCGGCCGCCACTCTTGGCGCCATCGGCCCAACGGCCCCGGGCGGCCCGCGGCCAAAACCCGCCGCCGTATTTCTCGCCATGACCGGCGCCGTCGCGGCAGGTCTCAATGCCATCGCGCTCTTGTGGTGGACTGTCTCGCCCTTCCGAAGCTCCTTGCTACGCCAGCTTCCCTTCGATCCATCCGATGCTGCCGCCTGGCTCGACAACCTTCAAACCGTCTCCGGCCTGGATGTGCTCGGTGTCATTGCCGCCGCGCTCTGGGTTGTCGTTGCCATGCGCTTGCCCATCCCACTGTGGCTCCGTGGCGTCTCCGCCAGCGCGTGCCTCTTTTCCCTGATCGTCGCCGCGGTGGCAATGTCAATGTCCAACGCCGCCGTTGCGCAGATCATCGCTCCGCGATCGGTGTGCATTCTCGATGAGCCCGCAACAGCCGCCGGCTCTCAACAAGCAACGCGCCTGGTCATCGGCTTCACCCCACGCGCGCTTGCCACCCTCCACGTCACCAATAATCGCACCGTGATCGAGCTCCGCGACCGCCCCGCCGTCCTCGAAGTCATCGCCGCCCAATCCATCGTCGATTACCTCAACGAACGCGCCATCCGAGAATAAACGTCTACACGTCCAAACGTCTAAACGTCTACACTGAGGGCGCGTATTCAGCCGCTGCCGCGGCGTTCGGATTCGGTTGCTGCAACTTTTTGACGATCGTCGTAAGAATTCGTGTCAACTCATCAGCTTCCTGAAGGAGTGGCGCACATACTTGCGAACTCAACATGCCTCGGCGCGCACACAGGCGTAGCCAAAAGTGCGTCTCGGATGCTTCGCGCCTCGCGACGCTGCATCGATAAGCGAATTCATTCTCTGTAAACGCGTGATCCGCCTCGCAGATATTCGCCCCTACCGAAGTTCCACAACCCGCCAATTGCTTTCCGACAACCCAGCCACTCGTCCCAGGCGGAATTGAATCGAAAAGTTCGAGGCTCTTCACCGCGAACTCAAAAGTGCGCCCCGGAAGATCGCCCTGAAATCGACGAACGCTCATCCTTGTTCTCCTT
>JAKEEP010000077.1 GCA_022616475.1 Phycisphaerales bacterium | reverse complement strand
CAAGGTCGTGGTGGTGCCCGGTAAGATTGTGAATATTGTGGCGAATTAGTTGCCACAACGGCAAGAGCGATGCGAATCCACTCCGAAGAGGAAGCCGATGCGTTGGCGCAATGTCGCGGCTGCGGATACAACACGCGCGGACTAGCCGTCGATGAGTGCCCCGAATGCGGTGCGACGTATCTGCTTCGGCTGGCGAGCTTCGATCTGTCCGGTGAGTATCACGCGGCAGCCGCTGCTCTGGCCGACGACGGCATCGGCATTGAAAGCGTGATCCTTCCGGCGAACACTGCGACATTTAACCAGTTGTTTGCGGTCGGCGACGGTCAACAACTCGGAATGGCAAGCATCTTTGTGAAACGGAGTGAGTTCCGGCGGGCGTCAGCCATTCTCAAAGTGCAGGTAGAAGAACCGAAACTTCCGATCGTCGATCGTGCGGAACCAATTTGCCCGAAATGCAGTGCAGCGCTTGATCAAGCCGGACCTGAGGTGTGTCTGCAATGCGGCGCTTCGTTTTTGTGGGTGGAAATCAACCAACCTCCACTCGACACCACCGGAATGCATTGCCGCGAGTGCGACTATGACCTGACGGGCATCAAAGGAGAGTGTTGCCCCGAGTGCGGACATCCGGTGATACGAGAGATCTCGGCCATCGAAAAAGATGAGACGGCTCGGGTACCCAGGGACGAGGGCGTGATGCACCCGTCGAGCGTAGCGATCATCGCACTAGCCGCAGGGCTTTTGGTTATGGCAGTAGTTTTGGCGCTGGCATCGGAACATGTTTATATTGGCGCCGGCATGGTGGGGCTCGCCGGTTTGATGATCGTCGTCGACCTCTTTAGAGCGGTGGCCCAGCAAAGGCGTCGTCGAGCTAAGCAGAGCGGTCGGCCAACGGCGGGCAAGCCCGCCCGCTAAACGAGGGCATCGCGTGCTAGACTTTGACATGGGTTCGCACCTTGGAGTTGAGTCGTCGCAGGCGACGTGGGTGCTGCCGGAGCCGGAGCCGACGACGTTGATTGCGTTATGGCCGGGGTTGGCCGCGCCGACGAAGTTTGAAGTGGTTGCGGCTATTGGGGAAGGCGGCGACTGCGCGCTGGAGCAGATCGAGGAGCTTCCCAATCGGGATGATGTTTTGTGGAATGCGGTTTTTCGGACGGGGCTGGCGGAGAGTCCGGTGATTCTCTGGGCTGAACCGGCGAAGCCGGTTCCCGCTGGGGAGTTGGATGATGCCGAGGTTCAAGGGTGCAAGTGGATTATGGGGGTTGAGCTGGTGCTCTCGAGGTCCAAGGCGCTGCGGGAGTACCTGGCGGTGCTGCGAGCGCTGGCGAGCAGTCTGGACGCTCCGGCAATTCTCGATCCGATCACGCAGAAGTGGTTTGTTCGGCAGGAGCTGGCGGACCTGATTGCTTCGCCGCCGGCCGAGCCCGATGTTGAGATCTTGTGGACCATTCAGGCAGTCGCGGATCACAGCGGCAACGAGAACGGCGAGCGTTGGCTGCACACGCACGGCTTATGGCGGTGCGGTGTGGCGGAGCTGGAGATGCTGGAAGTTCCGACAAGCCGGATGGGGCCGGCGGGAGCGCTCTTGAACGAAATTGCCATCAAGGCGCTCGATGGCGATCTGCCGAAGGTCGGTGAGCTGTTGGTGGTCGGGCCCCAACTCGAAGTAAGTTTGCACCCGTGGGAGACGTTGGCGAGGCAGGTTTCGCCTCCAAATTCAGGGGGGCCCAGTGATCGAAATGGCGACGACGATCCGCACGCGGGGCTGCGCGGGGTGATATGCGGTGCAAATCCCGAAGGGGTGTTCGACAAAAGATGGCGGTGGCCCCAAACGGCCGTGGAAGCGTTCGAGCGAGGCGATGCCATTGTCTTTCGCGGCGATGGGGCATCCCAAGCACGCGCGCGGTTGGCGCGCCAGCGATGGGACGATCTGGCGACGGCGTTTGCGGCGATGTCGCGCCATCCGGAATTCTTGAAAGGCGACCGGGTTGCCTTCGGCATCAAGGCAGGTTTTGCGGCCGATGATGGCGATCCGGATCATCGCGAGCACATCTGGCTTAAGCCGCGGCGGTTCGATGGGGATCGCGCGGAGGTGGAAGTCGTCAGCGAGCCGCTGACGATTGCGACGCTCCAGGTAGGATCCATCATCGAGGTCAAGCGCGAGGCGCTCTCCGATTGGCTGATCAACACGCCGGCGGGACGATTCGGCCCCAACAACATTCCGGCGATGTGGCGAGCGATACGCGAGATACAGCAGGGCGCATCACGATGAATGAGATCGACCATCCCGACGATCTGGTGACGCTGGTGACGCGCCCAACGGAGTTCGAGGCCAATGTGCTGGTGGCGGTTCTGCAAGAGGCCGGGATCAAGGCGTTCGCGTTTGGGGCCCTGGCGACCACGCTGCATCTGGGGAGCCGGATCACGCCGGTGCCGGTGCAGGTTCGGCGGGCCGATCTGGAGCGGGCCAAGGTTGCCTTGGCTCAAAACGTCGCGGACTCTGTGGATCTGGACTGGGATGAAGTTGACCTGGGCGAGCGCGAAGATCGACTTCCACTTGTCGAGGGCCGCCGAATGCCACGGCTGGCGCGGGTCGGCTACCTGATCGCCGTGCTGATCGTCATTGGAATGCTGCTGGGCACTCTTTGGCTGACGTTTTTCTAGGAGGATCGGACACGGCAGCACGGGCTGCGGTGGCTCTAGTCGCGCAACAACTCGGTGTATCGCTCGATCACGCGCAGAAGGAATTCGCGCTCTTGCCTTCCAAGCGTCGGTTCGCCGGCTCGGTCATACAGCTCGCTCAGGCGCTGTCTCCATCGCTGTCGATCTTCGGGCGATTCAGCCTGTTGATTGCGCGCGATCCAGGTTCGCTCGCTCAGAAGGCGCTGGATGGCCGGGTGCTCATCGACCTCGAGGTCTTGAGGGTGGCTGGGCAGGGTCGTCGCCAGGAGGGCGACCTCGCCTCCGCGCACAGGAATCTGCCGTGCCGCCGGGGCAAAGACATCCGCGGCGTGGTCCGCTTCCTGCAAGCGCTGCCTCTCAACATCGCTTAAGTCGTTATTTTGTCCGAATCGGGCGCCCACGCTCTTGAGCAGCTCAGCCGAGCCAAGCGCCAGCTCGATCTGCATCGTTTCGGCGATCGGCAGGCCTTGATCATCCATCAGCGGCTGCCCCTGAGCGTCATTCTTCTGGCGCTTGACGGTCAACTGCACCTTTTCTCCAGGGCGCTTGGATTGAACGCGGAATTGGAGATCGCCCATGATGATGAGCGGGACTCCATCGACATGCGTGATTCGATCTCCAACTTGAAGCACTCGCTCCGCCGGAAGGCCCGGCAGCAGTTCGGCCACGCGCACGCCCGCGGGCTGGCCCATGGCATCGAGCTGGGGCTGTTGGTCTTGGAATCGAGTGCTGATTCCCAGGGCGCCGCGCGGCGTTGACACGAGCTTTTGCCGCAGCACCGCCAGCAACCGGTATCGCTGCTCTGTGGTCAGGCTCCGGTCGTTCAGAATGGCATACAGCTGCAGCTTGTCGGTCTGAACATCGAGCAGCACCGCAGTGGCGCGCTCGCGGGTGTCGAACGAAGGATCGTCCAGCTGCCCGACCGCTCCGCGCGCTTCGGGGTTGACCACGACGCCTTCGAGCTGCTCGGGGCTGGGCATGCTCGCCAGCGGATGGGAGTTTCCAAACCCAAGCCGTTCGACTTGCCACGTGTTCTGCTGCCCACGGGCCGCAGCGCCAGCGCAGCAGCAGACAACCACGGCCGCAAGGCTCTTGGCTCGGCCCATCCTCGCCAACTGGTTGAGGCTGGTTCCCAACCCCAATTGTCGAACAACCCAACGCGACAAATCCTTCACTCCTTGAGCGGTTCGGCGAGCTTCGCCGCCCGCGGCCTGAGCCATCTGACCTTTCGCTCGATCATGTACAGGAAGGCTGACCCTGCGATCCTGGCAAAACTACCGGTGGCCGCGATCGGGACGACACTCTCGGCGATCAACGCCTCGATCATCAGCCAGGGTGCGGCAATTCGTTCACGATTCGTAAGTATTGTACCCGACGCCTGATCGTATCCATGAAAAATACACCGAAGAATCTGATCGTCCAGGGCGTCGGGCCAATTGGATGGGTTCTCGGCAGCATCCATCCGCATGGAAAACTGCAGCCCGGCGTTGGCCACATCGACAATTCGAGGCTCGCTTCGAGCTGAGTCAAAATCGAGCACACCGACCACCGGCCCGTCGCGGTACAGAAGGTTGCCCGGATGCCAGTCGCCGTGAATCACCCGGCGCGGCCAGGTCCCAAAACCCGCATCCTCAACCCGCCGGGCCGCGTCGTGATAGGCCTTCTTGAGAAACTCTGCGGTCTGGGCCAGCGCGGCGCGATCAGTCTGCGGCTCCACCGCGCACACAGCCGCGGGAATGAGCGCCATCTTGGCGTTGATTTCGCCGGCCCCGTGAAAGCTCCCCACCGGCGGGTCGTACACCGATCGATAATCGGCCAAAAGGCTGTGCAACTTGCCCAGCGCCGCGCCCGCCAGAACCGCGCTTTGGGCCGTTCGATCGAACCGGATGCCATGCACGTAGTTGAACATCTCATACGCGCGTCCGTTGAACTGCAGCATCGAGTTGTTTTCATCGCGAGTTCCGATCAGGCCGGGAACTGGGTAGCCTCGCTGCCCCAGTCGCAGTTGCAAATCGTGCGCGAACGCAACCCGATAGGGATCGTCCTGACCCGAAGCGCGGCGCTTGAGCAAGAACTCGCCCCGGCGGGTCTTGATGCGGAGCTTGGGCGAGCGGCGCGAGCCGCGCGGGTGAACCCGCAATTGCTCGATCACACCCAAGTCGTAGTGGCTGAGCACGGTCGCTAGTTCATGCGCATCGAATCGCTCTCGATGCGATTGATCCTCGACGGCAGGCGCGACGTGCGGCCGGATCGGCTGGGGCACTGGTTGGCCGGAAGCTGTCATGCGGTGGTGACGTGGGCGGAAACGTTTAAACGTCTAAAACGTCTAAATCGGTCCCACTTGTACGCAAAGACGGCCTTGCCGGCCGTGACCTTCCAACATTTGGATCTTTAGACGTTTAGACGTTTGGACGTTTGGACGTTTCTCACTCAACATTTTGCGCCTGTTCCTTGATGCGGTCGATCGCCCCCTTGATTTCCACGATCCGCCGGCTGATCTCCACATCCAGGCACTTGCTGGCGATCGTGTTGGCTTCGCGAAGCAGCTCTTGAGAGAGAAAATCAAGGGTGCGGCCGGAAGGCTCGCCGTCGTCGGCATCAATGATCTCAGCGAACTGGGAAAGGTGGCCTTCCAAGCGGGCGACTTCCTCGGCGATATCGGTTCGCTCGGCATAGACGGCCACCTCTCGAAGCAGGTCCTCATCCTTCACGAGGGTGCCCGATTCTGCCAGCAGCGCCTGCATGCGCTGACGCAGTCGGTCCTGGTACATGCGAACGGTCACGGGAACGCGCGTTTTGACGACGGCCAAGTGCTCGCCGATCAACTTGCAGTGTTTGTGCAGATCGACCAGGAGCGTCTTGCCTTCGCGGTCGCGCATCGATTGCAGCTTATCGCAGGCCTCATCGACCAAGCCAACCAATACGGCGCGAGCGCTCTTGAGTTTTTCCTCGCCGGTGTCGCTGATGATCACGCCCGGCAGGCTCATGAGCGCGCCGATGTCGACGCGGGCCGATTCGTGGTCCAGGCCTGGAATCGAGAGCAGCTGCGCCAGGTAACGCTGAATCGCGTTGGTGTTGATTTGAGCCGCGGCGTTGGCGGAGGTGTCGGTGTATCGGACGGTGGCGATAATGCTTCCGCGGCTGAGGCGGCGGGCGATGGCCGAATCGATCTCGGCCTCAAGGCCTTGCAGCTCCTCGGGCAGCCGCACCTGGGCCTTGAAGTATCGATTGTTGACGGATCGGATTTCGACGCCGTAGTACGCCCCGTCCACCCGCGCTGAGGCATCGCCAAATCCGGTCATCGATCGGATCATGCAGGTTAGTCTCCGCCGCGAGTTGGGGGAGTCGGTGAGGGAGTACCGCTGGGAGCCGCGCCCGAAGGTGAAGTTGGAGTGATGGTTCCGGGGGTTGTGGTTCCGGGGGTTGTGGTTCCGGGGGTTGTGGTTCCGGGGGTGGCTGGGGTTCCGGGGGGAGTGGCGGATGTTGCGGCCGCGGGTGTTGCGACGGCCGCGGGTGGCGTGGGGTCCATCATGTTCAAGCCAACGGCCAGGAGCAGGTAGGCTGCGAACGCGACGACGGTCATGACGGTGAGTGCATCGCCCACGCGGCCGCCGAAGACGGTATCGGTTCCTCCGCCGCCCGCGCCGCCGAAAGCGCCGGCCAGCCCGCCGCCCTGCGGCCGCTGCACCAGAATGATCAGAATCATCACCCCTGAAACGATGATAAAGACGACGGTCAAGATCAAAAACCAGGTACTCATAGTTTATTTCCTTGCTCGCTCCAACTGCCGCGCTGCGGCGACGGTTTGCACAATCGCGATGAACTCTCGACTCTTCAACGATGCCCCGCCCACCAGAAATCCATCCACATCGGGCTGGGCGATCAACTCACCAGCATTATTGGCATTGACGGACCCGCCGTATTGAATTCGCACCGAATCGGCGATGGATTGATCATAAATCGCCGCCAGCTCAGCCCGAATGACCCGATGCACCGCCTGGGCATCGTGCGGCGTGGCGTTCCGCCCGGTGCCGATCGCCCACACCGGCTCGTAAGCGATCACGAGTTGCCGCATCTGCTCGACCGGAACATCTTCGAGCCCGGCTGTGAGCTGCGCAATTGTAACGTCTTGCGTGCGGCCTGCTTCGCGCTGCTCTATCTTCTCGCCGATGCAGAGGGTGACCCACAAACCAGCATCGAGGGCCGCCCGAACCTTGAGATTCACCAGCTGATCGTCTTCCCCGATGATGTGCCGGCGTTCGGAGTGGCCGCAGAGGGCGATGGCAACGTTGAGATCGACGAGCATCTCGGCGCTGACCTCGCCGGTGAACGCGCCGTTGGATTCGTAGTAGAGATCCTGTGCCCCCAGGAGAATGCCGTGGTGGGCGAGGGCTTTGCCGACGACTTGAAGGTAGGGGAAGGGTGGAAAGACGGCGACATCGGTGTGCACGACGAACTTGGCGCACCCGGCGGCCACCTCGTCGGCCAATTCATAGGCCGAGGCGAGATCGGTGTTCATCTTCCAGTTGCCGCCCACAATGGGCGTTCGATGGTGCACGGCAATAGTTTAGCGGGCGGGCTTGCCCGCCGTTGGCGCAGGGCCTCTTTGGGCGCCCGGTCGCCGTGCGCCAGCGCGGGGCGAGCCCCGCCGCTAAACGCGCGATGCCGCGGCGTACGGCGTAACGAAATTCCAATGCTGCCGCGGAAGGCCATCCTTGGCGGGATTATCCTCCACGTACTTGATCGATCTGACCATGTCATCAATTGAATTCAAGTACCTGGTCCAACGCGTGCCGCGCGCCCAGATTGAAGGAGTTTCGCCATTTTTTCTGAAATTGGCGAGCGGGTGAATTCCCTCGTCATTGAGTTGCCTTGTCGCGAAGCTCTTGAGATGTCCAGCGATCTGCTCGATGATGCGAGCGCCTCGACAGACCACCAGATGCACGTGATCCGGCATGATCGAGCAGGCATGCACCACATACTGCGACTCGATGCACGCCAGCGCGAAGCCGCGCGCGACAGCTCGGGCCTGCACTCCAGTTGACCGCACCGGTGGATATTTGAGTGCTTGCTTGGCTTGTTGCCGCTTCTGTCGATTGTGCGGCTTCTTCGCGAGCGACCTTGCATCCGTGACCTTTGTGGCATCCCCATGCCGCAACAACTCAAACGATCGAATCCAGTCAGACCATGAACCGCGCGGATCGTTGGGTAACCAAAAGCCATAGAAGCTCATGATCAGGTGGTAACCCAGGACCATGCGGCAATGTTACCGTTTAGCGGGCGGGCTTGCCCGCCGTTGGCGCAGGGCCTCTTTGGGCGCCCGATGACGCCGTGCGCCAGCGCGGGGCAAGCCCCGCCGCTAAACAGAGTCGATTGCCGCTAGACTACCCCTCTCTCATGGCGCGTTCCGCTTCGCAAATCCGCAATGACTTCATCGAGTTTTTCGTCCAGCGCGCGGGGCACACGTATGTGCCCTCGTCGCCGGTGGTGCCGCACGACGATCCAACGCTGCTGTTCACCAATGCGGGGATGAATCAGTTCAAGGATGTGTTTCTGGGGACGGGCACGAGGCCGTACAAGCGGGCGGTGAACACGCAGAAGTGCATTCGCGCCGGGGGCAAGCACAACGACCTGGAAGACGTCGGCAAAGACACGTACCACCACACGTTCTTCGAGATGCTCGGCAACTGGTCGTTCGGCGACTACTTCAAGGCCGATGCAATCAAATGGGCGTGGGAGCTTCTGACGCAGGTCTGGAAGCTTGATCCGAAACGGTTGCACGCGACGTATTTCCAGGGCGATGGGGCGGAGAATCTTGAGCCAGATCTGGAAGCGCGCGATCTGTGGATGCAGTATCTGCCGACGGAGCGAATTCATCGTGGGAACAAGAAGGACAACTTCTGGGAGATGGGGGAAAGCGGGCCGTGCGGGCCGTGCAGCGAGATTCACTACGACGGCACCCCCGGAGGCAATGGCGCGGCGCTCGTGAATCAAGGCGATCCGCGGGTCATTGAGATTTGGAACCTGGTGTTCATTCAGTTCAATCGAGGGGCGGATGGGAGGCTGACGCCGCTGCCGGCCAAGCATGTAGATACCGGGATGGGGTTCGAGCGCATCGCGCGCGTGATTCAGAACAAGCAATCGAACTACGACACCGACTTGTGGCTGCCCATTTTTGCGGCGATCGAATCGCACACGGGAGCGCATCCGTATCGCGGCAAGCTTGAAGATCCAGTTGATATTGCCTACCGGGTCGTGGCGGATCACATTCGATGTTTGACGGTGGCGATGACCGATGGGGCGCGGCCGAGCAATGAGGGGCGGGGATACGTGCTGCGGCGGATTCTGCGGCGCGCGGTGCGGCATGCGCATCAGACGCTGGGCGTCAAGGGCCCGCTGCTGGGCAATCTGGTGCCGGCGGTGGTTGAATCGCTGGGCGATGTGTTTCCGGAGCTGACCAAGAAACCAGCGCAGGTGGCGCAGGTGATTCGTGAGGAAGAGGAAGGCTTCCTTCGGACGTTGGATCGGGGTATTGAGCTCTTTGAAGACGCGGCTCGTCGTGCGAGCGCCAAGACAATCGCGGCCGACGACGCCTTCAAGCTTCACGACACGTACGGCTTCCCGATCGACCTCACGCGTGTGATGGCGGAGGAGCGCGGGATGACGGTGGATGTGGAGGGGTTTGAGATGTTGATGGAGCAGGCGCGGCAGGTGAGCAAGGGTAAGACATCAGAGGCGACCTCTGGTGCAGTTGGCGGCGGAACCATCGGGCTTTCGCCCGAGGCCATGGCGCGCTTGAAGGCTCAGAACATTCAGCCCACCGACGACATCGACAAGTATCACGGCCGGCCGATTCAGGCAAAAATCGAAGCGATCTGGAACGGCTCGGACTTCGATGAGCACACCGATGACAGCCATCAGCATGATCTGTGGGCGATCATCACCGACAAGACGAATTTCTACGCCGAGGCCGGCGGGCAGATCGGCGACACCGGGAGGATCACTGATGTTGACGGCGATCGCAGTGAATTCGTTGTGAACGAGACGAAATCCTTTGGGGGATTCGTCCTTCACGTCGGGCACTTGAAGCGCGGCGAGATCAATGTTGGCGAAACGGTGCAGATGCAGGTGCCGAGCGAGCGGCGGTCGGACATTCGCGCCAATCACACGGCGACGCATCTGCTCAACTTGGCTCTTCGCGGTGTCCTTGGTGAAGATGTCCATCAGCGCGGCTCGCTGGTGGCGGACGATCGCCTGCGCTTCGATTTTTCCAGCGCGCGGGCCATGACCCAGCACGAGCTGGAGCAGGTCGAGCAGCAGGTGAACCAGGACATCAAGAAGCAGTTGCAGGTTCACGCCGAAGCTGTGCCGCTGGACAAAGCCAAGCGGATTCGCGGCGTGCGAGCGGTCTTTGGCGAGAAGTATCCCGACCCGGTGCGAGTGGTGAGCATTGGCGCGACGGTCTCGCAGATCCTTGCCGATGCCGGCAACGCCAAGTGGATGAAGTACTCGATTGAGTTCTGCGGCGGCACGCACCTGTCGAGCACCGAAGAGGCAAAGAGTTTCGTCATTGTTTCCGAGCAGGCCCTGGCGGCGGGCGTGCGGCGCATCATCGCTTTGACCGGTCCGGCGGCGATGGCGGCGGACACGGCGGGCGACCACCTTCAGCAGCGCGCCGCGAATGCTGCACGGCTCGCCGATGATCTGCTTCCGGCCGAGTTCGACGACATTGTCAAGCTCTCGGAGGAATTGACGCTGAGCACGGTGCGGCGACACCGAATCGCGGCGTTGATCGAATCGCTTCGCGCGCGTGTGAAGAACTTGCGCAAATCGGCGCAAACGGCGGCCCGTGGAACCGTGGTCGATCAGGCCCGCGCGCTCGCTGAGCGCGCCCCAGGAAACGGCCGCATCATCGTTGAGCAAGTCACCGGCGCCGATAAGGACTCGCTGTTGGCCGCAATGGATGTGATCAAAGCTAAGCGGCCCGATGCGGCGGCGATGCTTCTTTCGGCCAATGAAGTTGAATCGAAAGTATTCATCGTTGCGGCCGTTCCGAAATCGATCATCGAGCTGGGCTTGAAGGCCGGCGACTGGGTCAGGCAGGCGGCGCTGGTGTGCGGCGGCTCGGGCGGCGGCCGGCCTGATCTTGCTCAAGCGGGCGGCAAAGATCCCGCCAAAGTCCCCGATGCGATCAGCGCGGCACGCACGTTCGCGCAGCAGAAGATTGGCGGCGCTTAACTCCCTTTTCCGTTTAACCGGATGGGAGAGGCAGGTGCGCGACCTCTTTTTTTCGGTATCCTTTGCTTCACACCGATGGCCACCAAGAAACCGCAATCCGATCTTGCCAAGAAGGGTGAAGGCGCCATACCAGATGGCGCGCTCAAGCAGTATGTCACGCCGCTGGTCGCCATGGAAGCACAAGTGGGCGGGCACGTGATTCACGCGCTGCAGCAGGAGAACACCGTTGCGGTGCTGACGACGGTCGTGCCGGGTCCCACGGGCGCGCAATGCATCGTTTCGGTGGGCCTGGACGCCGAGCGCATGGATCAGGTTCAGGAATTGCTTTCGGCATCGCAGACGAAAGCCCAGGAGGGGATTCCCTGCGTGGGATTCCATTGCCTGCTTCCCAAACGGCAAGAGGAAGCATGAAGGCGGCCGTCATCACCAAAACCGGCTCGCCCGTTGGGGCCAACGTGAAGGTCGTCACCGATTGGCCCGACGCCAAGCCGCAGGCGGGCGAGGTCGTGATTCGCACCGAGGCCGCCGCGCTCAATCATCTCGATCTGTTCGTCGGCCATGGCCTGCCCGGCCTCGATCTGACTTATCCGCGCATCAGCGGTTCCGACGGCGCGGGCATCGTCGAATCAGTCGGCGAGAACGTCGATCGTTCCTGGGTGGGGAAGCGAATCCTGCTCAACGCGGCGGTGAAAACTCATGAACGGCCTCGGCCCGATTCCATGTTCACGCCGCCGGAAATCCGGATGATCGGCGAGCATACGCATGGGTGTCTGGCAGAGAAGTTCATGGCGCCGGTGACGAATGTGTTGGAGATCGGGCAGGCCGATCCGGTTGAGGCGGTGGCGTTCGGCCTGACCCACCTGACGGCGTGGCGAATGTTGCGCACCAAGGCGCGGGTTGAGCCTGGGCAGTGGGTGTTGATCACGGGAATCGGAGGCGGCGTAGCGCTGGCAGCGCTGAACATCGCGCGGCACTTTGGCTGCAAGACGATCGTGACCAGCCGGCATCAAGCCAAGCTCGATCGAGCCAAGCAGCTGGGCGCCGATCACGGCGTTCTGGATCAAGGCGCCGATTGGTCGAAGGCCGTGCGCGCAATCACCGGCAAGCGCGGGGTGGATGTGTGCATCGATTCGGCGGGCAAGGCGGTGCATCTGGCTTGCATCAAGTCGCTGGCACGGGGCGGAATTTTTGTGACCTGCGGGGCAACGTCGGGAGGCGATGCGACGACCGATCTGACGCGCGTGTTCTGGAACCAGTTGAGCATCGTGGGCTCAACGATGGGCGACATGAACGAGTTCCGGGAGGTTGTCGCGCTGTTGCGCAGCGGCGCGATCAAGCCGGTAATCGACAGCGTCTTTGATTCTCGCGATGCGTCGAAGGCGTTTGCGCGGCTGGAATCGGGCGAGCAATTCGGCAAGATTGTGGTGCGGTGGAGCTAACCAGAATCAGCAATGCGATGGTTCTGTTCAGAGCCACGGATGAATCTGATGGGCGACGTTGCATCCGGGGTTGTGCGCAGCGCAAGAAAACACCCGCTCGAGTCCGTCCAAGCGGGTGCGGTGAACAAGGAAACCGTGCGAGTCTTACGCCGCGCGGCGATATTCGCTGGATTGCGAGCCGTGGCTGCCGTGCGCCGGCTGGCCGGAGAACGCCGCCTTCCAGGCTGGGGTGTTGAACATGGCGAACACGATGCCGCCGTAGAGCAGGCAGACCGCCGTGAACGGGTTGAATCCACCGGTGACCAGCGCGTAGACATTGAGCAGGGCAATGACCAAACCGCACCACATTGAGAAGGTGCGTCCCCATGGCGCGAGCTTCATCACGCCGATGCCGCCGACCATCAGGCCGAGCCAGCAGAGCAGTAGGACGAATCCAACGACCATGACCAGGCCGCCGGTTGCTGTCGCTCCGGCAGCGTTGGTGGCGCCCTGACTCTGCGCCGCGGTGCCAAAGGCAGCCAGTAAGCCGCCGCCCAGGACCGCCAACAGTGAAAGAAGTGTTCCAATCCCGCCAAACACGATGTTGAGAATGCCGATTGCGGTCATCCCGCCGTTCCGTTGATTGTTCATGACAGTGTTCCCTTGGAGTGGTTGATGAGGCCTGAAGGCCAGGCTTTGCCGTCTCCACCCATCGGTTGAATTCAGCGCGCGATTGACTGAACCATCTCAAGAGACGTGGCGTGCTTCGGCAAGAGGCGCTGCGCGCGGCGGCGTCTGATAAAACGCTCATCGTCCTGAGCCAATCGCGGCCATCGCCCCATCAAAACGGACGTGAGTCTGTT
>JAKEEP010000076.1 GCA_022616475.1 Phycisphaerales bacterium | reverse complement strand
CCCCCCCCCCGCGGCCCCATTGAAGGGAGGATGAGCCTGAGCTGAGCCATGAGGAAGTTGCGCATCCGCGGCTCGCGAGCCGCGGCCCCATTGAAGGGGACAAAGCATCTCGGGCTTGTCGACCGTCGGCGGCGCATCCGCGGCTCGCGAGCCGCGGCCCCATTGAAGGTTCGACGTCGCCGACGTCGCGTCCGGCGATCACCAGCCGGACGGAAGCCCCAGCAAGTCGGCGGTGTGGATCGGCGTGCTGCAGAGCGTTGTGTTGCTCATCGGGCCGCTGATTTGCCTGATCGTGCTGCTCTCGATGGTGCCGGGCGGGATCGGCGCCGTCATGTCGGAGGGCGCCGCAGCGCACAAATTCAGCCTCGGCAGCGTGAGACTAACGCTGTCGCAACCGACGTTCTGGGTCGTGCTGTTGATGGGGCTGACGATCAACCTTGGCAGTTTTTCAGTGGACCAGAGTTACGTGCAGCGCTACATCACCACACGGACCGAGCAGGAGGCCAATCGCAGCGTCTGGATCACGACGATGCTGTACGTACCCGTCGCGGCGCGTGCGCGAGTTGATCGCCCCGTAGATGCGCCGCAACCGTACGCACCTCTCTATCTCGTTGGTTAAACGACCCCAAGGGGATTTGAACCCCTGTTACCTCCGTGAAAGGGAGGTGTCCTAGACCGGGCTAGACGATGGGGTCTGGCTGGGCCGCGCGAATCGTGGCCAGAACGAGGAAGGGCATGGTAGGCAAATCGGGGCACAGGACAACTGGCTCGCCCCATAAAATGCCCCGCCGTCCGTACGCACTTCCCTTACGAGGTCGCCCGGTTGTGCCGATAAACCCGACGATGACTCCGCACTCCACCAAGCGACTGGGGAAGATCGCCGCCGGCCTGGCGCTGGCGGTGGCGTTCCTGTTGATGGCCAGCGTTTTCTCGCCTGAGCGATCCAGGGCAGGAAATCAAGATCGCTCAACTGATCCGTCCGGCGATGCGTCTTGGCGCGCGACGCTTCCGCCTGAGAGTCTCTCCACCAATCCGCACGAGGGGCTGCCCTCGCTTGGATCGCTCGAGTCGCACGGCTACATCATCCGCATGTATAGCACCAAGGACGGCCCACGCTATTCCATCTACGACCAGGCCACTGGCGAGGAACTCGCGGTCTTGATGACCCTTGAGGTGGCTCACAAGAACTTCCCGGAGATTGGATTGCCCTCGATGAGCTTTACCGCCTCGCCGGACGGCTCAAAGTCCAATTCCAGCACATTGATGCTCGCTGAGCCCGATGACGACTGGCCGTGATCGCCGGTGAGGTTCCGTGGCGAGTCCGCCTCGACCTGGCTTCTTCGAAATCTGACCACTGTGCCTCCCAAAGATTTCCCACGCACCCGCTTGACTAATTATGCACTCTACTGTATATTTATGCCATGTCGACCAAGCGTCAGCGGCATCAGCGCATTCGGGAGCTCCTGACCAGCCAGGCCGTGGCCAATCAGGAGCAATTGCAGGAGATGTTGCGCGCCAAGAACATCGAGGCCACGCAAGCCACGCTCTCGCGCGACCTTCGCGAGATTGGAGTTGTCAAGGGGCCGGCGGGCTACCAGCTTCCAGAGGCCCTGCCTTTGCAGCGGAACGGCATCGTTAATGGAAAAAGCAATGGCAACTTGGAGCGCGTTGTTCCCAGCGAGCTCCTCTCGGCCGAGGCGGGCGGCAACCTCGTGGTGCTGAGAACGCAGCCCGCACACGCCAACACCCTCGCCATCGAGATCGATCGCGCCCAACTCCCCGAGGTGATGGGCACGATCGCCGGCGATGACGCGGTGTTTGTCGCCGCCCGGAATGCTGCCGGAGCGAATCGCATCTTGCGGATGTTCCGCAGGATGGCCGGGCTCAACTGACCGGCTCCCCCCCACCATCAGAGAGGGCTGAACCCAAAACGACATGCCACACAACGGCAACAACCTTGATTTGACTCGCACCGCGATCATCGGCGCTGGCGGATACACCGGCGCGGAGGTCGCTGGTCTGCTGTCGAACCACCCTCAAGCGCAGCTGGTGGGGTTGTTCGCCTCGGCCAATCGCGCGCAGAGCGAACAGCCGCAGAGCTTCGGCGATCTGTTCCCGCGCTTTCGAGGATTGATCGATCTTGAAGTCCAGGCTGTTGATCTTGATGCGATCGGAGATCTCAAGCCGCACGTTGTTTTTCTGGCCACACCTCACGAGGTCAGCCACGACCTTGCTCCGGCGTTGTTGGAGATGGGATCGATCGTTATCGACCTTTCTGCCGCATTCCGCCTGAAGGAAGCGGCGCTGTACCCGCGCCACTACGGGTTTGAGCATCAACATCCCGAGTTGCTTTCCCAAGCGGTTTATGGCTTGCCGGAGATCAACGGGGACCTGATTCCGTCGACTGAGTTGATCGCGGCGCCGGGCTGCTACCCCACTTCCGCAATCCTGCCGCTCCATCCGTTGGTCGAAAGTGAGGCGCTGGCACCAAACTGGCAGCCGATTATCGATTCGACCAGCGGCGTCAGCGGCGCGGGTCGATCGGCGGTGCTCAAGTCGCACTTCTGCGAGGTGAGTTTGCAGCCGTACAACGTTTTCTCGCACCGTCATGCGCCGGAAATCGCGGCGCACGCTGGCGCGCCAGTCATCTTCACGCCCCATCTGGGCGCGTTCGACCGTGGCATCCTCTCCACCATTCACGTTCGACTGGCCAAGGGATCGTCCGCCCAGCGCGTCACCGATCTCTTCCAAGAGGCCTACGGCGACAAGCCGTTTGTCCGCTTGCTGCCGGCCGGTCAATGGCCATCGGTTGCTGCGGTTCGACACACCAACTTCTGCGACATCGGCTGGGCGGTCGATGAGGGGGGTTCCCATCTCATCGTCTTCAGCGCGATCGACAATCTTCTGAAGGGCGCCGCCGGTCAGGCGGTGCAATGCATGAACATCCGGCTTGGATTGCCGGAGACCACAGGCTTGCTCAAGGAGGCGGCATGCACAGCGCCACTCTCGTGAAACACCATTCCATCGGACAATCTCATTCGAATTGGACCGAACGAACCGGCCCACTGCTGGTCAAGCTCGGCGGCGCGGCCATCGACCGCGCCGAGGATAATCCAGCGCTCTTTCAAGCGCTGTGCGATCTGCACAAGTCGCTGCGCGCTGAGGGGCAGGGCGTTGTTCTCATTCACGGCGGCGGCGCGGCGGTCGATCGGCGGCTCGAACGGCTTGGATTGGTCAGCCAGCGGCGCGATGGCATCCGGCTCACGCCACCCGAACACATCGATGAAGTGGTCGCGGCCCTCGCTGGTTCGACGAATACGCAGGTCGTCGGCCTGATTCAGCGCTCTGGCGTGCCCGCTGTTGGTCTGTCCCTGGGCGACGGTTTTGTCGCTCGCAGCGCCAAGGCCACTGGTTACTCGTTCGACCCCGGCTGCGTCGGCGAAATCTCCGGCGGCGATCCGCGACTCATTCACCTGCTCATCGACTCAGGCTACATGCCGGTGTTGTGCTCGATTGGCTTGGATGAGCAAGGCGAGCCGCTCAACATCAATGCCGACGATGCGGCTGCGGGGCTGGCCGGTCTTATCGGCTGCCGAGGCTTGGTGCTTCTCACCGATGTGCCGGGCGTGCTGGATCGCGACGGCGCTCTCATCGATGAGCTCACCGCTGCGGAAATCGAGGAGCACATCGCTTCTGGCGTCATCAAGGGCGGCATGATTCCCAAGGTGCGCGGCGCGTTTCAGGCCGCCCAAGCCGCGCGAACGCCGGTGACGATCATGTCGTGGTCTGATGCCGCTTCGCTTGCGGGTCTGAGCCACGGACAACCGGCGGGGACGCGAATCCTTCCCGGCGAGCTTGCTGGCGCTGCGTCGACCGACACCGGCGCTTCGTACTCCACCACACCCTGGAGCGATCTGCTCTAAGCTGCGAACCAGCAAAGGACTCGCTTTCATGGCATCAACTCGTTCATTCAAGCCGCTGGCTCACAAAGATCTGCTCTCGCTGGCTCAGCTGACCAGCGATGAGGTTCAGGCGCTGTTCCAGACGGCCGGAGAGTTCAAGCGCAACCCGCGCGAGTTCTTACACGCGCTCGAAGGGCAGACGATCGTGTTGCTTTTCGAGAAGGATTCGCTGCGCACGCTGGTGAGCTTCGAAGTCGGCATGGCCAAGCTGGGCGGGCGCGCGGTCTATCTCGATCACCGCACCAACCGCATCGGCCAGCGCGAACCTATTCGCGACTACGCCAAGAACCTTGAGCGCTGGACCGAGGCGATCGTCGCGCGCACTTATGAGCATTCAACGATTGAGTCGCTCGCCAAGGATGCGAAGATTCCGGTGATTAACGCGCTGAGCAATCTCTATCACCCCTGCCAGGGGCTCGCCGACTACTTCACGCTCCAGGAACGATTCGGCAGTCTTGATGGGTTGAAGCTCGCTTACATCGGCGATGGCAACAACGTCTGCCACTCATTGATGATTGGCGCGGCAAAGTTGGGCCTGACCTTGACCGTCATCGCGCCCAAGAGCCATCAAGCGCTCAAGAAGGTGATCGATCAGGCGCAGGTTTTCGCCAATGACTCGGGCGCCAAGATCACGATCAGCGATGATCCGGCGGTGGTGTCGGGTCACGATGCGGTGTACACCGACACGTGGACTTCGATGGGTCAGGAAGATCAGGCCGCCGAGCGAGTCAAGGTGTTCCAGAAGTATCAGGTCACCGACAAGTTGATGCGGTCGGCCGGCCCTGATGCCGTATTCATGCACTGTTTGCCGGCGCACCGCGGGGAAGAAGTCGCGGCCGATGTCATCGATTCGCCGCGATCGATTGTCTACGACCAGGCGGAGAATCGGATGCACGTGCAGAACGCGCTGCTGCTGCATCTGCTCGGGTCCAAATCCGCTTCCACCAAACTGAAACCAAAGCATCACGCTTCGGTGCTTGCGTAAAACACGAAGGATCCCAATGCCTAAGAAAGTTGTACTTGCCTATTCCGGCGGCCTGGACACCTCGGCCATCATGCCCTGGCTCAAGGAGAACTATGAGTGCGATGTCGTCGCGTTCGTCGGCGATGTCGGCCAGGGCGATGCCGAGCTTGAAGGCGTCGAAGAGAAGGCGATCAATTCCGGCGCCAGCGCCTGCCACATCGTCGATCTCAAGCGCGAATTTGTCGATGAATACGTCTATCCGACCATTCTGTCGGGTGCGATTTACGAGGGCCGCTACCTGCTGGGCACTTCGATCGCGCGGCCGGTGCTGGCTAAGGGGCAGGTGGAGATCGCGCGCAAAGTCGGGGCGGACGCCGTCGCGCATGGCTGCACGGGCAAGGGCAACGATCAAGTGCGATTTGAGAGCGCGTTTGCTGCGCTCGCACCGGATTTGGAGGTCATCGCGCCTTGGCGCGAATGGGATCTCAAATCGCGCTCGGACCTGATCAACTACATCCGCGAGCGCGGCATTCCATGCTCAGCCAGTCTCGAGAAGATCTACAGCCGCGACCGCAACCTCTGGCATATTTCCCACGAGGGCGGCGAGTTGGAGGATCCCTGGAACGCTCCGCCGGATGATGTCTGGGTGCTGACCAACTCGGTCGCCCAAGCGCCGGATGCGCCGGAAGATGTTCAACTGAAGTTCGAGCGCGGCAAGGCGGTTGCACTCAACGGCAAGACGATGCCGAGCGAGGAGCTCATCGCCGAGCTGAACAAGATCGGCGGCAAGCACGCCGTCGGCCGCGTGGACATCGTGGAGAATCGCCTGGTGGGCATGAAGTCGCGCGGCTGCTATGAGACGCCGGGCGGCACGATCCTGGTCGAAGCCCTGCGCGGGCTCGAGCAACTCGTATACGACCGCCAGACGCTGCACTATCGCGAGCAGATTGCCTTGAAGTTCGCGGAGCTGGTCTACGACGGTCAATGGTTCACGCCGCTGCGCGAGGCGCTGTGGGCTGCGGTGCAGAAGATGGCTGAGCGCATGACCGGCGAGGTCGTTGTGCGCCTGCACAAGGGTGGAGCGCAGGCCGTCAAGCGCCGCTCGCCCAACAGCCTGTTCTCCGTCGAGTTTGCGACGTTCGACAAGGACGAGGTGTACAACCAGGCGCACGCCGAGGGGTTTATTCGATTGTTCTCGCTGCCGGCGCGAATCGCGGCTCTGAATGCCGGCGTTGGGAAAAAGTCCAAGGGGCAGACGGAGGTTGAGAGCAAGCGCGCTTCCGGCCCCAAAAGTCGGCCGTCGGCGAAGGCGTCGGCGCCGAAACGGAAAGTGAAGGCGCGAACATGACGCTCTGGGGCGGGCGGTTCGAGCGCAAGAGCGACCCGCTGTTCAAGAGGTTCAACGATTCGCTGCCGTTCGATCACCGCCTGGTCGAGCACGACATCACTGGCTCGATCGCGTGGGCGAAGGCCCTGGGCGATGCCGGTGTGCTGCGCCAGGAAGAAGTGAAGAAGCTCGCCACCGCGCTGGAAGAGTTGAGATCTGAAGCGGCTCGGAATCCTGCGGCGGTACGCGATTCAGGCGATGAAGATGTGCACTCGTGGGTTGAGTCGCGGTTGATCGCGAAGGTCGGCGACTTGGGCAAGAAGCTTCACACTGGCCGTAGCCGCAACGACCAGGTGGCGACTGATCTGCGCCTGTACGTCCGGCAACAGATCGCATCTCGCATTGACGAGGTTCGCCAGGTGCAGGCCGCGCTCGTCCAGCTTGCTGAGCGCGAGAAGGAGACGGTATTCCCCGGTTACACGCATTTGCAGCGCGCTCAGCCGATCCTGTTTTCGCACTGGTGTCTGGCGTACTTCGAGATGCTCGATCGCGATGCCGACCGCTTCGCCGACGCCGCGAAGCGCAGCAATCAGTGCCCGCTGGGGGCTGGCGCACTGGCGGGGACGGCGTATCCGATTGACCGCGACAAGCTCGCGACCGACCTGGGCTTCGAAGGCGGTCCCACTGCCAACAGCCTCGATGCCGTTTCTGATCGCGATTTCGTGATCGAGACGCTCTCAGCGTCAGTGCTCACAGCGCTGCACCTGTCGCGATTGGCCGAGGACCTCATCATCTACGCCACCGCCGAGTTCGGCTTCATCGAGCTGCCTGATTCGCTTACGAGCGGTTCATCGCTCATGCCGCAAAAAAAGAACCCCGATGCGCTTGAGTTGATCCGCGGCAAGGCCGGGCGCATCGTCGGCTCGTTGGTGTCGCTGAGCATGACGCTGAAGGGCTTGCCGCTGGCGTACAACAAGGACCTTCAGGAAGACAAGGAGCCGTTGTTCGATGCGATGGAAAATCTGTCGCTGTGTCTGAATATTCTGCCGCCGCTTTTGATTGGCATGAACCTGCGGCGCGATGTGACTCGCCAGGCGGCGGAAGGAGGGTACAGCAACGCCACCGATCTGGCCGATCATCTCGTGGAGGATGCGGGGATCCCTTTTCGCGAAGCGCACGAGGTGACCGGCCGGATCGTCCGGCAGGCGATCGCACGCAACGTTTCTCTTGAGGAGTTGACCTTGAAAGAAATGCAGTCCATCGCGCCGCAGGTGAAGGCCGGCGTGCACGCTCGATTGACGATCGACTCGGCGCTGAAGCGCCGCGATGTCATGGGCGGCACTGCGCCCGGACGGGTTAACCAGGCGCTTGCGCGGGCCAAATCTCGCCTGCAAAGCGGCAAGGCGGCAGCGCTGAGCGGCTCGGTCACCGTGCGCCAGGCCCGCATCGACGACTTTGAGCCCATCTGCGAACTGGTCGAGTATTGGGCGCGTCAGGGCGAGAACCTCCCCCGCAATCGCGAGGCGATTCTCGAAGCGATCGCGGACTTCGGCGTCGCTGTCGTGAATGAGCGGGTCATCGGCTGCGGCTCGCTGACCATTTACACACCTCAGCTGGCTGAGATTCGTTCGCTGGGCGTGAATCCTGAATTTCAAGGCGGCGGCGCCGGCGGCAAGATGGTCCGACACTTCGTTCATCAGGCCGGCTTGCTGCACATTCCCAGGGTCTTCGTGCTCACTCGCGCCCCCAAGTTCTTCGAAAAGCTCGGCTTCAAGACCGTCGACATCGCGACGCTGCCGGAGAAGATCCGCAAGGACTGCAACCAGTGCCCCAAGCAGCAGTGCTGCGATGAGATCGCGATGGTCCACGAAATCGAATTCGACGCGGCCAAGTGATGCGAGCGGCATTGAAGAAACCAACCGGAAAGAACGCACCCCCCGAGGCCGAGTCGCGCATCGATTGCCCAGCGGGGTTCGCGGCCGGCGGGGCGGCCTGCGGCATCAAGCCCACCGGAGCCGCCGACCTCGCCCTCATCGTGGCCGATCAGCCAGCCTCGGCTGCCGCCCTGTTCACTCGCAATCTGGTTCGCGCCGCGCCCATCGACATCTCAGCCCAACACATTCGTTCCAGTAAAGGCGCCATCCGCGCCGTCATGATCTCCTCTGGCTGCGCCAACGCCGCCACGGGTCCTGAAGGCGTGCGCCGCGCTCAGCGAACCGTTGATGCACTCGCGAAAGAACTCAAATGCGATGCCCGCGAGGTCCTCATCAACTCAACAGGCGTGATTGGCGAGCACCTTCCGGATGACAAGATCGTCGCGGCGATCCCGCGGCTGGTGTCCAAAATCTCGACCGATGGCCTGAGCGACGCCATGGCCGCGATCATGACCACCGACACCAAACCGAAAATGTCTCAGGCCCGACACAAGCATGCCGGTCGAACGCTTCACGTCGCCGGTATCGCCAAGGGCTCGGGCATGATCCACCCCAATATGGCGACCATGATCGCCGTGCTCCTGACCGACGCACAAGTCAATCCCGATGCGCTCGATGGCGTGCTCCGGCGCGCCACCCAGAAGAGCTTCCACCGCATCACCGTCGATGGCGACACCTCAACCAATGATTCGGTCTTCGCGCTGGCGTCGGGAGCGGCCGGGGAGTTTCCCCTCGAAATGGTCGAGAAGGCGCTTACCGACGTTTCGCGCGAGCTCGCACTCAAGATTGTCCGCGATGGAGAAGGCGCGAAGAAACTGATCCATGTCCAGGTTCGTGAGGCCCGTACTCAAGATGAAGCGCTGCAAGTCGCCAAGACCATCGCATCGTCGTTGCTGGTGCGCACCGCCGTCGCCGGCGGCGATCCAAACTGGGGGCGCATCATCGCCGCCGCCGGACGCTCCGGCGTCAACATCGACCCCAACCGCATTACCGTCGCCGCCAACGGTGTCCCGCTGTTTGCGAATGGTCGCCCCACCGACACCCCCCTACCCGCTCAGCAAACAGCCTTCCAATCTGACACGGTCGTCCTCGACATCGGTCTTGGCCAGGGCTCGGCGTCAGATGAGTACTTCACGTGCGACCTCACCGAGGGTTATGTACGGATCAATTCGCACTACCGAACATAAACCGCGACCATCGATCGCTTTGGCGGCAACATTTCGTTTGCCGCACGTGGCAAAGGTGGTACTCTGATAGGGCCCTCCTACATTCATGAGGTAGAGAGTCCGCGCATGCTCGACCGACCGGAAAAGGGATCCCGGAACCATTTCTCAAGCCGAAGGGCGGGATGGCTGCTCAGCGCGCTCGCGTGTGCGCTTGCTGCGTCGTTCGCCCATGCGGGCACGACGATTTTCGTTGACGACGATGCTCCGGCTCGCGGCAACGGCGCCGATTGGCCCACCGCTTTCGCCCACCTCCAGGATGCGCTCACCTTCGCAGGCGATCCCGCCAACAACGTCACGCAGATCCGGCTGGCACAGGGCATCTACCGCCCCGACCGCTCCGAATCCAACCCTGCCGGTTCGGGAGACCGCGAATCGACCTTCCGCCTGATCAGCGGCGTCACGATTTTGGGCGGCTACCTGGGCCTCTCAGCCAACCCAGAGCAGGATCCAAACCAGCGCAGCATCGAATCAAATCTCACCATTCTCAGTGGCGACTTCGCGGGCGACGACCTTCCGCCTGATCCCAAGAACCCAACCGAGTTTCCCAACAGCGCGGAGAATGCTTACCAGGTCGTCACCGCGATCGATGTTGACGCCACGGCCATCCTCGATGGCGTCATCATCACCGGTGGCCACGCCGACGGCTCCGCCACCATTCCCGAGTCCTCCAGTCGCGATCGCGGCAGCGCCGTCAACATCCATGCGGCTTCGCCCACGTTGTCAAACTGCACCGTCGCCTCCAATTGGTCGGCAAGTCACGGCGCGGTGAACGACCAAGGCGCGGGCGCTTCCATCGTCACCTGCCAGTTCATCGCCAACTACGCCAACGACTTCGGCGGCGGCCTTGCCGTTCATTGGCAATCGGCGACAACCGTGATCGGCTGCGCCTTCTCGCAAAACAGCGCATTTCGTGATGGCGGCGCCATCCACTGCCGCGGGCTGCCCACTGCGTCCTTTACCGGTTGCACGTTCACCGGCAATTCGGCCAACCACGGCGGCGGCGTCTTCAACGATGGCAACTCGGTCACCTTCTCCGATTGCTCATTTAGCCAAAACACCGCCTCGCAAGGCGCGGGAATGTTCAACGAGCTGTCGACTGCTCTGATCGATCATTGCACGTTTTCCGAAAACAGCGTCATCAGCGGCGGCGGCGGCATCTGGAACAATTCCGGAGCCCCCCTCCTCGTTCAGTGTTCGTTCACTTCCAACTATGCCGACGGCGGCGGCGCCGGAGTCTGGGATGAAGAAAGCAGCCCCTCAATCTTCAATTGCTCCTTCATCGACAACACCGCTTTCGGTCCTGGATGCGGTCTCTACAACGCCGGCGGAGCCCCCACCGTCACCAACTGCACCTTCACCGGCAACATCGCCTACGCCGGCGGTGGCGGCGGCATGTGGAACGGCACCAGCAACCCGGTGATCACCAACTGCTCGTTCACCGCCAACCAAGCTGACACCGGCGGCGGAATATACAACAGCCATCAGAGCCTTTCGGTCGTCAATAACTGCATTTTCACCGCCAACAGCGCCAGCGAAGGCGCCGGCATGTACTCTCTCGAAAGCAACATCACGGCCGATGACTGCGTCTTCGTCGACAACGTCGTCTGGGGCGGGAGCTTCCCCGTCGGTGGAGGCCTCAGCAACTACTTCTCCAGTTCCGTGATACGCAACTGCTCATTCATCCACAACAGCGCGGAACTCGGCGGCGGCGGCGCTTACAACGAGGGCGAAGCTCCGACGCTCATCAGTTGTTCCTTCCAGCGCAACGTCTCGACCGCTCCCATCGGCGGCTGGGGGGGCGGTGTGCTGAATGCCTACTTCTGCTCGCCGAAGATCATCAACTGCACATTCTCAGGCAACCTCGCCAATTTCGGTGGAGGCGTTTTCAACCTGACCTTCAGCTCGCCGCAGATCATCAATTGCAGCATCAGCGGCAACGCAGCGCTTGCTGCCGAAGGCGCCGGCGGCGTCTACAACTACTCCGAGCAAAGCGCGCCGATGGTCCGAAACTGCATCGTTTGGAACAACACGGCGCCTCAAATCGGCGGCGCGCTCATCGACGTTGCCCGCACCTGCGTTCAGTCCGGCTATCCGGGCCAGGACAACATCGACTCCGATCCGTTGTTCACGACTGATTCTCATCCAGGTGCCGATGGCGTCTGGAGCACGCCCGACGACAACCTCGGCGACTTCCATCTCTTGACTGCTTCGCCATGCATCGATGCCGGAGACAACCAAGCGTTCCCGCCCCCGACCACCACCGATTTCGATGGTCAGCCGCGCGTGGTGGATGCTCCGGCAACGCCCAACACCGGCAGTCCGCCCGCGGCCGAGGCTCACATCGACCTGGGCGCGTTTGAGTTCCAGCCCCGTTCGTGCCCGGCTGACATTGCCGGCAGCCAAGCATCGCCCGACGGCGTCGTGAACGTTCACGACTTGCTGGCCGTGATTAGCGCCTGGGGACCGTGCGCGCCGGAGCCGGCATCGTGCCCGGCCGACCTCGCACCAGGATCGGGGAACGGCGCGGTTGACGTCAACGACCTGCTGGTCGTCATCAGCACCTGGGGCCCCTGCCCGTAAACGCCCCACGGCACGATCAATCCAATTCCATATCATCCTCGCCATGACCATGAAGTCGATTCGATTCACTCTCGCGTGCCTTGCCGCTCCACTTGCTCTGGCTTATCTCGCTTTCGCAGGTGATGAGGAGCAGTCGCAGACGATCCAGTTGAAGCATTTGGCTTCCGGCATCACCAAGATCGTCAGGACCAATCCACCTCAGGAACTCAAGCTCACCCAAACCGCGCCGGCCGATCTGGCCAAGGCGCCCGAGAACCTCCGCGCGCCGCTCTATGGCACGCTTCCCATTCGCTCGGCTGACGAAACGTCGGGCGACAAGCCTCGCGGATATCTGCTGCTCATCGATGAGCCGCCCGGCCGCCCGGCGCGAATGTTCGTCGATTCCAACCGCAACGCCGATCTCACCGATGATCCGCCGGTCACCTGGGAGTTCAAATCTTCGCAAGACCACCGGCAGGACACCATCAAGCACTATCAGGGCTCGGCGGCCATCGACATCGGAACCAGCGACGAGCCGTTGCTTGTGCACCTGATCATGTATCGCCACGTCAAGGCCGCTCGCGGCAATTCCGATGACCAGCTTGCACTTCATTACTATCGCGACTACGGCTACCAGGGCGCTGTCAATGTGGGCGGAACCGAATACCAGGCTGTCCTGGTGGACGACAAGACCGTCGGCAATTACCGCAACGACGGAGCGAGGCTGCTGATCGACATCGATGCCAACGGCGATTTCGACGCTCAGCGCGAATCGTTCAAGACCCAATCTCCCTTCGTCGTCGAAAAAGTCGCCTACGAAGTCACGGCCATGTCGCCCGACGGCTCGGCTTTCCAGATCATCACGTCGAATCGAAAGGTCAAGGGCGCCCGAAGCGGGCCCGATCACAGCGTGGGCAAGTCCGCCACGTCGTTCCAAGCCACCACAATGGAAGGCAACACCGTTCGATTTCCTTCCGACTACAAGGGCAAGATCGTGCTTCTGGATTTCTGGGCGACTTGGTGCCCGCCATGCATGAAAGAAGCGCCGTCGTTAGTGCGCACCTTCGAAAAGCACCACGCAGACGGCTTCGAAATTCTCGGTATCTCGCTGGACGGCCCCGCGATCGATCTCGAACTCAAAGATACGATCAAGAAAAAGAAGATGACCTGGCCGCAGGTGTACGACGGGCTCAAGTGGAAGGCCGAGATCGCCAAGTTGTACCGCATCAGCTCGATTCCTTCTGCGTTCCTGGTGGACGGTGACAACGGCGAGATCCTCGCAATCGGCGATTCGCTGCGCGGCTCTGAACTGCCCAAGACCGTTCAGAAGGCGCTGGAGGCCAAGAAAGCCAAGGCATCCAAGTCGGGCCCGGCGAAGTAGGATTCTTGCGCTGCGCTTTACCGGAGCGCGGCGGATGTTCGCTGTCCCATGATTCGCGCCGCTTTGATTCTGCATTGGTGTTGTGCGCTGGGCGCGGTGGCTCCGCTCTCGCCTCAGCAGGAAGCGCGGCTCGCGGGCGCGGTCGATGGGCAGGACGATCTGACGGACCCGGCGTTTGAAGCGCTGGTTGAGAACGTGCGCGGCTGGACGCCGGGTCTGGGCGATGCGCCGATTCGGCTGGCGCCGGATTGCGCGGCGATGCTGGCGCGGCCGGCGGAGTTTCGAGGCGATTTGTGCCGGATTCAGGGGCGGCTGGAGCAGCAGACTCGGCTCGGTTCGCGTCATGAGGATGTGGCCGAGTGGTTCATTCGCGCATCCGATGGGCAGCCGATTGTGATTTACATCGTTGGTGCGGCGGGACTGCACGGCCGGTTCGTTGATGGAGGGAAGGTTGAGGTTGATGCGCGGTTCTACAAGCGAGTGGATGCGATGGCGCGCGATGGGCAGCGGCGGAGCTATCCCGCGTTCGTTGGGGCGTTTCCGCGAATTGGCGGGATCGAGGTTCATGCAACGGGATCAGCCCCGGCGAGCGATCGATTGTGGACGGTAGCGGCGGCGGTAGTCGTGTTGGGGATCGTGTTTTCTTGCGTGTTGATCTTTGCGCGGCGGAGTTCGAAGCGAGCCAGGGGCCGCGTACATGGCGAAGTCGAGGCGTGGCGGGGCGTAGTTGGGCACGGACAGGAGGAGGGCGAAGGAGCGAGTTTGCCTGAGGATGCAGCCGAGGCGCTGGCGGCGTTGAAAAGGAAGGCACAAGGGATGAGCGATGACATTGGCGCGAAGACCTCGCCGAATCGTTAGCATTCAGACGGTGCCCAAACTCGAGGTCAATGCGGCGTCAGGCCCGTACCCGATTCTCATCGAAGCGGGCGCGCTAGCGCGCGTTGGGCAGGCCACGCGAGAGCACGCGCCGCACATCCGGGGGATGCTGGCGGCGGACGCAAAGATCGCGGCGGTGCATGGGAGCGCTGCGGCGATCGGTCTGCGCGCTGCTGGGTATGAGTTGGTCGTGCACGCGATGATCGCGGAGGAGGCGCGCAAAACGATCGAGACGGTGCAGGCCATGTACGAGGCAATGCTGGAGGCGCGGCTGGAGCGAACAAGCCCGGTGATCGCGCTGGGCGGGGGGATCATCGGCGATACGGCGGGTTTCGCCGCCGCGACCTATCAGCGCGGCGTGCCGCTGATCCACGTTCCGACGACGCTGCTGGCGATGGTGGACGCTTCGATCGGCGGCAAGACAGGCGTGAACGTTCAGCGGGCCGCCCCCGGAGCACCCGGAACACCGGGCAACCCCGGAAACTCAAAGGGCACGTTGCTCAAGAATATGATCGGAGCGTTCTGGCAGCCGCGCGCGGTAATCATCGATCCGCTGACCCTGCGAACGCTCGATCAGCGCGAGCTGCGGTGCGGGCTGGCCGAGTGCGTCAAGCACGGGCTGATCGCCGACGCGGGGCTGCTTGAGCTTCTGGAAACTGAGGGCGATCGCATTCTTGCGCTGGACATGGAAGCGATTACAGACTTGATCGTCCGGAGCGTGAAGATCAAAGCGGCGATCGTGGAGAAGGACGAGCGCGAGATCGGACCGCGGGCGCTGCTCAATCTCGGGCACACGTTCGGCCACGCGATCGAGTCGATGACGGAGCTTGAGCTGAAGCACGGCGAGGCGGTGGCGATCGGATTGTGCGCGGCGGCGAAAGCGTCAGTGCGTCTGGGCCACCTCAAGGCGGCTGATGCAGCGAGGCTGACGACGCTGCTGGCGCGGCTGGGGTTGCCCACGAGGCTGCCCAAACCTGTGAATCGAGCGAAGTTCCTTGGGGCGATGGAGTACGACAAGAAGGTGAGCGAGCGGAGGCTTCGGCTGGTGCTGCCGGTGGGTTTGGGGAAGGCGGCGGTATTCGATGATGTTCCGCGAAACGTGGTTGAGGCCGCTGTGGCGGAGATCGCGTGAGACGCTTTGGGGGGACTCGTCTGTAAGTCCCTTGGCGATTGCAGTATCTTGATTTGCATGTGGAATTGCAGGCGAGATCAGTGAAGGGGCAGACGCCAGGACATTTTGCCGACGCGGCGCCATTGGACGGGCCAGATTCTCTCGAAGCGCACGCGCGGCAGCCGCTGAGCGCATCGACCTGGTTCCTGGCGTTGTGCGCGGCGGCAGCGCTGACGTGGTCGTTGGCGGCGCGAATTCTCGGTCCAAGCGACCTGTGGCACCAAACCCAGCCCAAGACCGTCAGCTACACCACCGACATCATCGTGAACGGCGGCAATCACTGGATCTTGCCGATCGAGCGCGGCGAGTTGCCGGCGACCAAGCCGCCGTTGTACAACTGGCTTGCAGTCCCGGCGGTGAAGGTGGCGGGGTTCAATAGCGAGGTGGCGCACAAGCTTCCGAGCGTGCTCTCGCTGATTGCGTGTTGGTGGCTGGTGGCGCGGGTCGGACGGCGGTTGGATGCGGTGAACGGCCGCAGAATCGGATGGCTGGCGGCCATGATGTTCGCCAGCAACTACACAATGTTCAAGCTTGGGTACCTGGCACGGCCGGACATGCTGCTGACGCTGTGGCTCTTGATCGCGTGGGCAAGCGCGACGGCGATCGTGATCGAAACGTCAACAAGTCAACAAGTCAACAAGTCAACAGAGAGAGAGTGGGCACGATCGATAGGCGAGGTGGTCGGCGGCACGGATGGCTCACCACGCTCGGTGTATTGGTTGATTGTTGCGTTCTGGGGTTCGGTAGCGTTGGCTGCGTTGACGAAGGGGCCGCCGGCGATTGTTGGCGTGATCTATGGGGCGGCGGCGGCGCGAATGATCGGCGGATCGTGGCGCGTACTTGGGGCATTCAAGCCGCTCCTGGGGATTGCGATATGCAGTGCGATCTTCGGCTTGTGGGTCTATGGCGTGTGGCGAATCAATCCTGAGCACGTTCAACAGGTCCTGTGGCAGAACGAAATCTTCGGACGGTTCACCGGAACCGGGCCGGAGGGCAACCAGGAAGGACTGCGCGGGTGGTTCCGCACGCTTCCGGAATTTGTGGTGTATTACCTGTTTCGGCTGGCTCCGTGGTCGGTGTTCTCTGTGGCGGCAATGTACACGCTGTGGCGAAGGCGAGGCAGCGGACTTGATGTGCCATCGTCGACAACCGATTCGGCGACTGTTGAGAATCTTGCGTGGCGGCGCGGCAGCGCGATGTTGGTGCTGCTGGTGGTCGGCGTGTTCACCCTCAGCACCAGCAAGCGGGCCGACTACATCGCGGTGACGTTTGCGCCCGGATCGTTGCTGGCAGCATGGTGGCTGACGAGCACCTGGCCGGCGATCAGGCGGCATGTGTGGTGGGCGGTTCCGACGATAGCAGTGATGGCGCTGACGGCCATGACGGCGTTCAACCAGTTGGAATCTGTCGCGCCTTCGCCGGGTTTCGGGGATCAGGTCAAGCGGTTCATCGATCGGGCCACGGACGCGATGCGCGACGAACCTCTGCCGGTGTACTTCTCCGACAGCGGCGCTGCACACCTGCAGGCCATGCTTGGGTCGAGCCAGCTCGATCGCGATCGGACGGCGCTCATGTGGTTGATGAAGGAGCGGCGTGCGTTCTGGGTGGTCGCGGGCGAGCGTGCCGTGGAGAGTGATCGACTGGATTTGGAACTCAAGGGCAGAAGGAAGACGGCGCGGATCGAAGCGAAGGCTCAGACTCTCGAGCTCCCGCGGACTGACAGCTGGCCGGGGCAAGTGACTTTGTGGCGAGTGGAGTGGCCTGCGCCCCGGCGCGCGCACCCCCGTGAATCCCCCCTGAATTCAAGCCGCTGACGTGTGGGTTCCGATAAACCTCAGGAGCGCGGAAACTGCGCTTGCAGAGCAAGGATGCCCCGGTGCGCACGATAGCGATCGTCAACCAGAAGGGAGGTTGCGGCAAGACCACCACCGCCATCAACCTGGCGGCCCTGTACGCCCGGCGCGGGTTGCGCACATTGCTGATTGATATGGATCCGCAAGCGCACTGCGCGGCAGGACTGGGAGTGCCGGAGAGCCGGATCGAGTATTCGATCGGCGATGCGCTGCTGGCAAATCACTCCAACGGCTTTGATGTGTCGGGCTTGGTGTGGGAGGTCGCGAGGAATCTGTATCTGGCGCCGAGCACGGTGATGCTCTCGGCTCTGGAAGCGCCCGGCGGAAGGCTCCATCAACTCCCGGACAAGGACCGGCGGCTTGAAAGCCTGCTCAAGATCCTTGGTGAGCGCTTCGACCGATGCCTGATCGACAGCCCCCCCACCATTGGTTTGTTGACGTTCAACGCGATGCGTGCGGCTCGCGAGGCGCTGATTCCCGTCGAGACCGGGTTTTTCTCGCTGCGCGGAGCCGAGCGGCAGTGGGCAACGATTCAGCGGTTGATCGCGCACATCGGCCGGCCGATCGCGTGCCACCTTCTGGCGACGTTGCACAATCCTGAATCGCAGCTGTCGTGCAACATCCTCAATGCGCTGCGGCGGCAGTTTGCCGGTCAGATTTTGCCGGTGATCGTCCACGAGCATCAGGTGCTGCGGGAAGCGGCAAGCTTTGGACAGCCGGTTGTGGAATATGCGCCGCAATCCAAGGCGTGCCAGGATTTTGAGGCGCTGGCGGATTGGCTGGAGGATCACGCGATTCGACAGACAGTTCAGATTGAAGTTTTCGATCAGCCCGCGACGCCTGCGCGAGGCGCGGCGACCGAGCCGGACATCGATACCGTGATCGAGCGCGCGGTGTGCGAAAGTGATTCGCCGGTCGAGGAGCCTCGATTGTGCGATGAAGGCGATGGGCCGACACGGGGCGGCGGCCGCGCCGCTGAATTGGCCCGACGAATGCACGAGATCAGTGGGCGGAGCGGGCCGCGGCTTCGCGAACCGGACGCCCCGGACGCCAAGTTCCAGGAGGTTGCGGTGCTTGAGCAAACGGTCGCCGAGCCACCGCCGGCTGAGCCGCCACCGCCAGATTCCGCAGCCGCGTCGACGCTTGTTCCGACTGAGGTTGAGGTGAAAGCCGCGGCGGCGGCGATGCCTCCACAGGAGGGCGCGGAACCGACAGCGACCTTTGGCGTGAGGCAGATCGCAGCCGGCGTGCTGTTTGCCCAGCCAGGAGAGACGGCCAGCAAGGTCGCGATTGCGGGCGAGTTCAACTATTGGTCGCCGATGACTCATCCATTGAAATTGAACGACGAATCGGGAATCTACGAGTTGACCATTGAACTTCCTCCCGGGCGGTATCAGTACCGCATCGTGGTGGATGACGAATGGGTGGCCGATCCGTACAACAGCCAGCAGCAACTCAACAGCTACGGCGAACCCAACAGCGTGGTAATCGTGACCTGATGCAGGCAGACCAGATGAAGAAAACGTTTGATCCATTCGACGAGCTGGCGGCGATGTTTTTGACAACTGCGCCGCAGAAGACCGCGATCGAAGCAGAGGGAAGCGAAGCGACGAGCAGGGCGCCTCGATCGGCGCCTGATGCAGCCGGCGAGAGTGAGCCGGGTCAGGCGGCGATGAACCGGCGTGCTGAGGCTGCCCCGCCCGCGGCTATGCGCGGGGTCAAGCTGGTGATCGCAGGAAACCTGCCGGTGCGGGGCGGGTTGTGGCTCACGCCATATGCTGATGCGCTGGCGCGGGATCATGGTTCGACAGCCTTGCTTCGATTGGATGGAGACGAGCCGAACCTTCAGTTGTTTCGCGCTCCGGTCGAGTTGGGCTCGATGGCGATTGAACAGTCGCTTGAGGATGCGATCGGGGTTTTGGGGGCCAAGATTGATTTGTGGATCGTTCGGCCGTACTTGGGCTGCGCGCCCGGTGAGCTGATTCAGAGCGGGGCCGAGCGAATCACGATTCTCAGCAGCGCCGATGAGGGGGCGGTGGTGGCGGCGTATCAACTGATCAAGGAGTTGTCGCAGGCCGCTGAGCAGTCCAAGTCGAGGCTACCGGCGCTGAATCTGGCGGTGATCGGAACTGACGCGGCAAACGCCGCCGGCGTGGTCGAGCGTCTCAATCGCACGACGTTGAGCTTCTTGGGAGCGGAAATCAAGTTGGGGCTGTGCCTGCCGCGGATGGATGCGGGAATCAAATCGACGCGATACGTGAGCTTCCCGGGCCAACAGCCTCCATCGGTGTCGGAGGTGATCATGTGGATTGAGAAGGCCAAAGCGGGTTGGCAACGACCGGACGTTGCGGAGCGGCGAGTGGCCGGGCAGATTTACATCGATCGAGAGCAAACGGGCATGGTGGACGCGGAGCGGATTCTGCAGATGCCGGCGCCGAGGCCCCCAAGACCGTTCATCTCACCGCCCGCCGTGCCGCGCGTGCAACCGGAACCGAGCGCGCCGATATGTGAACCAGTTTCAGCGGCGACTCATCATGAGCACGTAGCTCCGCGAATCAAGCTGGCGCCCAAGCCCACGGTGGATGTCGAGCCCAAGGCGCCGGCCAAGCCGCTCGAACCTGACGAGCACGGCCAGCCGATTCCGCTGGCCAGATACGTCAAGGGTTTGACAACACTTCCCATTCGATCGCCGGGACGCGAGCGGGTGGAGCTGGCGGTCGATGGTTCGGGGCGATTGCATTTGCTTTCGCGCGATTTACCGGCCGGCGCGCTGCGGGAGATGCGGATCGTGGAGTGCTGGGTGAAGGCGCATCGGGAGCTCATCGCCATGGCGTGCCCGCAACCGGCGTTGAAACACAATGCGAAGGCGGTGTGTCACGTTTTTTCTGCCGAGCCTGTGGCCGTGAGCGATTTGCACGCGACCGATGTGCACTTGCATGTTCTGGCGCCGGTTGAGGTGAATGGGCAGACAGGCTGGTATTGCGCGCCGTTGAATGCAGTGAGCCAATGAGGATGATCCACCGAAATGCGAATTGGAGCGATCATCTTGGCGATCGGCAGTGCAGCGCCGATTGGATTTGGGTATTGGGGGCAAATGACCGAATCAGGGCGACGCCAATTTGATGAAATGGACGGGATGTATCCGTTCTTTGCGATGTGGGGTGGAATTGCCTTGGCGGGAATAGCCGAGGTCTTGCGGTTGCAAGCCGGAAACCAAAGCCCGCAAGTCAATGACTTGGCAGGGCAGCGTCGAGGAACCGCGACCAATTCTCGAATGCGAAGCCGCGAATATCGGCGTCGGGCCAGCCGCGATCGCGCAGGGCTTGGGACAACGAATGCAGATGACCAGGATGATCCAAACCGATCGGAAGGTCCTTTGGCGTGAAGCCGCCATCCATGTCCGAACCAAGGCTGATACCGCGACGGTGGCCCATCACGTCTGCGATATGTTCGACATGCGCGATGCAATCGTCGATCGTGGCCCGACGGCCCTTGATCAGGAACGGCGAATAGAGATTCAGTCCCACCATCCCGCCGCGCTCGGCGATGGTCTTGATCTGATCAGCGCGCAGATGCCGCTGCTTGGGTTCGACCAGAGAGCGGCAATTGGAGTGCGATGCGATGACCAATCCCTTGGCGTGGGCCATCAATCCATCGAACGCAGCATCGCTCAGATGTGAAGCGTCGTGGACGATGCCAAGCTCATCCAACGCATGGATCATCTCAGCACCCTGCGAGGTGAGTGGACCCGATCCAGGGGTCGATGAGTTGCCGCCGGCGTAGCGCGTGCCGGCGGCCCAAGTCAAGCCGACGATTCGGACGCCACGGTCGAACCAGGCGCGCAGATGATCGGGCGAGCGAATTGGATCGGCGCCTTCCATGAGCAGAACGATCTTGGGGACAGGCGAAGGCCGCTCGACGTCGGCTGGTGAGCGCACGATGGAGACTTCGCCAGCGGCTTCCCACTTCTGGTAGACCGCAACCTGGCGGAGGCCCGCGGCTTCCGCCCCAGCCGAATCATCGCTCGACTGATAGCCATGAGGAAACTTGGCGGCATCAATCCCTGGCTCGGTGAAGATCGTTCCGAAGACGATCTCAATCCCTGCCTCACGCAGCGCGGGCAAGCTGATGCACCCTTCCTGAGTGTTGCGAACGTGTTCGCGCAGGTCGCGGCCGCCCAGCTCGAGGTAGGCCAAGTCCAGATGTCCATCGATCCAGCGGAGCACGTGCGGGATGGTAAATTCAATCATTTCGGCGCGGGCGTCGAGCTGGCGAAAGGATCGGCTGGCCGCACCTTGAAGCATGAATGCGGTACGCTGCAAGGTGTGAATGGCGGTTCAGAAGACACGCGGCCGATCGTGGTCTGCCCGTTGAAGTTCGAGCTTGCGGCGCTGCGCCGCGCGGGCTTGGGGCGCTTCTGCGATTTGCGTTGTTGCGGACCCGGCGGGGAGAGGATGGAATCGTGGATACGGAGTGCGGGTCCGACGAACCGACCGGTCGTGCTGGCGGGGCTGGCAGGATCGCTGGTTGAGCATGTCAAGATGGGAAGCGCGTGGGTGATTGGCGAGGTCGTCGATCCAGAAACACAAGAGCGATGGCATACCCCCGTCGGCCTATCCGAGCCCAGCGAACCAGGGCAAACCTGTGCGATAGCGTCGGTGGGCGCGAGCCTTGTAACGCGGCAGGCAAAGGCCGCGTTGCACACTCGCGCGGGGACCGAACTGGTTGATCTGGAATCAGCCGCCTTTGCCCGCGGCGCGAAGGGGGCTGGTTGGCGGTGGGCGATTGTGCGGGGGGTGAGCGACGATCTGCAGACGCCGCTTCCCAAGGGAGTGGATTGCTGGGTCGGCAGGCGCGGCGGGGTGCGCCCTGCTGCTGTGATCGGCTGGCTGATTCGGCATCCGGACCAATTATCCACAATACGGAGTCTTCGCATCGGGGCGCAGGGCGCTCTGCGCTCGGCTGCAATCCTGATTCAACGGATTTTGTGCAACCGGAGGCGTCCGATTCCGTAGAGTCTTGCGTACACTTGGTTTGCACGGTCTGAAACAGCTGGTATGGATGGATGATTACGTGGAGCCGGCATTTGTTGGAGCAGGCTTCATTCACTTCGATGAGGGCCCGCCCTCATATCCTGGGCCCGCTTGGTTCGAAGCGGCAATTGGCTCGTGTTTCGCACTGGAGTTGTAACTATTTCGACAGTTCGCGGTAGTCCTGTGTATCAGAGTGTTAAGCGCAACCGCGAGTGAAGCCTCAGAAACTCATCTCTGCGTTGTGAAACCCGAACCCGATCCGCTCATGTCAAATGGCGTGCTCACGCCGTAGAAAGGAAACAGTCTCATGAAACGTATGTCGTCTCGAAACGCCTTCACCATCGTCGAGCTTTTGGTGGTGGTCTCAATCATTGCGCTCCTGGTTGGCATCCTGGTGCCGGCCATCGGCAAGGCTCGCGATCAAGCCTTGCTGACTCGATCGGAGAACAACCTCTCGCAACTGGGCAAAGCCCAGGCGATTTACTCCTCGGAGTACAACGATCGCCAGGTCACGTTCATCAACGACAACTTCGCATCGTATGGCGCCAACGGCGCTGCTGCGGTCAGCGGGTTCGCCGCGCAGAACGGCATCGAGCATCCCGGAATGATCCTGGGCTACGGCCGAGGCTCCAGCGGCCAGTTCGGAATCTGGGGGTACTGGTTCCCGCCGAATCCCGTCGGCAGTGCCGGAAACTGGCAAGTCATCGTCCCAATCGATTTTGCGAGCAAGTGGGGCGCGTTCCGCTACACCAACGTTCGCGCGTTCAACACGTACGTGAACGGTCGATTCTACGATCCGACGTTCTATGCGCCGAAGGACTCGGCGGTGATGGCGTCGACCGAGCCGCTGTTCGATCACGCCGATGAGTTCTTCAATGCCGAACCAGATTTCCGCCCCTCAAGCTATGTGTTCTCGCCGGCCGCCATGTTCAGCCCCGATGTGTTGGGCTTGAATCAGCAGTCAGGCTTGTACTACACCAATCCTTTCTCGCTCAAGGCGGGCTACCGATCGCCGGCCATGGGCCAGGCGGTGTACGGAAACCTGAAGACGCACATCATGGAGCATCACTGGCTGCAGAACCGCAAGAAGGAGTGCAATCCGGCATTGGCTCCGGGCAGCTACGATGGCTGCGAGCCCTACTACTTCAACGCGGCTGTGACCTCCTCGCCTCGCGCGCTGTTCTTCGATGGGCACATCGGGCCCGCGGGCGTCAATGATGCCATGGAGGCGACCAAGCGCATGGTCGTTCAATCCGGCCAGCCCAATCACGGCCTGTGGAGCAAGAACATACCTGGCTGGAATGGCAGCTACGAGTATTGGGGCACCGGTGGGTACTTCTCGAGCGTCGCGTACGACTCAGCATCCACGAGCTTCCACATTGCAACGATTGACGGCATCAAGGGTCGCGACTTTGTCGGCAAGTGAGCCTTCCCGAACGGTTTGATAGGGTTTTATACGTATCTCAGGGCCGCCTACTATGGGCGGCCCTTTCTTATTTATGCCCTTCTCGGACTCATTCGGGTTACTCAATCGCGAGTCGGACAAGTCAGAATTTGAGAAATTTGGTTGCACCGGCCCCATCACCAAGTACACTTGGCTTGGGTTTTTGGAGTTTGCAGACACGGCGCAGATTCCGCTCACATCTTCGTGGTCCAATTCATGTCTGGACCAACTTTTTCAGCGGGTTCTTTTTGGGTTCGAAACCATCCAGTTTTCTCTGAGCAGTGCGAGCCATCGGCATCGCGATTTCACCGTGCGCTGAGAAGGCAACCGAGCCCGCGACAAGACATGGCGTGCAACCGCCAAGAAAGGAACAGAGTATGAAATATACGTTCGAAAAGAGGGCCTTCACCATCGTTGAGCTTCTGGTGGTGGTTTCAATCATTGCGCTGCTGGTCGGTATTTTGGTGCCGGCCATCGGCAAAGCTCGCGACCAGGCGCTCCTGACTCGATCGGAGAACAACCTCTCGCAGTTGGGCAAAGCCCAGGCGATTTACTCATCGGAGTACAACGATCGCCAAGTCACGTACATCAACGACAACTTCGCGTCGTACGGCAACAGCGGAGCATCCTGCGTCAACGGGTTCGCGGCCGCGACCGGAATCGAGCATCCGGGACTGATCCTGGGATACGGCCGAGGCTCCGGCGGCCAGTTCGGCATCTGGGGTTATTGGTTCCCGCCAAGCCCGGTTGGCTACGTGGGCAATTATCAGGTGATCGTTCCAATTGATTTTGCCACCAAGTGGGGCGCGTTCCGCTACACCAACGTTCGCGCGTTCAACACCTATGTGAACGGCCGGTACTACGATCCGACCTTCTATGCGCCCAAGGACTCGGCGGTGATGGCGTCGACCGAGCCGCTGTTCGATCACGCCGACGAGTTCTTCAATGCCGAACCCGATATCCGGCCATCAAGCTACGTCTTCTCACCGGCGGCGATGTTCAGCCCCGATGTGTTGGGCCTCAACAAGTCCTCGGGACTGTTCTACACCAATCCCTACAGCCTGAAGGCAGGCTTCCGATCGCCAGCGATGGGTCAGGCCGCCTATGGCAACCTGAAGACTCACATCATGGAGCATCACTGGCTGCAGAACCGCAAGAAGGAGTGCAACCCGGCGTTGGCCCCCGGCAGCTATGACAACTGCGAACCGTACTACTTCAACGCCGGCCTCATGTCGACGCCGCGAGCGCTCTTCTTCGACGGCCACATCGGCGCCGCCGGCGTTCGCGATTCGATGGAATCAACCAAGCGAATGACGGTGCAGACGGGTAACCCCAACTACGGACTTTGGACCAAGAACGTACCTGGCTGGAACGGCAGCTACGAGATGTGGGGTACCGGCGGGTACTTCTCAAGCGTGGCGTATGATGCCGCTTCGACCAGCTTCCATATCCTGACGATCGATGGCATCAAGGGCCGCGACTTCGTCGCCAAGCAGTAACGCGTTTAGATTGATCGCGATTTTCAACGGGCTGCCCGTCTTCGGGCAGCCCGTTTTCCTTTTCACAAGGGCATCGCTGGTACGCCCGCCTGCCTCCGGACTCGTTGTCAGACCGCGGTCTTCATTTTCCCTTAGAAAGAACAGCGGTTAGTTTGCCATGTCGCAACCATGGGGTAAAGTGAAGCGTGGAGTCCGCATGAAATGCCGCAGACTCCGTTCACATCTTCACGGTCCCACCATCATGTCTGGGACCAACACCTTAGCGGGTTTGTCTGGTTCGCACTCATTTGATCGATTCGGCGCACACGAGCGTTTTCTAACGGCTGTTGCGTTGCGCCATTGAAGGCGATCCCGAAGCCCGCATCATGGCGCGCCAGCGCCGGAAAGGAACTTCGTATGCAACGGTCAAAGAGCGCTTTCACAATCGTGGAGCTTTTGGTGGTGGTCGCCATCATTGCGCTCCTGGTCGGCATTCTCGTGCCGGCCATCGGAAGGGCGATCGAGCAGGCCAAGCTGACTCGCTCGGAGAGCAACCTATCGCAACTGTCCAAGGCCCAGGGCATCTACTCTGCGGAGTACAACGACCACCAAGTCACGTTCATCAATGACAACTTCGCTTCATACGGCACGACGGGTCCTCAAGCAGTGTCAGGGTTCGCCAGCCAGACCGGGATCGAGCATCCGGGGCTGATTCTCGGGTACGGCCGAGGGGCACCCAGCGAGTTTGGAATCTGGGGCTATTGGTTTCCTCCGAATCCGGTTGGTTGGGCCGGAAACGCGGGGGTGATCGTTCCCATCGACTTTGGCAACAAGTGGGGCGCGTTCCGCTACACGAACGTTCGGGCGTTCAACACGTATGTGAACGGCAAGTTCTACGATCCGACGTTCTACGCGCCCAAGGACTCGGCGGTGATGGCCTCGGTCGAGCCGCTGCTGGATCACGCCGATGAGTTCTTCAACGCGCCGCCGGACATTCGTCCATCGAGCTACGTCTTCTCACCTGCGGCGATGTTCAGCCCGGATGTGCTGGGCCTCAACAAATCGACGGGCAAGTATTACACAAACCCGTTCAATTTGAAGGCCGGCTTCCGGTCACCGGCGATGGGTCAGGCGATCTACGGCAATCTGAAGACGCACATCATGGAGCATCACTGGTGCCAGAACCGCAAGAAGGAGTGCAACCCGGGGTTGGCTCCGGGCAGTTACGATGGGTGCGAGCCCCACTACTTCAACGCAGCCCTGGTCTCAACGCCACGCGCGCTGTTCTTTGATGGCCATATCGGCGCGGCGGGCGTGCGCGACTCCATGGAAGCGACCAAGCGCATGACGGTGCAGACATCCGACGGCCACGGTCTTTGGAGCATCGACACGCCGATGGGAGGCGGGTTCGATTTCTGGGATGGCGACGGGTACTTTTCGGACTACGCCTACGACGCGGCGTCAACCAGCTTCCATATATTGACGACCGACGGCATCAAGGGTCGCGATTTCATCGCCAAGCAGTAGCACGTTGAAGACCAATCATGCTCCTCACCGGGCTGCCCGTTCTTGGGCAGCCCGTTTCTGTTGTTGTGGCGGTTCAGGCTCGGCGCGCGGGCTCGCGAATCAACGATCGGCTGCGTACGATGCCCTCGAATCAAGCACCGAGTTCCTTGAGGAGCCCAACATGGCCGGCTGGGTCCAGAAAAGCAACAAGAAGTCAACGGAAGGCTCGCCTCAGGGCAACGCCGCCACCGCGCGTGAATCACGGCTCGATCATGCAGCTGTACCGCATCCAACGACGCCGCCGGTGCATCACAACGTGCTGGAGATGATTGGCGCCACGCCCATGCTCGAACTTCGAAAGATGGACGCGGGGAAATGCCGGCTCTTTGTGAAAATGGAGTCGGCGAACCCAGGCAATTCCATCAAGGATCGCATCGCGGTTTCAATGGTCGAGCAGGCCGAACGCGATGGCCGGCTCGTTCCGGGCAAGGGACACATCATCGAGGCCACGGCGGGAAATACCGGTATCGCCTTGGCGCTGGTGGCCGGCCAGAAAGGCTACAAGCTCACGGTTGTCATGCCCGACAAGATGAGCTCCGAGAAAATCTCGCACCTCCGCGCCATGGGGGCGCAAGTGCGATTGACTCGCTCAGACGTGGAGAAGGGTCATCCGGAGTACTATCAGGACATGGCCGAGCGCCTCGCGCGCGAGACACCCAACAGCCTCTACGTCAACCAGTTTGGAAACAAGGCGAACCCCAAGGCTCACTACGAAACCACCGGTCCGGAGATTTGGCGGCAGATGGAAGGAGAGGTTGACGCGTTCGTGGCGGGGGTCGGCTCGGGCGGCACAATGACGGGCGTTGGTCAATACCTTCGCGAGCGCAATCCCAAGGTCGAATTGATTCTCGCCGACCCGGCCGGATCGGTGCTGGCGCCGCTGATCAACTGCGGCCAGAAGGTTCCCGCCGGGAGCTGGCTGGTGGAAGGCATGGGCGAAGATTTCGTGCCCGAGATCCTGAACCTGGATCAGATCAACCGGGGCATTACGATTTCCGATGGCGAATCGTTCACGACGGCACGCGAACTTTTGAAGGAGGAAGGCATTCTGGTTGGTTCATCTACCGGTTGCCTGGTGGCGGCGGCACTGCGATACTGCCGCGAGCAAAAGCAGCCCAAGCGCGTGGTCAGCCTGGTGTGCGATCACGGCGCCAAGTATCTCTCGAAGATGTTCAATGATTTTTGGATGATCGACAACGGGTTCATCGAGCGCGAGACGTTCGGCGACCTGCGCGATCTAATCGCGCGCCGGCATCTGGCGCGCGAGGATTACACTCTGAAGCCCGCGACGCCGTTGGCGCAGGCGGTGAAGTCGATGCACATGTACGACGTGAGCCAGATGGCCGTGGTGGATGAGAATGACCGTGTGATCGGCATCATCGATGAGTCCGATGTGCTGCTGGCGCTGACGCACGACGGCGATCAGGTGAACCGGCCGGTGAGCGACTTCATGACGCGGCGGCTGGAGACGATCAAGCCGACGGCGTCGGTGAACGATCTGATGCCGATTTTCCGCGCCGACCGCGTGGCGATCGTGGCCGATGAGAATCACTTCTACGGGTTGATCACCAAGATTGACTTGATCACGTATCTGCGCAAGCGGTTGAAGTAAGCATGGATGTGCTGGGCGATGTCCCGGTGCTGGCCTGAACGAGTCAGCGCGCCGGCAGGGTGGACTCGCGCCCGGTGTGCAGTCAGGCTACACTGATGTTCCATGAGCCGATCCAAGCTTCGAATCGATTCCCTGGTCATACACGGCGGGCAAGCGCCTGATCCCTCGACTGGCGCGGTGATGCCTCCGATCAGCCTGGCGAGCACGTACGCGCAAGAGTCGCCTGGGCAGCACAAGGGATTTGAGTACACGCGCAGCCACAACCCGACGCGATACGCATTGGAGCGGTCCATTGCCGCCATCGAAGGATCGAGCCTTTCCCAACGCCAGGATGTGACGAGCGGCGGCTTTGCGTTCTCGTCCGGATTGGCGGCGATGGCCACGTGCTTGGAGTTGCTCGACACGGGCGATCACGTGGTGGCGATGGATGACCTCTATGGCGGGTCGTATCGGTTGATGTCGCGAGTCCGCGAGCGCTCGATGGGCTTGAACGTGACGTACGTGGACATGACCGACGCCAAGCGAGTCGAACAGGCCATCACGCCGCGCACGAAGATGATCTGGATCGAGACGCCCACGAATCCGACGCTCAAGCTCATCGATCTGAAAGCGATCACGGCGATCGCGCAATCGCGCGCGGCCAAGGGGCAGAAGATCATCACCGTGTGCGACAACACGTTCGCCACGCCCATTCTCCAGCGTCCGTTGGAGTATGGCTTCGACATCGTGCATCACTCGGCGACGAAGTATCTGGGCGGGCACAGCGATGCGCTGGGCGGGTTGCTGGTGACCAATCGCGCTGAGATTGCTGAAAAGCTTCGGTTCATGCAGAATGCGATCGGCAGCGTTCTGAGCCCGTTTGATTCGTATTTGGTTTTGCGCGGGATCAAGACGTTGGCGCTGCGCATGCAGCGGCATTGCCAGAGCGCAGCGCGCATCGCCGAGTGGCTGGTGAAGCATCCCAAAGTGCAGCGGGTGGTTTATCCGGGGCTGCCGAGCCATCCACAGCATTCATTGGCGGGGCAGCAGATGAGGATCGGCGATGAGCCGGCCTACGGCGGGATGATCACGATGTTCTTGAAGGGCGGTTTGGGCGAGTCGCGGCAGTTCCTCGAGAACGTGCAAGTGTTTGCGCTGGCCGAGTCGCTGGGCGGCGTCGAGTCGTTGATCGAACATCCGGCGATCATGACGCACGCGTCGGTGCCGCCAGAGAATCGCGCAAAATTAGGAATCAGCGATACGCTGGTTCGAATCTCAGTGGGAATAGAAGATGTCCGTGATCTGATCGCCGATCTCGACCAGGCGCTGGAATCGGTAAGCATTTCGCCTGTGCCGAAAACGCGCGAGACGGCCGCGCGGGGATCGCCATGAGCGGATGGGCAGCGATATCCTGTCCGTATGGCCACCCTCACGCTCGACTACGCCAACTGCCTCGCCGAACGAGTGGGCTCGCATGGATTACCAGCGCAGACGTTGACCGATGCGGCGCCGCGCTTGGCTGAGCTCACGCGGCGTCTGAATCAAACCAAGGGAACCGGATGGGAACGCTGGCGGCTGTTGCCGTTTGATCCGATGCGGCGCGAACACGTCTCGGCTGTCAAGAAACTCGTTGGCAAGCTTCGCACTCCGACCAACGATTTGATCGTACTAGGCATCGGCGGAAGCGCGCTGGGAAACAGCGCGGTTCATGCAGCGTTGACGCCGGCCACGTACAACTTGATGCCGCGCAAGCAGCGCGGCGGGCCGCGCCTTTTCGTGCTCGACAACATCGATCCGCATTTGGTGCGCGAGACGCTCGATGAGGTTCGCCGGACTGATCCTAAATTCAAGAAGACAATCGTGAACGTGGTCAGCAAATCTGGGGAGACGGCCGAGACTGCCGCGCAGTTTCTCGTCGTTCGCCAGATGCTCAAAAAGGCGCTGGGTAAGGGTTACCCCAAGCGTATTGTGGCGGTCACAGATCCGGGCAAGGGCACGATGCGCGAGATCTGCGAAGCCGAAGGCTATGCGACACTGCCGGTGCCCGAGGGCGTGGGCGGGCGGTTTAGCGTGCTTTCGCCGGTGGGGTTGTTCAGCAGCGCGATGTGTGGGATCGACGTCAATGGATTGCTAGATGGCGCGGCCGAGATGGACCAGCGGTGCAGCGAGCCTGATTTGATGGACAACCCGGCGGCGATGCTGGCGCTGATCTTGATCGAACTGACCAAGCGGGGCAAGACCAACCACGTGATGATGCCGTATTGCAACGCGCTTTTGCAGCTGGCGGATTGGTTTCGGCAGCTTTGGGCTGAGTCACTGGGCAAGCGGCAGAACAAGGACGGACGCGAGGTGTTCGCGGGGGCGACGCCGATCAAGGCGTTGGGAGCGACGGACCAGCACAGCCAGATCCAGCTTTATCGCGAAGGGCCAAACGACAAGGTCATCGGTTTTGTCGAAGTCGAGCGATTCACCCGCGATCTCAAGATTCCAAGGGGGCTCAAGGTCGAGAATCTGAAATATCTTGAGGGCGCGACGTTGGGCCAGCTGCTCGCGGCGGAGAAGAAGGCGACTGAGTTCGCGCTGGTTGAGTCACAGAGACCCAACTTCACGATTCGGTTTTCGCGGCTTGATGCGAACGCCGTCGGTCAGTTCATTCAGTTATGGGAGATCGTGACCGCTTACGCTGGATTGATGCTCAACATCGATGCGTACGATCAGCCGGCGGTTGAGACTGGGAAAGTGGCGACGTTCGGCCTGATGGGCCGCGAGGGGTATCAGGAGTGGAAGACGCAAGTCGAGACGGCGTTGAAGCCGAGCAGCCACGTGATCACCAGCAAGGGTGATTCTGCGCCTCGCTGAGCAAGGCATCAGTCAGCGTGAGATACTTGTGGCTCGCTGGCCGGTGCGCTTTGCCAGAGGTCTTGGACCTGGTTGATGTCGGTCATGATGGGTTCAAGCTGGATGAAACCCGCGGCACGAAGGACATCGCCGCTCGGCGCTCCGCGTATGGCCAGCACGAACGCCGAGTTGGGTGAGGTGCGGGCGTAGTCAGCGAGCTCGACGATCTTGATTCGGTCGATGGGCCGGCCGTAGTAGAAGCGGAACGCATCGTTGAGGACAAAGCCTCGGGCATCATCTTGAGCCAGGCGCAGTGATCGGATGGGGGCATCGCCGATGCGCGCCGCCAAGCGCTCGGCCTGGAGCTTGATCTGGTGAATTTTGTTGGGCGGCTCGGCGCGGCGACCCCAGAAGACAGTGGTCATGATGAGGGCCCAGGCCGCAGTGTAGAGTGCGGCCGAAACGGCGTGCCATTCCTTGTGCCGGCGAAAGCCGGTCACGGCCAGAATCGTCAACGTCAAACCAAGCAATCCAGCCATCGGCCATGCCATCGGCACGACCAATCGCCGCGGGAACCAATCGCCACCTTGCTCAATAAGCCAATCCTGCATGGCGAGGAAGGGTACGGCCAACAGCGACGCGATGATCAGCGCCGACCAATGGACGTTGCTCAGATCATCCATTCGCTTCTGGCCTTCGGGACGAATCACATCGCGTTCCTGCTCTCGAACGAAGTGGGCGACCACGAGCGCGGCCGCGGGGACGATG
>JAKEEP010000075.1 GCA_022616475.1 Phycisphaerales bacterium | reverse complement strand
TCGTCGAAGGCCTCGCGATCCTCCGCATCAATTCGCATATCTCGCGCGATGGTTTTCGCGGGCGCGGGTTTATATTGGTCGTGAACAAGATGTTGAAGGATGCGTTGTGTGAATCGAAGAGGCATAAGTGTTCCAACGAGAAAATATGGGCGAATCGCGCCCAATGCAATTCAATGCTGCGATTGCTCAAATCCGGCCCATCGCCATGGCGGGATTTTCGAGGCCGAAATACTTGCTCCTGTCGGGCTGTTTGTCTTCATGTCAATTCGCCTTCTTTTTTCAAACCAAAGGAATCACCAATGACCTGGCTCAAAATTGTTGTCATCGCGGCGGTTACGTGCGCCGCCCTGCTGATCGCCTCTTCGATCACTCGTGCCCAATCCGGCGAGGAACTCCCCATCAACCTCGACAACGCCATTTTCCCGAGAACCAAAATCATCAAAGTCGACGACGTCATCGTGCGGTTTGACACTGCAACCGGCGAGCTCTTCAACTTCGAAGGTACGCTCCAAGGTTCCAACGCAAACGGGCTCTTTCGGAACATCGCGCCACCGGTCTCCGGTTCGAATTCCGGCGTTCTCGAAGTCAAGCGGATTGGTCAGGCGACCTTCCTGATCGACGTCCTCACGGGAGAGACGTGGATTCTCCGCCAGAACAGCCCGAACAATGCCTCATGGATTGCGGTCGACACCCTCGGCTGACCCACCGTCAGCCCGTCATCGCCGTCTTCTTTTCCTTTCGCCAGCCTTTGACCGCGGATGCTGGCGCAGGTTCAGTTTTTCTTTGCCTCCTCAAACGCCTCGCGATCCTCCACCTCGATCCTCATGTCGCGCGAGATCGCTTTCACCGCGCAGACTTGTACTGCTGCTGGACCAGGTGGCGGAGAACTTGCGTTGCGAAAATCGAAGTGACACACTGTCATGGTACGGGGCAAACGGAACCTCAGTCCGCGCCAACGGCGATTCCAACGATGGGACCGCTCGAGAGAGAAAATCGGGTCGCGTGAGGATGGCGAGGCCGCTCCGCGCCTCCTGCACTTACTTGAGCGGCGTTCGCTCTCAAGCAAACTTCTCATCGCATCCGGACCGCGGTGGAAAGGAAATCCCATGTATTGGCTCAAGTTCATCATCATTGCAGTGATCGCGGCCTCGGCCTTGCTTATCGCTTCCACCATGACCAGTGGCCAATCCGGCGGCAGCAATGATCTCCCAATCGTCGACCTCGACAACGCCATCTTCTCAAGAACCCAGATCATTCGCTTCGATAACTTCATGGTCCGCTTCGACACCTCGACCGGCGAGCTCTTCCGCTTCCGCGGTACTCCTCAAGGGCCCAACGCCAACGGTACGTTTCGCTCCATCGCCCGCGCGGTGGACGACCCGACGTCAGGCTTTCTCGAAATCCAGCAGTTCGAGAACGCCACGTTCCTGGTCGACGTCGTCACTGGCGACACCTGGATTCTCCGCCGTTCAGGCGCCAACAACGCTGCCTGGGTCCTGGTCGACACCATCGGCTGACGGCCCTCTCGTCGCGACCACACAAGCGGCGGCGGGCGATTCACCGCGCACGCGACTGGGCAAGCGTGCATGGGCAAGCCCATCGCTCGTCCGCGCGACCGGACGCGGCGCCAAACTGATCCCCGCACCCCACTCATTTCCGCTTCGATCCTTTGCCCCCACCCTTCTTGGTCTTGCCGCCGTCCGTTGACGCTACCGTCTCCTTGTTCTTCGCTGACGCATCACCGGCAGTGCGCTCGGCCTTTGCCGGCTCACTCTTCACCTCAGCCTTCTTTTCACTGGCCGGCTCAGCCGACTTCTTCTCGGCCTCGGCAGCTTTCTTGTATCCATCGCTGCGATAGTCGGTCTCATAGAACCCGCCGCCCTTGAAGATCACGCCGCCGCCAGCGCCGATCAATCGCCTCAGCTTCGACTTTCCGCACTTTGGGCACTTGCGCAGTGGAGCCGCCGTAATACTCTGAAACTCCTCGAACTGGTGCGCGCACGCATCGCACCGATACTCGTATGTTGGCATGGATTCCTTTTCACTCGTCTTGAGGGCTGCTCGAGACTGAGACCTTGGCCGGCCGCAAGATCTGGTCGCCCATCGCATAACCGGCCTGCATCGTCGAAACGATGCTGTTAGGCTCCAGGTCGTCCGCCGCCTGTCGCATCACCGCTTCGTGCCGATTCGGATCAAACGGCTCGCCTCGAGTCGGCTCAATCCGCTCAACTCCCTGTCCCGCCAGCGTCTTGTTGAACGCGTCCAGGAGAATGCGCACCGCGGCGTGCAGTTGCTCCACCGACATGCGATCCGCGCGCTGCGCCACCGCCAGATCAAAATGATCCAGCACCGGCAGCATCGCCTTCACCACTCGCGCCGCTCCCGCTTGGCCGGCCCGCTGCTCGTTCTCAATCGAACGCCGCTGGTAATTGCGAAAATCCGCCAGCGCTCGCAGCCGCGCATCCACTGCTTGATCGCGCTCGCTCTGAAGCTGCTTCACCAGCTCAGCCGCTTCATGTGACAACTCGATATCCACCGGTAGACCCTTTGGGGTTCCGTGGCCACCAGGAGTCTCCGAAGTTCGGTTTTCCGCTCCATCTTCACCATCGGATTGACCGTGCCGCCCGCCTGGAGCTCCGGCGGCCTCCTGGTCTGGAAGATTTCGATTGTGCTTTCGCATGGCTCTACGACCTCGATTCTATGTTCACTCGACCGGCGGTTCAGCCACCTTTCACCGCGCGCTTGATCTTCTCCCACGCCGATTGCTGTGCAATTCCCACGTTCACATCCTCGGTCTTGGCGTATTCCGCCAGCAACCTCTTCTGCGTCTCGTTCAACTTGCGCGGCACAACCAACTGAATGATCGCCACCAAATCGCCGCGCTTGCCGTTTCGCAGATTCGGCAGCCCCGACTCGCGAATGCGGAAAAGTCCGCCGTGCTGAGTCCCCGCCGGGATCGCCAGTTCGCGCATCCCGTCGAGCGTCGTCACTTCGATCTGCGAGCCCAGCGCCAGTTGCGAGAAATTCACCGGCACGGCCAGGAGCAAATCGTCGCCATCGCGCTCGAACCGCTCGTGCTCGCGCACCCGCACGACCACGTGCAAGTCGCCGCGAATCCCCTGACCGTTTGGGCTCGCTTCCACCGGCGGCGGCTCCCCCTCGGCGCCGATTCGCACGGCCTGGCCATCGTGAATTCCCGCCGGAATCTTCACCGACAGTTTCCGCTTCACCGAAACGCGTCCGTGCCCCCTGCAATCCGGACACTTGTCCACCACCACTGTCCCGCGCCCACGACAATGAGGACACGTCGTCTGCATACGGAACATCCCACCCAGCCCCGTCTGAATGACTTGTCCGACTCCGCCGCACGTCGAGCATGGCGTGGGCTTGCTCCCGGGCTTGGCTCCCGAACCGTCGCACGCCTGGCACACATCCATCCGCTTGAAATCGACATCGCGCTCCGCACCAGTCAATACTTCTTCCAGTGTGATCTCGACTTCGGTTTCCAAGTCGTACCCGCGCGGCACCCCGCCCCGCCGCGAGCTCGACCGGCCGCCCGCAAACCCGCCGCCGAAGATGTCGTTGAACATCGAGAAAATGTCCTCGACGTTCATCGAGCGGAAATCGTGCCCCGGTGTGCCGCGCAGTCCCGCGTGGCCGTACCGGTCATAGATCGACCGCCGCTCGGGGTCCGAGAGCACTTCGTACGCTTCGGCGCACTCCTTGAACTTCGCTTCCGCCTGGGCATCGTTCGGATTGCGATCCGGGTGATATTTCATCGCCAGCCGACGGTACGAGCGCTTGATCTCATCGCCCGAAGCGGTCTTTTCAACCGAGAGTATCTCGTAATAGTCGCGTGTGGTCGGCACAGTCTTCCCATTGTTCAAATAGCCGCCGGAATGCCGGCGGCTATATGAAGCACAATCACAATCATATTGAGCCGCTAGCTTACGGCGTTTTCCACCGGCTTGGCGTCGTCCTTCAACTCGGTCACGACCACGTCAGTGGTCAGCATCAGGCCCGCCACCGATGCGGCGTTCTGAATCGCCGTCTTCACCACCAGCGCAGGATCGATGATTCCGGATTTGACCAGGTCTTCGTACTCGCCGCTGGCCGCGTTGAACCCAAAGCCAGACGACTTTCCATCCTTGATCTTCTCGACCACCATGTCGCCATCGAACCCGGCGTTGGTCGCGATCTGCCAGGCCGGCGATTCGAGAGCCTTGGCCACGATCTGGTGGCCGATCTTCTCATCTTCGCCCTTCACTTTCTTCAAGGCGTCCTGGATCGCCGGAATCAATCGAAGATAGGCCACGCCGCCGCCAGGCACGTAGCCTTCCTTGGCCGCCGCGCGCGTCGCATGCAGCGCATCTTCGACGCGGGCCTTGCGCTCCTTCATCTCGGTCTCAGTCGGCGCGCCGACGTTGATAATCGCCACTCCGCCCGTTAGCTTGGCCAATCGCTCCTGCAGCTTCTCTTTGTCGTAGTCGCTGGTCGATCGCTCGATCTGCGCGCGAATCTGGCTCACTCGCGCATCAATGTCCTTCTTCTTGCCCGCGCCTTTGATGATCGTCGTGTTGTCCTTGTCGATCGTCACCCGCTGAGCTTTGCCCAATTCGCTCAGATCGATGTCTTCGAGGTTGCGACCCAAGTCCTCCGAGAAGAACGTGCCGCCGGTGAGGGCTGCAATGTCACCCAGAATGGCCTTGCGCCGATCGCCGAATCCCGGAGCTTTCACCGCGCAGACCTGCAGCACTCCGCGCAACCGGTTCACCACCAGCGCTGCCAGTGCTTCGTTCTCCACATCTTCAGCGATGATCAGCAGCGGCTTGCCCGACGTCGCCACCTTGTTCAGCAGCGGAAGCAAGTCCGCCAGGTTCGCGACCTTCTTCTCGTAGATGAGGATGTTTAGGTCCTCCAGCACGCACTGAGCCTTCTTCGGATCGGTCATGAAGTACGGGCTCAGGAACCCCTTGTCGAACGACATGCCTTCGACGTACTCCAGCGTCGTTTCCGACGTCTTGCCTTCCTCCACCTCAACCACGCCCTCGGCGCCAACCTTGTCGATCGCCTCGGCAATCTGCTTGCCGATCTCGGTGTCGTTGTTGGCCGAAACCGTGGCGATTTTCATGTAATCGTCCTTGCCGCGCGTCTTGGTCGCCATGCTGTCGACCGCCGCGCTGGCCGCCTGGGCCGCCGCGACGATCCCGCGCTGCACCGCCGCCGAGTTCGCGCCCGACGTCACGTACCGCAACCCATCCAGGTAGATCGCCTCCGCCAGCACGGTCGCCGTCGTGGTTCCGTCGCCCGCCAGGTCGGCCGTCTTCTTGGCGACCTCGTTGATCATCTTCGCGCCCATATTCTCGAAAGGCTGCTGAAGCTCGATCTCCTTGGCGACGGTGACGCCGTCCTTGGTGATCGTGGGTCCGCCATAGGACTTCTGCAGCGCCACATGCCGGCCGGTCGGCCCCATCGTCACGGCCACCGCGCGCGCGATCTGCTGCACGCCTTCTTTGAACTCCGACTGTGCCGCGGTCCCGAACTTCATCTGCTTGGTCGCCATCGTTTACCTGCCTCAATTTCTCAAGCAGCGCCAAAGCGCCACCATGGGTTGCTTCGTGCCTCCGTGCCTTCCCTTCGTCGCTCCGTCGCTGATCGCTTCGTCGCTCAGCTCTCAATCACTCCCAACAGCTCGCTCTCGCGCATGATCATGTGCTTCACATCCTTGATCTCGATCTCGGTCCCTGAGTACTTGCCGAAGAGCACCGTGTCGCCCTTCTTGACGCTGGGCGTGATGCGTTGACCGTTGTCGAGCGTCTTGCCCGGCCCAACCGCCACAACCTTCCCCTGCATCGGCTTCTCCTTGGCGGTCTCCGGCAGGTAAATCCCCGAAGCCGTCTTGGTCTCGGGCTCCAGCGGCTTGATCAACACGCGATCTTCAAGTGGTTTGACGGACATATCCAAATCTCCATGCTCTAAAGCAAATTGATGAACTCTTCAACGGTCAATCCTGCATCGCGAATCAGTTTGCGAAGCGTGCCGCGCGGCAACTCACGCCGATTCGGAATCGACAGATGCAGGTGCGGCGATTGGCTCTTTCGCAAGATGATGTGGCTACCGGTCTGGTGATTCACTTCATAACCAACTTTCGTAAATGCGTTGATGGCTTGACGCGTTGAAACCAATGGGACGGGAGGCATTCATGCCGCCTCCTCGATCGCGCTCACGTTAACCTCGACTATTTCCTCGTGGATCGGCGCTGGAATCGGATCGCCACTCTTGGCCAGGCTCGTCAGATAACCTTCAATGGCATCTTTCATGTTGTGTACGGCGTCATCGCGCGTCACTCCATCGCTCACGCAGCCCGGCAACGTTGGGCACGAGGCAATGAACTTGCCGTCTTCGTCTTGTTCGATAAGGACGCGAAATTTCATAGCATCAACTCGTATGGCAATTAGATATCAACCACGATGTCTCCTGGCTTGCTGCTGCCCGACATCGATAGTTCTCCCTTTCGCTCCATTTCTTGAACGAGGAATTCCACGGTCTCGACTGGCAGATTTACAACTTTGGCGATCTCGTGAACTCGACGGCCAAAATGTCGCGATCGGTCTTTCCGAGCATCTTGAATGTACTGCAGAATCTTGTTTCGATCGTCCATGGAGCCTCCGCCTTAGAAATCCATTCCGCCCATGCCACCCATGCCGCCG
>JAKEEP010000074.1 GCA_022616475.1 Phycisphaerales bacterium | reverse complement strand
GGCAACCGACGCAAGCTCGCCACGTTGCGCGAATTGCACGAGAACAGGGAACTCTCCAAGATCATTGAGAAGCTCACCGCTTTGGGATTGGATATCGAAGATTATTCTCGATTGCAACAAGAGTCAGTGACTGGCGAGAAACTGGCGACTCGCTATGCCTGGGAGATCCATGTCAACGGCGAGCTGACCGCGACGGTTGATGCGCCGAGCATTCCGTCGATCATTGCGTCGCTGCACGATGTGGGCCGCCGCGGCATCGAGATCAAACGCTTCAAGGGCCTGGGCGAGATGAACCCCGAGCAGTTGTGGGAGACGACCATGGACCCAGCGACTCGCACCTTGCTGCGAGTGACTTGGGATACCGCCTCCGAGGCTGAAAACCTCTTTGCCACGTTGATGGGCGAGAACGTTGAGAGCCGGCGCACATACATCGAAGATCACGCGCTCGAGGTCAAGAACTTGGATGTTTGAGACCGATGATCTCCAGGATTGAGGTAGGAGCCGGCACCTTTCGGAGTGTCGCCTGCCGCCTTACCATTCCATTATGCTCAAGCGTCTCCTCATCGAGAACTACCGTGCGATCACAAGCCTTGAATTGCACCTTGGGCCGAAGCAATTGCTGCTAGGTCGCAATGGTTCGGGCAAAACTTCAATTTTCGATGTTCTGTCAGCCGTTCGTGACCTTGTTGTAGAAGGCGAGAAGTGCTTGGACGTGTTTCCGCTCTCGACCGTTCCACGTTGGCTTCGCAGCGATAAGCCGGGACTTGTCAAGCAACGAGTCGAGCTAGATGTGGAGGGGGAGCCGGGGATCCTACGGTACCTTTTGATTCTGGAACAGAATGAACGGCTTGGCACGTCGCGTATCTTCGAGGAGGAGCTATCGACAGAGAACGGAAAGCCGGTCTTTTCATTCAAAGAGGGAAAGGTGCAATTGTACGACGATCAAGGGACTGATTACATTAGGCCCGGCCCAACGTACACCCATGAGTGGGGTCGCTCGGCTCTGAGTAGTGTTCTCTCAGGGAAGGACAATGTCCGACTTACCTGGTTCAGAGGCCGGATGCGCGAGCTGCATTGCGTTCGCATCGACGCACCGAGAATGAGTTCGCGATCGGAGCAGGAAGACGCACGCCCGGCACGCGATCTCTCAAATTTCGCATCATGGTATAGACATGCGCTGGTTGCGAACGCGTCCATCGGTTCATCGTTTCTTGATGGAATACGCGAAGTGATTGGCGGCATGTCGAGCTTGGATTTGGACGAACTTGGTCAAGGCATACGGGTCCTTCGCGCAAAATTTGACAAGCCGTCCGAAGTGAGTGGAAGTCGGTCGGGAAAATCCACAAAGACTTTCTCTCTTGACTTCAGCGAACTTTCCGACGGTCAACGCGCTCTTATCGGACTGTATGCTCTCTTGTACTTCATGGTGCGGGAAAATGCGACCCTCTGCATCGACGAGCCGGACAATTTTGTCGCACTTGCGGAGATTCAACCTTGGTTGTTCGGCGTGCAGGATCGAATCGATGATCTTGGCGCTCAGGTGGTCATTGCCTCCCATCATCCTGAGTTGTTGAACCTGCTTGCGCCTGAGCATGGAATCGTATTGGAGCGAACTGGATCGGGACCGACACGCGCTCACCGATATTCCGCCAACAACGACAGTGAGCTGTCGCCAGCAGAACGTGTGGCGCGAGGTTGGGAACGTGAGTGATCGGATTGTGTCTCTTGTAATTCTTGCGGAAGACCTGCGTTCTGCGAATTTTCTTCGGCGCTACATTGGACAATTGGGAAGGCGCGTGAATCAACGACAGGTTCGCGTTGTGCCTTTCGGGCCGGGTTCGGGTGAACAATTCGTTCGGCAGAAATATCCGACCGAGGTTCAAGAGCAAAGGCGCTCAGTGGCCGGCAGAATCCGGCGTGCAGCACTAGTGGTTCATGTCGACGCAGACACGGGGACTATCGAGACGGAGCATCGCCTGTTGGCTGAAGAACTAAGGAAGGCTGGCCAAGGACCGCGAGAGGCCGATGAGCGTATCGCGATCGTCGTGCCGAAACGACATACCGAGACATGGCTGCACGGCCTTTGCGGCGCGCCAGTAACCGAGGACCAGAACTGCAAGCGCGAACTTCACGATCATGACGCGAAAATTGGCGAGGCGGCCATCGCACTGTTTCGCTTGACGCGATCGAATGCGCCGGCAGTACCGAACAACCTACCCGCTCTTGCGACTTCAATTCCAGAGCTGCGCCGGCTTGAGCGATAGTCGATTAATGGCAAAGTTCGAAATGCAGGACCACGCACAAAAGTCTGTGGCCACATCACGTGGTTCGCACACTTCGGGCTGCTTCTGGATGTCAATGCGCATTCGGATGCACAAACCCGCGGAAGATCGTCATTCCGAGGATGCGCAAATCGAACATGAGCGACCAGTTGCGGATGTAGAAGAGGTCGTACTGCAGTCGCTTCTTGAGGCTGGTGTTGCCGCGCAGTCCGTTGATTTGAGCCCAACCTGTCATGCCGGCCTTGACGTTTTGTCGGAGCATGTAGCCGCGCCAGTCCTCGCGGAAACGCTGAATGAGCTCCGGTCGCTCGGGCCTGGGCCCAACCAGCGACATTTCTCCCAAAAGAACGTTGAACAGTTGTGGCAGCTCATCGAGGCTGGTTCGCCTCAAGAACTTGCCGATGCGCGTAACGCGGTCGTCGTTGGCCTTGGTCCACGCATCCGTGCCCCGCCCGGTATCGAGCAGCGCCTGCGCCTCGGCGTCAAAATGCTTCATGGTCCTGAACTTGAACAGCTTGAAGCGCTGGCCGTTCAGGCTCATTCGGTCTTGGCGGAAAATCACCGGCCCGGGGCCGCTCATCCGTATGAGCACGGCAATGACTGCCATCGGAATGGCAAAAAGCGCCAGGGAGACCGTCGAGCCCACCAGATCAAGCGTGCGCTTGCTGACGTGGCCCCATCCGGTCAAGGGCGACTCGCGAATCGAGAGAATCGGCATGCCGTCAAGCTCGCTCACAGCCATGTTCAGAGGCAGGTGCTTGGGGTTCATGTCGGGCACGATTCGCACATCGACCGGGAACTTCGCCAGCCGCAGCAGCAGGCTCGGCAGCTCCGCAGCCATTCGCGCCGGCAGAGCGATCAGCACGCCCGACATGTCCGTGCTTTCCATGACTCGCTCCAGGTCGTTCAAGCCGCCGGCGACTGGGAGGCCGGCGTTTTTCTTGCGAGTGGTGGTCGGATGGTGGCTGATGAAAAATCGCGGCTTAATGCCCGTCCATGAATTGCGCATGAGCGTGTGCGCCACGACCTGTCCGAGTCGGCCGGAGCCGATGATCGCCACGTGCCGGAGATTCCAGCCTCGCGATCGGATGTAGCGCAGAGCGGTCCGGAATGAAAACCTCCAGCACAGGAGCAGCGAGCACGCGGTGATGCCGTACACGCCGAACTGCAGCGCGCTGAGATTTCGGCCGTCGTACAAAGTGTTGCGCAGAAGAGTGGTGGCAGCCACCGTGAGCGTCAAGCCGATCAAGACTGCCTTCACGATGGCCATCGCCTCGTAATAGAAGCGCTGATCGCGGCGAGCTTTGTACAGACCGGAGGACAACAGCGCTCCAAGCATCAGGGGCGTGGCCAGAAGGATCGGCACGCTATGAGAGGCGAAAGTCGGATCGTCTCGCACTGGGAAACGCGGCGCGAGCCAGTCGAACCGGATGAAGTACGCCAGAACCGACGCAAAAAGAATCAGCGATCCGTCCGAAGCGATGAGCACGCTTCGGAAAAACCGATGTTGCTTCCTGAGCACCCGTCCACTCTCCACTCGCGCCGGCAGCAGCGCAAACCATTCGAGAAGCCCGGGGCGCCTGCATACGGCAAGCGCGTTTTTTATGGCTCGCCGTATGGTGCCGATTCCCTCGGGTTTTGCAACTCTTTTGCCAGCTCGCTCACTGCTTTACGGCCCGACTCTGAAAGCTCCTGTGCCTTCGGTGCAACGATTTGGATCACTGCGAAGAAGTCTCCGGTCTTGCCATCGGCGCTGCGAATCCCCTTCGATGGCACCCTCAATTTCAGGCCGCTGGAGGCTCCCGGAGGCACTTTCAGCTTCACCATCCCGCCCATTCCCCCTGACCCAGCGGAGCGCGCAAGCAACGGTGCGCTCACGCTTGTGCCCAACACAGCTTCAGCGATTGTTATCGGAACGTCGATCAATACGTCCAAACCTTCGCGCCGAAAATAGGGATGCTTCCCTACCTCGATTGTGAGGATCAGGTCGCCCGGCGGCCCACCGTTGGGACTTGGTTGACCCCTTCCCTTGATGCGCAGCTTCGCGCCTGAATCGATTCCGGGCGGAACCTTGACGCTGATTCGCGATGCACCATCGGCTCCACCGATGCGCAACTCTTCCTTGCCGCCGAGCGCAGCGGTCATAAATGAGACGGTGATGGAGTGTTCAATGTCCTGCCCGCGTTGCGGCTCGGCGCGTGGTCGAGCCCCCGCGGCTCCGCGTGCACCGCCACGCACTCCTTCGAACGGCGAGCCCGTTCGCCCGCCCCCCATCGAGCCGCCGAACATTTGTTCGAAGATGCTCCCGATGTCGCCGGCGTCGAAGTCGCCCGGCTCGACGTTCGACCAGACCGTTCGCCCCCCCGCAGTTCGCCCGCCGCGAAAGCCCCCAAAACCACCCCAGCCCTGGCCGGCGCCTGTCCCCGCGCCGCCCGCCCCGCCAACACCCACTCCAGCATGTCCAAAGCGATCGTACCCAGCGCGCTTCTCGACCGAGGGGTGCCCCGGCTCCGCCGGGGCACCCCGAGCGTTTGGGGGGCTTGGGGGGCCCGTTCGAGGCCCCCCATCTATCAGTCGACGGGCACGAGCT
>JAKEEP010000073.1 GCA_022616475.1 Phycisphaerales bacterium | reverse complement strand
GTGCCCTGGGAGCTTCTGGAATCCGAGAAGAAAACGGCACGGATCATGAACGTGATCTTGACGTCAATCGCCGCCATCAGCCTGCTGGTGGGCGGCATCGGCATCATGAACATCATGCTGGCGAGTGTGACCGAGCGAACTCGCGAAATCGGCATCCGGCGCGCGCTCGGCGCCACGCGCCGGCACATCGTGTCGCAGTTTCTTGTCGAGACCGGATCGCTCTCTGCTGTAGGTGGATTGCTGGGAATCGGATTGGGCGTTGGTGCATCTATTCTCATCGGCCGTGTGCTGCCATGGGTTCTGCAGTTCCCGATCATGCGCGGCTTGGGCAAACTCAATCTTGAGACTGACGTGACGATGTGGTCGATCATCGTTTCGTTTCTGGTCGCCGCCACCGTCGGGCTGGCGTTCGGAATCTATCCGGCGCTCGTCGCCAGCAGGCAGGATCCCATCGTCGCTTTGCGGCATGATTGATCCCACGGAAAAGTCCCGTTTCACGGGCGCGGCGGGCTGGCGCGATCGGCCGTTGTTGCTCTCACCGTCGGATCCGGCAGCGGGGTGGCTGGGGCCGTGGTTGCCGGCTGCGGCGGCGCCGGTGCTTGATTGGGCCAGTGGGCAACCAGCGCCAGATCGAGCGATGTTTGGTTGTCGGCGGGCTCCACGCGTTGCGGTTCACTTGACGAGGCTCGCTCAGCCTCTGCGCTCGGCGCGCCTGCCCGCGCCACGGCCGGTTCAGGCAAGGCCGGGAGAATCGGCCGTTCGATCGAGCCAAGATTCGGGCGAACGGCAAGAACTCGCGTGGGCAACGTCGTCGGCTGAGGCTCGGTTGGAACCGGGAAGCCGCGCGCTGCCCGGGCCAGAAGAAAGATCGTGAAGATGCGAATGCTGCCCGAAATGGCGAAGATCGCCATGTAAGCCGCATGCCCCGTGCCGAAATGGGTCAACAGAAACCCGCCCAGCGACGCACCGCCAACGGTGGCAAAGGCGTGCGCGAGGTTATACGTCGTCAGCACGCTGGTCCGCTCCTCTTCGCGAATCGTCTCAAACAGCATGAGGAACGTCGCCAGCTCGTACGCGGCCCACACCGCGCCCGCGAACAGTTGTACGACGAACAGATACAGCATCGAATCGGAAACGACCCACAGCGCCGAGAGCGGAACGACTCCCAAACCCGCCAACCACAGAACGCGGCGCACGCCGACTCTTCGAACCAGCCCTCCAAGCGCCGGCAGAACCAAGATTCGGGATGAGTACGAGGTCGCGATCAGCAGCAAGTAGTTGCCGTATGAAAGCTTCATCTCGCCCAGCATGTACGGCGTGAAAAACGGGCCGGAAATCTGCACCGCGATCTGCGTAGCCAACATGTACAGCAGCAACCGTCCATCGGGTTGATGTCGAAATCGCCCCAGGAACTCCCGCCATGGAACTTCGCGGTGATTCGTGCTCGGTGGGATCGGCTCACTTTGCCCGGCCAGCAACGCCGCCGAGAGGAACCGGCAGGTTCCCGAGAGCAAAAACAACAGCGCGAATGCCAGCAAGGGCTTGTGCAGCGAAGCGCCCACCTGCAACCCAATGCCGCCGATCGCCAGGCCCGCGAGCACCGCCATGTGCGCCGCCCGGCTGCGCCGCGCGAAATAATGAGCTCGAATTCGGACCGGAACCAACGTGCCCACCCACGTGTTCCACGCCGGGCCCGTCGCCATGCCCGCCCCCCAATAGAGCGCTGCAATCGCAAACACCGCAAACGGTTGGATCCGGCCGCTCAGGGCCGCGACAATCAATGGCAGGAAGCTCGCCGCCTGCGCAAGAGCGCACAAAACCACCCAGCGCTTGTGCGATCCCAACCGCCGCACCGCCGCCGGAGAAACCAACTGCAACAGAGCGCCGGCGAGCATCGGAATGCTGGCGACCAAACCCGCCATCAGCTCGCCCATCCCTAATGCCAACACAAACGCCGGCAGATATGTCTCGCCGGCGCCAACCATGAGGCTGAACGCCACCGCGTCGCAATAAATGCGATGGAGGTTCGAGCGAAGTTCGGTAACCGGGGCGGATGTCATGAACCAAGCAAATCCAGCGAGTGAATATCAGACCGCCCGGACACGGCGTGCTCGCCACGCCCCGCGGCGCCCCAGTGGCTCCGGCTAGAAACTATCCCAGAACCCTCTCCCTCTGGAGGATTATGCACCCATGCCCCCCTCTCCCTTTGGGAGAGGGGTTGGGAGTGAGGGCAATGTGAATCACGCACGCGCCCACGTTGGTGGCGCACAAGACTCTCTGCCCGAACCCCGGCCCTCTCCCACAGGGAGAGGGGGATTTGACCGCTCTGATCTGGAAGCGCGCTGCCCTCCTGCATAATCCTCCTTTGGGAGAGGGCAGGTCTCCGCAGGCGACTCGCCGTGGCGAGGTGAGGGCCGAATGCCACAGATGTGCGCATCGAAGGATTCCAGCACCGACAACCCTCACCCAGCTTAGGGTGAGGCGCTCCATATTCTCGGCATAAAACCAGGGGTCGGATTAGCGCGACCACTTCACCTCGAGGCGATAACCTTCCGCATCCGTGCTCATCGCGCTTCGCTTCAGCCGCACCACCTGCTTGGGCAGCACCGGCATGAACTCCCAGCTCATCACTGGATTGATCTGCCGATCGTGCTCATCGAAGAAGACGATTCGGAACTCAACCAGGTATTTCTCGGTCGTCACGTTGCGCATCGGGACTTCCACGCTCATCGGACGCTGGCCATCGTTGGTCACGATCGCCGGTTGAAACCACAGCACGTCGCGCAATTCAGGCGAAACGACCGAGATCTGCGGATCGTTCATCGGCGCCGGATACCAATCGCCCTGTCCTGCGCTGGGCGAGGTGTCGGGCGGTGCCTGGCATCCGGTTGAAAGCAACATGAGCCCGGCCATGAACATCAATGCCATGTGTGCGCGAATCATTCGAACATCTCCTCATCATTAGGTTGAGCGTGGCGCAATGACCCAGTTTTCTTTACACGCGCCGATTGCACCGACGCGCCCTGTGAACCGCTGCGGTCATTGACCCGGATCGAGGCCGCGACATTCCGCGCGACGTCCGACTTGGGCTGGTACGTTGGATGCGGCCTGCACATCAGCCGCTTATAACCGATCGAGTTCGGCTCGGGCGTGAACAATCCCGTGCCTCCTTCAAGCACGTGGCGAAAGGACGGATTGCGCCGAACGCCGGGCTGGTTCTCCATGCCGCTGCCGATATGGATTCCCTCGGCGTCGTAAAGGGCCTGCAGATCGTCGAGCGTCATGTCGAGCAGGTACCCGTTGTCGTGATAGGCTTGCAAGGTCTCGCGAGTGGGCGTGGAAAGGTCGTTGCCACCGAGAATCCAGGGGTAGTCAGCGGGCCGCACGCCCGTGTGATCGTTACTGTAGATGGCGTTCCGTTGCGTGAGCCAACGGGCATTGGGACTTCCGCGGCCATGAAGTCGCAAGTAGATCGCGTTGGGCGAGCTCGAAGAGCCGGGCGCGACGTCGTCGAGGATAATCGCAGCGCCGGGATCGCCCTCGATCGAGAGCCGAAGATCAGTGGCGCGATCGAGGTTCAACGGCGCCAGGAAAATAGATTTAGGCATGAACTCGCAGTATCGAGTGTCGGCTTTCGCACCCGCCTTGGTCAAAAGGCCCGCAGCAATCGCGCCCAAGCCCGCCAGAACCGTCTTATCGCTGTCGCGATGCGAGCCGTGTGCGGTTGCGATCGCGCCCCCAAACACCAGCAAATCCCCAATCACGCTCTTGGCCCGCCGGATGTCCTCCAGGTTGTTCCACCGATGATCCACTGCCATCTGATCGACATCGCACACCGGCTCGGCAGCGAGCAGGCGATCAACTCCGCGCGCGATGATCAGCGAGGGAGTTCTGCCAGCCAGCCGCTCTTGCGGCGCGAAAGCGGCGAGGGCTTGATCGGGCCCGTAGGCGATCTTCGTCGGCCCCTTGCCGTAGTCGACGATCAAGAGCGTGTTGTAGTCGCGTGCTCGAAGGCTCTCAATCAACGGCCCCAGATCAGGATTGATCTTCGACGCGGCGTCGAATTGGTCACTGCTTCCAGAGGCGCCGGAGAGATCAGAGCCGATCGCCTGCATCAGAAAGCCCAGCGCGAAATTGGTGTCCACCGCGGTGTAGCCCGTGTCGAGGAATTGCTCGTCTTGGGCGGCCCGCCGCGCCAGCTTCTCCGGATTCTGATCTCGGCCGAAATCCGTCAGGCGAAAGAGCGAGTTGGCCGCGGCCGCCCGCATGTTCTCCCAATCGCCCATCAGCGCGTACAGCGTCGCGACGTAGTGGTACGTCAGCGCCTGCTCGAACGGCTCGCCCTTCCAGATGCGCACGCCTTCGTAATCCAGCACCGCCGCGATCGTGCGATCCTTGTTCAGTCCTGCTGTGCTCAAAAGCTCAAACGATCGCCCCAGCGCGATCTCCGCCTCATGCAGATCGCCGTCGGCCAGCGCGGCCATGCCCAAACGCGTGCTGTTCAGGATCGTCTGCTCATCGTTGCGCAGCATCGCATCGCCCCGAACCGCCTCGCGCGCCGCCGCAAAATCGTATCGGTAATATGCATCGATCGTCGCAAAATTGCGCGCCGGCGACGAACAGCCAGTGGCGACGCAGAGCCAAGCCACCACAAGCCCGAGAGAGACGGCGCGCGACCCCTTCGTCGCTTCCGGGGCGTCGCTCCGTCCCTTCGTCGCGCTCTTGCGCTCAGTCATACGTCCTCCCCTCCACCGCCCGCTTCACTTCCCACTTGTCGTCCCACACCAAAGTCCCCGTCCCCAGGTCGACCAACTGGTACTCACACACATAGGCGTCCGACCGGCCGCTTCCCGACGTATTCGTCAGCGCATGAAACTCAGCCGTAAGCAGGTGCGTCGGCTTCATGCGCAAGCCATAAGGTTCGTCCGACACGTTCAGTTCCTCGGCAACGATCGGCCAGCGCTCCGGCGGAATGATCCAGATGATGCTGCGCGCCTTCGCGATGTCCGATTGCGCGAGCATCGCGCGAAGCCGGCCCATGTACAGCCATTTTTCGCGCTCGGGAATGATCTGATTCGTGTGGTTGACCACGCGGTACATCGAAATCACCCACGGTTCATCGCTTGGCGTGCGCTCGCCGATGATCTCATCGCTGGCGAACGATTGTGCCATCGTGTCGGTCATCTCCACCAGGTCCACGCTGCGAAGAAACGTCGTATGCGCACGCGGCGCCGCGCCGCACCCGATCAAGGAGCACAGGGCACAAACCACAAAACACGGCTGCAACCGCAACAAGCCGAAAGCTGAAAGCCGATAGCTGACAGCTCCCTTCACTGGAACTTGACCTCGTACGAGTTCTCCCAGACGATCGCGCCGGCCCCCACATCTGGTCCGGTCGAGGCATCGCGCAGCTGAACGAGCTGATAGTCCAGCAGGTAGTAGTTCGTGCCGGCTGAAGGCAGATCGAAGATTTCGCACGTGAGCACGTAATCGGCCTTCGATTCATAGGCAGCCGCGGTCGATTCCGGG
>JAKEEP010000072.1 GCA_022616475.1 Phycisphaerales bacterium | reverse complement strand
TGCGCATCAACCTGCTGGAGGGCGCGGTGTTGGTCATCGCTGTGTTGTTCGTGCTGCTGGGCAACATTCGCGCGGCGCTCATCGCCGCCATGGCGATTCCGCTCTCGATGCTCATGGCCGCCACCGGCATGGTGCAGAACAAGATCAGCGGCAACCTCATGTCTCTGGGCGCGATCGATTTCGGCCTGATCGTCGATGGCGCGGTCATCATCGTCGAGAACTGCCTGCGCCGTCTGGCAGCCCGGCAGCATCAACTCGGCCGCGTGCTCACGCTCCAAGAGCGGTTGCACGAGGTGATGGTCGCCTCCAAGGAAATGATCCAGCCTTCGGTGTTCGGCCAGGCCATCATCATCACGGTGTACGTGCCGATCCTCGCGCTGACGGGCATTGAAGGCAAGATGTTCCATCCGATGGCGATGACGGTGATCTTTGCCCTCGCGGGTGCGTTCATCCTCTCGCTCACGTTTGTGCCGGCGATGGTGGCGATCGTTGTGCGCGGCAAGGTCAAGGAGAAGGAAGTCTTTGTCATCCGCTGGGCCAAGCGCATGTATGAACCCGTGCTTGGGTGGGCGATCCGCATGCGATGGGCGGTGGTCGCGGCGGCGGTGCTGGCGTTCGGCGCTTCGCTCCTGGTCTTCTCGCGCCTCGGGCAAGAGTTCGTGCCAACGCTCGATGAGCGGGACATTGCGATGCACGCAATGCGCATTCCCAGCACATCACTCACGCAGGCCACAAACATGCAATTCAGCGTCGAGCGGACCGTTTCCTCATTCCCCGAGGTGGCGTTTGTCTTCTCCAAGACCGGCACGGCCGAGCTTGCATCCGACCCGATGCCTGTGAACGTCTCCGACACGTTCATCATCCTCAAGCCACAGGAAGAATGGCGCAGCGAAGAAGAGCTCGACCGTCTGATCGCGGAGAAGACGCAGGAGATCGAGAAGATCGCCGCAGCCCACGACGAACATGGCCAGCATGACCATGGTCACGGTGGTCACGGCCACAGCGGGATCAAGGCCGAAGGGCACAAAGGCAAGCTCTTGAAGCTGCTGGAGCTGACGCTCAAGGCCTTGCCCGGCAACAACTACGAATTCACTCAGCCGATCCAGATGCGATTCAACGAGCTGATTGCGGGCGTACGCGGCGATGTGGCGGTGAAGGTGTACGGCGACGACTTCGATTCCATGCGCCGGACGGCTGAGCAAATTCTTGGTGTGCTGCAGACGATTCCTGGAGTCGCCGACGCCAAGGTCGAGCAGACGACCGGCTTGCCGGTGATGACGGTTGAAATCGATCGGGCAATCATCGCGCGATACGGCCTGAATATCTCTGACGTGCAAGACGTGGTCGCGGCCGCCATGGGGGGTCGCCAGGCGGGGCTGGTGTTTGAGGGCGACCGCCGATTCGATCTGGTTGTGCGGCTGCCGGATCAGCTGCGCGGAGAACTTTCAACTTTGGAGAATCTGCCGATTCCGTTGCCGGAAACTGAAGAAGCCCAGGGCGGGGCCCGACTCGCTTCGTTCGAGCAACATACAGGCAGCCTGTCGCCGGACCACGAAGTCGGGTTCATGCCGCTGGGCGCGGTAGCGCGGATCGATGTGGCTGAGGGCATCAACCAGATCAGCCGCGAAAATGGCAAGCGGCGCATCGTGGTTCAATGCAACGTGCGCGGGCGCGACCTTGGTTCGTTTGTCGCCCAAGCGCAAGCGGCGGTGGCGCAGGTCCCCCTGCCGCCCGGAGGCTGGCTCGATTGGGGCGGCCAGTACGAAAATCTCGTCGCGGCGAAGGCCCGCCTCACCATCGTTGTGCCAGTGTGCTTCTTCCTGATCTTCCTGCTGCTGTTTGGCACGTTCAAAAGCGTCAAGTACGCGCTGCTGGTATTCGCGGCTGTCCCCCTGGGATTGACCGGAGGAATCCTCTCGCTCTGGCTGCGCGGCATGCCGTTTTCCATCTCGGCCGCGGTCGGCTTCATCGCACTCTCGGGCGTCGCGGTGCTCAACGGTCTGGTCATGGTGAGCTACATCAATCAGCTTCGGCGCGATGGCGTGTTGCGCGATCATGCGATCATTCAAGGAAGCCTCACACGATTGCGGCCGGTCCTGATGACGGCCCTGGTCGCTTCGCTCGGCTTTGTTCCTATGGCCCTGGCGACCGGTACCGGCGCGGAGGTTCAGAAACCACTGGCCACGGTCGTGATCGGCGGTTTGATCTCCAGCACATTGCTGACCCTTGTCGTGTTGCCGGCGCTCTATCGGATATTCACAGAATGGGATCAACGCGGCCTGCCCGCGCCTGTCGCTGAGGAATGGGAGCGGCCAGAGCCGGCGCCGGCGGCGCCTCCACCAGCTGCCAGTTCGACGGATGAGAGCGAATCGTTCCGCTCCGATTGAAGTCCGATCCAAATCAGTCTTTCAAATGTTCGTTCCGTTCAAGTTCAGAGAAAAAGGAGATTGCCATGCACGTTTCGAATCGCAAGCCACTGTTCTTCGGTCTCATCGCGGGCGTTGCACTGACGCTCACGAGCGCCCTGCTCATGGGCCAGGGCGCTTCGACCCCCGCCAAGAGCGAGACCCAGTACTTCGTCACCGCCGAAGGCGATGCCGCCCATCTGTGGGTGCGCGAAGGCACCAAGCTTCGCTGCGTTGGCCACGGCGAATGCGCCACTTACGGCCACGACCACGATCACGATCACGATCACGACGATCACAATCACGGCAAGGAAAAGTCCAACCCCTGATGTCAGTCAGCTGAACGAACGAGCCCTCTCCCTCTGGGAGAGGGGTTGGGGGTGAGGGCAATCTGAATAAAGGCATGCACGCTCCTGCCCTCACCTCGCCACGGCGAGTCGCCTGCGGCGACCTGCCCTCTCCCAGGGGGAGAGGGGTTCCGTCACAACGCGAGTAAAGTCGGCGTTGAAGTTATCCGACCTTGGAAATACCATGTCTCCTGAGGCGTTATTTCATCGATGACCCGTCGGCTCCGTCACATCTTGGTCTGGATTGTCGCGTTCGGCACGCTCGCTCAGAGCGTGGGCGCGGCGGCGGGCGGCGTCTTGTGTTTGGGATGCGAGAACCTCTGGGGAGTTGCCGTTGCCAGCGCCCCTTGCACGCCCGTTGACGACTGCTGTGCCGATCGTGATTCACACGCCAAAGGAGCTGCGCCGCAGGACCAAAACGAAGGCGGGAGCGACGACGGATGCGGTTGCATCGACATCATGCTGCATCCCAACGCGGGCACTTTGGCGCAGCCGCCAGTCAAGATCATCCTCGCGTTCCTGCATTTCGATGCTCTCCCCGCTCCGATTGTCGCGGCGCCCGATGTGATGGCCTTGCGTCCGATGTGGGGCGATCGTGCCGGACCTCCGATCGTTCATCTGCTGGCTCCGTCATCGCGGCAGACGGTTCTGCTCATTTGAGTTTGCACTATCCGCAATGACCTCGCCGCGCGTGCGGCGGCGGTCGTGTTGCGCTCGCGCTGCCTCGACATGAAGGCGGTTGCCGGCGTTCCAATCATTTTCGCGGAGAAGTGCATGCCAAATTGGTCCTGTTCAAGAAGCTGGTGGTTTGCGATTGTCCTCATAGGACTGGTGCATGTGGGCTGCGCATCGCGCGATCGCGGCGTGGCGGATATGGAGCAGCGGATTCTGGAAGAGTTGCGCCGTGACGGCATTCCTGGGCCCCATAACGACTCCACAAGCAGCGCGCATGAGGCGCCGTCCGCTCATTCGGCGCTGCCCGATGCCGGGCCGATTTCGCTGGCGGATCTGCTGGCCTTGGCCGAAGCGCGTAATCCTGCTCTGGCCGCGGCACGGAGCGAAGTCGGCATCGCGGCCGGTCAGGTTTGGCAGGCGCACCTCTATCCCAACCCACGGCTGGAGGTGGCGTCGGATGAAGTGCCATTCGACTCGGGCTTCGACAATGGCATCACGACGGTGAGCATGACTCAGCCGATTGTGCTGGGCGATCGACTGAGCGCAGCCACGGATGCAGCCGAAGCCGAGAAAGCCGCCAGTCGCGCCAAGCTCGAACTTCGCGCCCGTGAAATCTTTGGCGAAATCGCGCAGCTTCACGCGCGACTGCTCGCCATCCGACAGGCGCAGACTCTCTACGACGAGCTGGCGGAACTCGGTGGTCGCACACTGAGCATGGCGCGCACACGATTCGAAGCGCGAGCCGCGCCGGAGACCGAAGTCATCCGCCCCCAGATCGAGCTGCATCAGATTGACCTGGCCCGCGCGCGGTTGATCAAGGAGAACGATGCGGCGCTCAGACAACTCGAGCTGCTGCTTGGAGGCGTTGAGATCGATGCCGATCGACTGGCCGGCGAAGTCACCGACAATCCACCGGCGATCGATTTGGACGCCGTCGCCACTCAGGTGCGTCAAGGACACCCTGCTCTGGCAATGGCCGATCGAGAGATTGCCGCAGCCCAGGCGAGGCTCGAACGCATCGGGGCCGAGCGCGTGCCCGATCTGGAGGTGCGTGCCGGCGCGGGCTATCAGGGCGAGATTGACGAAGGCATCTTCGAGGTGGGTGCGGGCGTAACGCTGCCACTGTGGGACAATCGGCAGGGCGACATCCTCGCAGCGCGGTTCGACCTCATGCGTGCGCGCCATCTGCGGGAGGCGACCCAGAACGATCTCCTGGGACGCCTGGCCGAAGTGCATGGCGAGTACGAATCCGCCCGCGCCCAGCTCGCAACCGTTCGCGACCAGATTGTGCCCGCGGCGTTGCGATCGTTCGAGCAGACGCAAGAGGCCTATCGCGGAGGCCGCGCCGTCTTCCTCGAGTTACTAGACGCCCAGCGCACCGTGACCGAAGCGCGGGCGACACTCATCGAGCTTGGTGGCGCAGCGGCCGCAGCGCGAGCCAGGATGATGCAGATCGTTGGCAGTGACCTTGAGCAAGCGACAGAAACATCAACATTCGAATCAATCCAAACACAACCCCTGAGCGGGTCGGAGGTCGTTCCATGAAAGCAAAAAAGCAGTTCGTGTTCATTCTGGCAATGAGTCTGATCGCTACGCTGGCCGGCTGCGGCGGCGGCAACGATTCCAATAACGGTACAGCGCCGGCGAAAGCCGACGCCAATGGACGCTGTCCCCACGAGATCAAGCAGGAAAAATGCCCGTTCTGCACTCCGAGCCTGATCCAATCCGACGGATTCTGCGGCGCGCACGGCGTGGCCGAAGCGCTCTGCTACCAATGCCGCCCCTATCTCAAGGCCGCGTTCCGGGCCAAGGGCGACTGGTGCGCCGAGCATAACGCACCGGATTCGCAATGCATGATCTGCCATCCAGAACTCAAGGAGAAGGTACGTCCGGGCGAGCACGGCGCGACAAATACGAGCGGTACCCAGGGTTGAAAGGAGATCGGTCATGAATCGTTGCATGAATGTCATTCTCTGCGCGACGCTGTGCGGGGGCGCATGTGCCGGCATTGCAAGGGCGCAATCATCGGACACGCGCACGACGGCTGGGGCGGAGCTTCGCTGGCAGCGCGCGCCATCCCTGGGTTGCGTCACGTCCTCGACAGCGTTCACGCTCAGTTCGCCTGATGCGGTTCGCGCTGCGGGCTTCGAGTTCGCCCAGGTGCAGTCCGGTCCGCTTACACGCACGATCGAGCGGAACGCCGAAGTCGCGTACAACGCCAATCGATATGCGCGGCTCTCATCGCGTGCCGGGGGCGTGATCGTCGACGTCATGAAAGACCTTGGCGAGCCGGTCAAAAAGGGAGAGGCGCTGGTGATCATCGATTCCACCGACCTCGGTGCGGCCAAGGCCGAGTTCCTTCAGGCCGTCGAGACGGTCAACCTCTGGGACGCCAACGCCAAGCGCGAGCGAGCATTGCTCGACAAGGGCGCGGGCATCGAGCGCGAAGTGCTGGAGGCCGAAACGAAGCTTGCCGAGGCTCGCATCGCTCTGAGCAAGGCGCGTCAGCGACTGCGGAGCCTTGGACTCAGAGAGCAACACATTGATGACGTCCAGAAAAACAACGACACCTCATCGATGCTGATGGTGACCGCATCGTTCGATGGCTTGGTTGTGGAAAGGTCGGCCGTCCTGGGCGAGGTGGTCGAACCGAGCACGCCGCTCGTCTCAATCGCCGACACGAGCGTGATGTGGGCGATGCTTGACCTCATCGAGGCCGATCTTGCGGTGGTGAAAACCGGTCAGCAAGCCTCCGTGACCGTGGATGGACTTGCAGGAAAATCGTTCGGCGGGCGACTCACCTGGATCAGCACGCAAATCGATCCGAAAACGCGCACCCTCAAGGCGCGGGTCGAGCTCGACAACGGCGAAGGCTTGCTGCGCGCCAACATGTTCGGGCGCGCCCGCATCAGCGCTGGCGAGAGCCGCGTTGCGATCACGATTCCCAAGGAAGCCGTCCAGTGGGAGGGATGCTGCAATATCGCCTTCGTGCGGAGCGACACCGATGACAAGACGTTCCAACCCGCGCGGCTGGTCCTCGGCTTCGACACGGGAGATGGCTATGAAGTTGTCGACGGACTCAAACCCGGCGACATGATCGTCACCAAGGGCAGCTTCATACTCAAGAACGAGATTCTCAAGAACTCGGTCGGCGCAGGCTGCTGCGAAGTGGATCACCTCAAGAAGTAGCTGACCAATGAAAAGGTGCCTGGCACCTTTTCTGGCGTGCGTTGGAGTCCTTGAATGCTCAATTGGATCATCGGTTGGTCGCTGCGTCACCGGTTCCTGGTGTTGCTTGGCACATTGGGTTTCATCGTGTGGGGCGTGTACTCGCTCTGGCGACTGCCTATCGACGCCTTCCCCGACACAACGCCGGTCCAGGTCCAGGTCAACACTGTTGCGCCGGCGCTCTCACCCGAGGAAGTCGAACGGCAGATCACACAACCCGTGGAGGTCGCGATTTCCGGCTTGCCGCGCCTCGCGGGCGTGCGATCGATCTCGAAGTTCGGACTCTCACAGGTCACGGCGACTTTCGAAGACGGCACCGACATTTACTTTGCGCGCCAGCTTATCAACGAGCGCTTGGGCACGGTCGAGCTTCCCGAGGAGATTGAACGGTCCGAAATGGGGCCGGTCGCCACCGGATTGGGCGAGGTGTTTCACTATCTGGTCGTCGGCACGGGGAACCCCCCCGCCACGCTGACCGAGCTGACAACGGCGCAGGAGTGGATCATCGCCCCACAGTTGCGGCAAGTGCCGGGAGTAGCCGAGGTGAACACCTGGGGCGGCCTCGTCAAGCAATATGAAGTCATCGTCGAGCCCTCGCGATTGATCACGTACAACCTGACGCTTGATGAGTTGGCTGAGGCACTGGCCAGGAACAACGCGAGCGTCGGCGGCGGTCAGGTCACCCGTGGCGGCGAATCGATGATGGTGCAGGGCCTCGCGCTCACCACACAGATTGAGCAAATCGCCAGCGCGGTGATCAAGGCCGAGAATGGGACGCCCGTCCGCGTGCGCGATGTGGCCGATGTGCGTGAGGGCCACGAGATCCGCCGCGGCGCCGTGACGGCCGGCGGCCAAGGCGAGGTAGTTCTGGGTCTGGGGTTCATGCTCATGGGCCAGAACAGCCACGATGTCACCCAGAGGCTCGACCAACGCCTTGAAGAGGTCAAAGCCTCGCTTCCTGCAAACATGGATGTTCAAGTCGTGTACCGCCGCACCGACCTGATCAACCACGTCATTCGCACCGTGGGTGAGAACCTTCTTCTTGGCGCACTGTTCGTCATCGCGGTCCTCTTTGCGTTTCTGGGCAACTTGCGAGCCGGGCTCATTGTGGCGATCGCCATTCCGCTCGCAATGCTCTTTTCCTTCAGCATGATGCTGCAGTTCGGAATCGCCGCCAGCCTGCTCAGCCTCGGCGCGATCGACTTCGGCCTGGTGGTCGATAGCTCCGTGATCATCGTCGAGAACAGCGTCCGGCGCATCGGGCATGACAACGAAAACGCCCCTGGAATGCGAACCCCGATCATCGACATCGTGCGAGACGCGGCCGTCGAGGTCCGCAAGCCCACCATGTTCGGCGAACTCATCATCATGATTGTGTTCCTGCCGATCCTGCTGCTGGAGGGAGTCGAAGGCAAGCTGTTCCGGCCGATGGCTCTGACGGTCGTGTTCGCGCTGCTGAGCTCGATCATCTTCTCGTTGACGCTGACGCCGGTCTTGTGCAGCCTGGTCATCAGCCGGCGCATCAAGGAGCGAGAAAACTGGCTCGTGCGCGGTGTTCAGCGCCTCTACCGGCCTGTTGTTGGCGCCGCGCTGCGCTTTCGATGGGCCGTGGTGGCGCTCGGGTTGCTCATCGTCGCCGCCGGAGCGCTGCTTGCCACGCGCCTTGGCAGGGCGTTCATCCCCCGCCTGTACGAAGAAGCCATCGTTGCCAACGTGGTGCGGTTGGCGGGTGTCTCGGTCGATCAATCCGTCGATTACAACACCCGCATCGAGCAATACCTTCTGCAGAGATACCCCAACGAGATCGAGCACATCTGGACCCGCTTCGGCACTCCGGCCATTGCAACCGACCCGATGGGGCTGGAACAGAACGATGTGTTCCTGACGCTCAAGCCGCGGTCCCAGTGGACCAAGGCCCGCACCCAGGCCCAACTCTCGGTACTGGTCGCCGCCGACCTTGAATCTCTGCCCGGCATCAAAGCGATCATGACCCAGCCGATCGAGATGCGAATGAACGAGATGATCGCAGGCATCCGGGCGGATGTCGGCATTCTGGCGTTCGGCGACGACACCGAGCAGCTGGCGACCATCGCGTCCCAGATCCAGTCAATCGTCGAGTCCATTCCCGGCGCCGAAGACGTCTCGGCCGAGCAGGTGACTGGCGCGCCTGTGCTCCAGGTGCATGTCGATCAGGACGCCATCGCCCGCTTCGGCATTCCAGCACAGCACGTCCTCGAAATCGTGCAAGCGTTGGGCGAGATTAAAGTCAGCCAGGTCCGTGAAGGAGAGCGCCGATTCGACATGACGCTCGAGTTGCCCGATCGCTATCGCCATGATCCCGACGCGATCGGAGAGATTCTCGTTCCCACATCGGCGGGCGAGCGCCTCCCGCTGTCGCGACTGGCGCGGATATTGATCACCGAAGGCCCGACGGTCGTCAACCGTGAGTGGGGCAAGCGGCGCGTGATCGTGCAGGCGAACGTCCGAGGCCGCGATCTGGGCGGGTTCGTTGCCGAGGCGCACGAGCGCATCGCGCAGGACGTGCCGATGCCGGCCGGTTACTACACGACCTTCGGAGGGCAATTTGAGCACTACGAGCGAGCGACCCAGCGCCTCTACATCATCATCCCGATCGTGTTCGTGTTGATCATGCTGCTGCTTTACTTCAGCACCGGCAGCATCCGCGACTCGCTGATCGTCCTCACGGGCGCCCCGCTGGCCGGCGTCGGAGGCGTGGTGGCGCTGCTGTTGGGCGGGATCGACTTCACAATCTCGGCTGCCGTTGGATTCATCGCGGTTTCGGGAGTCGCCATGCTCGCGGGGTTGGTGCTCGTCTCGACGATCAGACAGCGACTGGAAGTCGGCTTGCCCATGTCACAGGCCATTGCCGAGAGCTGTCGCACCCGGCTTCGGCCGGTCCTCATGACGGCGCTGGTCGCGGCGCTCGGTTTCATCCCGATGGCGATGAACCGCGGGGTTGGCGCCGAGGTGCAACGGCCGCTGGCGGTGGTCGTGATCTGTGGAATCTTCTCAAGCGTGATTCTGACACTGTTTGTCCTTCCCTCGCTCTATTCGCTATTTGGCGGCCGTGATGTGCGCAGACACATCCAGCAGCCTCAAGAACTGCCGGCGGTTGCGGTTCATTGCTGACAGTTGTGCTTTTCTTTGCCCGCGGGCGCCGGCCCGGTTCGGCGGTTGGCCGCGCCGATCCGCGCAGCGGCCCAGCAATCAAGATCATGATAGAAGATTGAATTCACTGACCAGACGAAAACCGGGCTCGGCGCCGGAGTCGTAAACCAGATCGGCGCGGTCCACGCCTGGTCGTTCATGTCATCGCGCTTGCCGTCGGCGGTTTCGGCGCCGGAGATGTTGTCGTGCTCGTCCTCTCCATCGCCGATCGGATTGTCTTTGCCGCCCTGCTCGAGCACGTGCAGGTAAATGTACTCGCCTCTGACCACGCGAAGCGGGATGATGCCTTCCGCCCCTGATGGAAGGTTCTCGGCAGTCCGGAATATTGCCGCTTCGCTGCCGCCGATTCCGTCGGAATCGCTGACCACGTTGATGGTGTATGGACCTTCGTCGGTCGGATCGCTGTCGGATCCCGCGGCTTGCCACACCTTGACGATGATCTCGATGTCGGCTTCCGAGGTCTGCAAGGGAACCAATTCACCCATCCAGTACTTTGTGCTCTGGTGCCGAACCTGATAGGCCACGACGAGTTCGTCATCTTCTGTGGCGTAAGCGCGGTTGGCTTTGAAAGCGGTCATCAAGTCTTGGTAACTCGCGCTGTCGGCCCAAACTGCCGCGCGCGCCGCCGTCACGGTTCCCCAATTCGTGCCATGGGTGTCTTGATCGCCGCCCGGCGCGATGTGGAACCCCATGTTCAGGTATTGCTTGTAGTAGTTCTCCCACTGCATTTCGCGATGGGTTTTCGCTTCGCTGTCGCGCAGGGCGCCCGTGATGTGGCCGCCGCGAACGGTGCAGATGATCGAGATGGCGTCAACGATCGGGTCGACGGCCGATGCGAAAGCGGTCTCGGATCCGTAAAGGTTCTGGCCGAAATTGCCAACCTGCAGGTTTCGGTTGCTTTCACCCTGCCAGCTGTTGGGATGGTTGAACTGGACGAACGGCGCATGGGTCTTGGCCCATTCGTACAGCGCGTCGTAGTCGGCATCGTGAATGGTGTCGGGGGGAAGCTGCGCGGCGCCGAAGACGTTGATGTGGTTGCCGGTGGAGGTGTTCCCCCATTCAATGGCGGGAATGGCGATGAACTCCCCGGCATGATCCTGGTTGTATTGCGTCGCGACATCGAAAAGCTGCGATGTATATTCGGCTTGAGTCATCCAGAGGCGATGGTTGGAATCCACGGCCTTGTGATGGTCGGAAATCGCCAAAAAGTCCAGACCATGAGCCTGGGCGTATTCGAACGCGCGAATGGGAAGCATTTCGTTCCCGGCATTGTTGACGTCATCCGAGAGCTTGGAGTGGGCATGCAGGTTGCCGAAAAGCACGACCTTTCCATCGTGGGCGGGCCGTGGCGTTGGCTGAGCGTTGGCCGCAGTCACCTGCAGTCCGCACAACGCGCCGACGATCATCTTCAAATGCATGGAGGATACCCCTGAGAATCACGCCATCGCGGCCTGACTCAACGATCTCATCATGCGCCCGTGTCGCGAGGACTGCAAGCGCAAAATCGAACGTCGTCGGGCGGCTCCCCCCCACGACATGACCCGCGATCGTCAAGCCGATCGAGTCTGTTCGTCGAATTTCAGCAAAAGATTGAGACGCGCGTAGCCGATGGATGGCCGTGCTGCGCACCATCGCGCAACACAATAGAGGTCCCACGAATGCCACGAACATCCTCACAGGCCCCTGTTGCTCAATCCGGCGTGATCCCGTTTCGCGTTCGTCGAGGTCAACTTGAAGTCGTCCTGGTGACGGCACGCAGCGGTCGGGGGTGGACCATTCCCAAAGGCCACCTGGAGCCATGCCTGACGGCGGCAGACTCGGCCGCCAAGGAAGCGTTTGAGGAAGCCGGGCTGATTGGACGCGTTTCGCGCAAGGCGTTCGGCCGTTACAGCTACGAAAAACAGGGGCATTGGCGACGCGTCAGCGTGTACGTCCTTCGCGTGCGAAAGATGTTTCCCCAATGGCCTGAAATGGCTGTGCGCAAGAGAAGGTGGATGAGCGTCTGCCAGGCTGCGTCGCGCGTCCGCAGCGCGGAGCTTCGATGCTGCCTGCAGTCGTTCGCGGCCCGAAAGCAGGCCCCGCGCAGCCTGGCTGCCTGATCTCCACCCTATTGGATCAAGAGGAACGCCCGCGCAAGTGCTGCGCGGGCGTTCCTCGAACGATGCATCCCGTTATCGAATCAATCACAAATAATGACCTGCTGCTGGCACAAATCTGCGATGCACTCGTCCGTGCACCACGCCCAATCCTCGCTCCCCAATTCGTATGCTCCAGCACACCTGTCCTTGCAGTCTTCCACCGACTGCGGCGGCGGTGTGATTACGTTGCAGAGTGGCCCCCACAGGCCGATCAAATACAGCAGGTCAGTGACGTTGGTGACGCCATCGCCGCAAGGCGCCGGCGCGATGTCTGTTGGACCAGCCGTCCCCCACCCGCTGATCAGCGCCAGCAGGTCCTCCACGTTGTTGGTTCCATCTTCGTTGAAATCGCCCGGGCAAGCCCGCTCGTACGCACCCATATCGACCTCGGTTGGGTTGCCGGCGTTGTCAGGAATGATTCGCTTGGTGAGGTCAAGATCGACGGTAGCCTCATCCACATCGCCGTCCTCATTGACATCTTGCCCATCGGCTGGAACGCTTTCGTCCAGTCCAGTGTCCTTGCACGGCGAACTGCATTGCAGACGATA
>JAKEEP010000071.1 GCA_022616475.1 Phycisphaerales bacterium | reverse complement strand
GGTGAATGCAGCAGGGAAGTGATCGCGATCGCCGGCGCTGACTCCGCCGATGGTGATGAGCAGGTCGGATTTCGCAAGCGCGTTGCCAACGGCTTGGATGGTTTGTTCGCGATCATCGGGAAGATGGGAAGCGTCGATGGGATCGGCGCCGAAGCGATGAAGCAGCTCGCAGATTTGCGGTCCGTTTGAGTTTCGAATTTGGTGGGGCTTGATCGAAGCTTCAATGTCGACGACTTCATCGCCGGAGGTCAGCACGATAGCGCGGGCCTTGGAGCGGACGAGCAGCGACGATTTACCGGTGGCGGCGGCAATGCCAAGGTGATGGGCTGCGAGAAGTGTGTTTGATGGAATGAGGGTCTGGCCGGCCTTGGCGTCAGCGCCCCGCAGGTGGACGGCATGACCTGGCGCGATCGAATGAATCTTGAAGTGAACGGGGCCGGCGTTGCGGTCGCCGCGGTCGCTGGATTCGTGCTGGATGACGGTATCGACATCGCCGGGCAATGGCGCGCCGGTGGCGATGGCGACGCAGTGGCCGGGGGGGATGCCTGAAGGAGCGGGCGAGCCTGCGGGAATGGTGGCCGCGACCGGCCACGGGCGCGATGGATTGGCGTTGAATTCGGTGGCGCGAAGCGCGTAGCCATCCATCTGCGCGCGGTTGAACGGCGGCAGGTCGCGGTCAGCCTTGACAGGCTCGGAGAGAACACAGCCGCCGGCCTGGCGAAGGGGAACCTGCTCGGTGCGTTGCAAAGGAAGGATGCCGCGCAAGGCGCGGGCGAGCGCTTCGAGATAGTCGGGCAATGGGCTCACTGGACGCTGTTGCGGGCCATGATAGGTGTCCGGACGTGTCACATCGGGACGTGCGATTGAATGCAGGTCTTCATCGGTGGAAAACTCTGTGCGCCCGGTCGCGAGCATCGCTTGGATGTACGGCAGGCAGAGGGCGCAGCCGCGCGTGCAGCCGAATCGTTCGCGAAGATCATCAATGCCACAATCCGGCCGTGTCTGAGCGTATTTTTTCAGCTCGGCGAAGGTGATGTTGAAGCAGACGCAGCGATCGACAGGCATTTTGATCAACCAACAGGCGAGACGCCTGTTCCACTTCTATCGAGGGTCATAGGCGCTGTCATCATCGGAGAGAAATCCGTTTCTTGGGTAATTCATCTGCGAGAGCAAATTTGGCGTGGCGAGATTGCCTTTGTGGGGAGTTCGAGACGAGCCGGTGTGGCAGTCGACGAAGGCGATGTTGGTAGTCTTGGCGTGATGTCGGAAGGCTTGGCCGCCGCTGTAGACGACGTCGGGCGGCTGGCCGGCGCCATCGATGGGGGCGCGCATGTATTTGTTTGGGCCGTCCTTATAGCCGCCATCGCCGAACATGGCGCACTGGCTGGAGCGAGCGCACGCGTGGGGCGGCACGCCCTTGCGAAAGTATTCCCAGCCGGTGGTCATGTAGGCGCCTTCGCCGCCGATGTAGGTGGTGTTGTAGTTGTAGCCGGTGAACGGCTCGCCGTAGCTGGATTTGTCGCTGCAATCGGGGCACTGCTGAACCTCGCCAGGGTTGTCTGTGAAGGCCCACAGCGCGCCGGGTGAGACGACTTGATTTGAGAAGGTGGTCACCCAGTCCCAGGCGATGTTTCGCCAGACGCCGCCAACGGTGTCGTACCGAATGGCGGGTGGATACAGCTGATAGATCGCCGCATAGTTCTGGGCGCCGATGCAGATTTGGCGAAGGTTGGTCTGGCATCGAAGGGATCGGCTGCTCGCGCCGACGCTCGAAAGCGCCGGCGCGAGCAGGCCGACCAGGAGAACGATCGCGCCAAGGGTGACCAGGACTTCAGTCAGGGTGAAGGCGCGGCTCCGCTGGAAAGTGCTGAGTGCTGAGTGCGGAGCGCTGAGTATCGGCGCGTGAAAACGCATGAAGCGCTCCTCAACTTGACCAGTTTGCGATGACCGTGAGGAGGTCGGTGATGTTGACCAGGCCGTTGCCATCGAAGTCGGCTGGCGGGCCGCCGGGAAGTGTCACTCCCCAAGCGCCGATGAGTTCGAGCAGGTCGATGACGTTGACCATGCCATCGAGATTGACATCGCCCGGCAGTCGCGGTGCGGCATCGCTAAAGGCATCGATCTCGATGTGCGTTGTTGACCCTTGGGGATTCAGAACGCGAACGAAGCTGATTTCGGACAAGCCCGTTGGACCGATGTCGATGCCGACGCCGCCACCGGCGCCGCGATAGGCCTCGACCAGTTGCTGGTTGGTGTAACCGTTGAGGTCGATCGACATCAGTGCTGGATCGACCGGCCGGGTGAAGTCGGTGAGGATGGCTCCAGGTCGTGAGTCAAAGGGTCCCGAATCGACGTAGCCCATGGTGGGCATGGGACCGTCGGCGAGGGGGCCGGTGATGGTGTGCCAGGTGGATCCGTCGTCGCTGACTTGGACAATCCCACCATCGTTGCCGAACAAGCCTCCGACGACACCATTCGGGAAAGCTGCATCGATGAAACTGGTATTGCCAAAGACGATCAGATCGATGCCGTAGAGGTTGTTGGGATCATTGGCGATGGGTGTGTTGAATTGGACGGTAAGTTGGCCACCAACGCCGATGGAAACGATTTCATCGACGCCAAAAGCCGGGTTGAAGGCGCTGACCACGCCGGGGAAAACGCCTTCGCCGGTGTATCGCTCGGGGGAACCGAGGACGGTGAGGGGCTCGGTGTAGGCGGGGGCTGGGCTTTCGCCAGCGATGTAGTTGATCAGGAGGTCGGCATACGGGTCATCGCCAGCGTGCGAAGCCGACCTGATGGAGATCGAAAGACCTGCTGGAACAACCAGGGCAAAGCAGAACATGCGCATGATGTGCGATCCTTCCGGGCAAGGCCCGATTCGTTCCGATTCGCGCGGAACGGTTCCCAGGCTGGAGAGTCCAGCCCTCGCGCATGTTCGTTACGGATGGTGATTCGGCGGGAACGAGACCGAATAAACCTTCCCCCGGAACGGGAAGCCGCAGCGCACATGCCCCTTAAGTCGCGAGGGCAACGCTATCGATCGCGGCAGGTCTTCCGGCTCCGGGGTTTTCGTGTCATCGGCCTTCCCGCCCGGCCCGTTGCAGGCCGGTGCAGTGGCACATTGATGAGCACGCCGACCGATCAGCCAGATGCTGAAGGATCGGAAGCCCGTTACGGCGGCGCGTCCGCGGCGGCTTTTCACCGCCTTCCCTTTCAAGTCCCCAGGATGCCTAAACCATGGAACCGGAACCGGCCCCCAGAAAACCCGTTGGTTTTGAGCAATCCTGGATCGGACACCGCGATCAAGTGGCAGTCTATCAGCAACCGGTCCGGCTGCAAGGCCGTAAGGAAAGAGGGTAAGCTCGAAACGTGGCAAAGCGTGAAGAATCGGGCCATGACGCCATGTGATGATCGCGGGAACCCCTGGCGTCGCTTGGACTGATAACACGGGAATGGCTCAGTCGAGAATGCCATTGGTGCATCGGTTTTCGATAACCGTTGACACTGTTGTCCGGCTTGGGTAGTTTCAACGTTTTTGCAGGAACCAGCAGGAGTTTGCACATGATCTCTATTGCGCGTTTTCGCAACGCTTTGGCCGCCATCACTCTCTCGCTCACGGCGGTGAGCCCTGCCTGGTGCTATCCGGACTCCAAGGAGCTGTTGGCTGACTTCATTCACTACGCCAAGATCGCCAACGTCGAGATGGCGCTGGCGAGCGCGGAGGCGTTGATCAAGTCGGGCGTGACCAACGCCGAGCTGGCAATCATCCTTGAGGAGAGCAACGAGACGCCCAAGCGGTTCGACGAGGCGGTGTCGCGCGCGATCATGGTCCCGGAGCTGGAGGCCGTGGCGGGCGATCTAGCCAAGCGCGTTGAGGAAGGGCGCCTGGATTTGGCGCGCGATCCAAAGCGTATCGAGGATGCGGTGGCGATGCTGACCGGCACGCAGCGCGAGCGCCTGCTTGCGGAGAAGCGGTTGATGGCGGCGGGCGAATACGCGGTGCCGGCGTTGCTCAAGCAGGTCACTGAAGGACGCGCTGAACCGCTGAAGCTGGCGTGCCAGGACATTCTGGAGAAGGTCGGCCGGCCGGCGGTTCCGCCGCTGTGCGAGGCGCTTCTGAACTTGACGGGCGTGAGCCAGCGGATCGTTTGCGATGTTCTGGGGAACATCAAGCATCCGAATGCGGCGCCGTACTTGCGCGAGGTTGCACTGAGCGAAAAGGCCGACGGCCCGACGCGGGATGCGGCGCGGCGAGCGTTCTCCGGGTTGGAAGTGCCCGAAGCGAGCCTTTCGGCGCTTTACGCCGATTTGGCCAGCAATTACTTCGACGGGCACGAGTCGCTGATCGCCTATCCGCAGGAGCCGGTGAACAACGTATGGTCGTACAGCAACTTCACGGGGTTGAGCCCAACTCCAGTGGCCACGGCCATTTTCAGCGAAGTGATGGCGGTGCGGACGTCCACGAAGGCGTTGGGCTTGGATCCCACCAATTCGCGTGCATTGAGCCTGTTTGTTGCGGCGAATCTGAAGCGCGAAAACGATCTTCCCGAAGGCGGTAGCGATCCGATTTACGGGCAGAGCAAGTACACACCGGAGTTTTATGCGACGGTGTTCGGCACGCAGACGTGCCTGGATGTTTTGGGCTTGGCGATCGACAAACTTGACACACCGCTGGTGCGGGATGCGATTACGGCGTTGTCCAAGAGCACAGGCGGAGCGAATCTGTTCACGCGCGGCAAGGGGCGGCAACCGCTCCTGGAGGCGCTGAGCTACCCGGATCGGCGAGTTCAATACGAGGCGGCCCTGACGCTTGGGCGCGCCTTGCCTGCCCAGCCGTTCTCGGGCGACTACAGCGTTGTGCCGTTGCTGGCGTCGGCGGTGCGAATGGGGAACAAGTCGTTGGCGCTGGTGATCGTTGAAGATGCCGAGGATCGGAACCTTGCGGCTGGGGCGTTGCAGAAGATGGGATTCGACATTGCCGGCGCCGGTGGAAGCGTGGCCGATGTGCAACTGGATGTTGCTCGAGCGGTTGGCGTTGACCTGGTGTTTGTGCGCATGCGGTCGGTGGATGCGGCCGAGCAGGTGATCGGGGCGCTGCGCGGCCTGCCCAAGACTTCGGCGGCTCCGGTCGTATTGATGGGTTCAGGGTCGGATGTCGCCAAACTGCGAGTCGATTACGGCGACGATCGAAGGATCAAGCTGACTCGCGCCGGGGCCGACGAGGCCCAGTTGGGCGCGGCGATTGAAGCAGTCATGAATAGCGCCTCGGGCGGCCGAATCACCGAGGCCGAAGCGGAGGAATACGCGATCGAGGCGTTGAGCGCGTTGCGCGACATCGCGATCTCGCGAAGCCCTGCGTACGCAATCGCCGACGCTGAATCGGCGCTGGTGGATGCTTTAGCGACTCGCAGCGGCGGCACGCGTTTGCTGG
>JAKEEP010000070.1 GCA_022616475.1 Phycisphaerales bacterium | reverse complement strand
TGCATTCCCCAGAACGTCCAGAATGAAAGATGCGCCGGACCGCTCTGGAGCAAGGGCGTGATGAACGCCTGGGTGTTCAACCCCAAGCCCCAGAAATACAGCAAAGCCCGCAATCCTCGCGCGCTGGTAATCAGCGCCAGAGCGGCGATGACCGCGCTGACATCGCACAAATGCAGCGGCAGGGAATTTGTAGGATTGAACTCGCCTGGCGTCAGTTCCCAGACGTGGACGATGACCCAGAATGTCAGCGCCGCGAGGCAGAAGCTCCGCTCGAATGCCCGCTGCCAGCGCGTGCCGCGCCACCTCAGCCCAATCATCACCATCGCGCTCGTCAACGCGGCAAAGACAACAATGACAAGAGCGTGCATCACCGAAAACGGCACGAATACGTGCAGCCAGCCGGCGGGCTCATCGGCCGCCATCACCACACTGAGCGGTGCTGCTGCGCTGATCATGAACGAATCCAAGCGCGCCTCGACGCGTTTTTCTTGCTCGGCCTAGCATCGACAGTATCCGTTTCATGCGCTCGGTGCTCGGCGATGACCATACCGCCATACAAATCTAGGAAGGGAAAACGCGAGCAGTGCGCGACAAGCAGGGAGTATTGCCGCGAGCGAGCCAGCCTCAAGGGGAAACCGGACAAATGGGCCGCCGATCAGCCGAGCGCCGAAGCGCAGTCCCTCAAGCGAATCGATGCGCTGTGGCACAAGGCGGGTCGGGCCGAAATCCACAATTGACGGCATTGAAGGAATTCGTGATCGTTCATCGCGGCGACGGTTTATCATGTCGCACATGACCACCGCCGCATCAAAACCCTCGGCAACATCCGCCGCTCGCTCACCATCATCCAGCCCGTCGACCGCCGTCCACTATCGCTGGAAGGAACTCCCGCAGGATCGGCCGATGGAGAACCTCGCGCGCCGCCGAATCATCGGCAAGCAGATGATGCTCTCGGAAGTGCTACTCGAGAAGGGTTGCCACGTGCCGATGCATGCGCATGAGAATGAGCAGTTCGCGTGCATTGTGTCGGGGGAACTGCGATTCACCATTGGCGCTGCCGATTCACGGACCAAAGACAAGCCGCGCACGATCAATGTCAAAGCCGGCGAAGTGCTTCACCTGCCATCGAACGTTCCGCACGCGGCGGATGCAGTTGTTGACACGTTGGTGATCGACCTTTTCAGTCCACCGAGCGCGACGACCGGGATTGATCGCCGCTCGGCCGCTGCTCCACAGAGGCGGCGCTCGGAACTGCGGCGCAACTTTCAACCAAACCAAGCGGCACTGTGATGCCGGCGGCATTGTTGCTATTTTGTTTAATAATGGAACTAGGTGACCGGTGGGTAGGTTGCGTTTGCTGGCCCTCGCCATTCACTTCGCTGGAGGCCGGACTTTCCAGCTCGAGAACATCGTCACGCCGCGGGTCTGGCAGCCAAGCTCGCGCAGCCAACCTGCCACTTCGTGGTTGGAGTTGTGAAGGAACATGTAATCGCGCGGGTGGTGGACGAATTCGAAGTCGTATGGCTCGTTCACCACGAGCGTGCCGCGATTGGCTTCGAACAGCTCATCGAGCCTGGCGCGAAGCGCTGCGACCTTGTCGCGATCAACCTCAATCGCGTAGAGCTCTTCGACGCCCACGGCGACCCGCTGCGGAACATGCTCGGCATCGCACGGCCCATCCAACACCTTGCGACCCAGCGCGCCTTGCGTGGGCAAAAACAGCGCCGCAAAACCCTCCCAGATGCCAGTCTTCGCCTGTGCGTACCACGTCCAGTCGCCATACGCGTAGCGCGCCATTCGGCCGTCTTCGGTGGGCAACACCAAGCTCGGCGTGCGGCCGTGATCAAGCACAAACACCTTGGTCGGATTCTCCGGCGAAGCCGGTGGAATGATCGTCGTAGTGCATCCCGAACTTGCACTCAGTGCTGCAAGAAGTAGGCACCCAAGCCGAACCATCAAATCAACGTATCATGTGTCGGCACGTTGTGCGCGGGTGCGGTATTAAGCGTGACCGTCTTTTGACGCTGAATCTCTCTGGCCTTATCCGCGTCAACATGATCGCTGTGGCACGACCGCTTGCCGGCAGGTTGGTGATCGCGTTGTTCGGGTGGGGCTGTCGCTCCCTTACGGTCGCGACTCTGAGTTTTCTTGCTCGCCAGCTTGTGAATCTCGTCGGGTGGCAGCACGCCGCGCTTGGCGAGAATCGCTTGTTGCTCGGGCGTTAGTGCAGCCGTGCGCTTGGGTTTGTCCCATGCGAACTCCTCATCCTTGCCTGAGGCGAACTCCTGAATTTCTTTGCTGATGCGCACACTGCACCAATCGTGGCCGCACATAGCGCAGAAATCGGTATCGACATCCAGGTCTTCGTCGTGATAGGCCCGTGCGGTGTCGGGATCGAAGCTCAGCTCGAAGTGCTTCTCCCAGTTGAGCGCTGCTCGGGCCCTGGTCAGCTCATCATCGCGGTCGCGCGTGCCTGGAATACCGAGTGCGATGTCGGCCGCATGGGCCGCGATCTTGTAGGCGATGCAGCCCTGCTTGACATCGTCTTTCTTCGGCAGGCCTAAATGCTCCTTGGGTGTGACGTAACAGAGCATGCTGGCGCCGTGATAGGCGGCGTTGGTGGCGCCGATGCAGGAGGTGATGTGGTCATAACCGGGGAAGATGTCGGTGACGAGCGGCCCAAGAACGTAGAACGGCGCGCCGTGACAGAGTTGCCGCTGGAGCTTCATGTTGTATTCGATCTGATCCAACGGCACGTGGCCAGGGCCTTCGACCATGACTTGGACGCCTTTGGCCCAGGCGCGCTCGGTGAGTTCGCCGATGGTCTCTAACTCCGCCAGCTGCGCGCGATCGGTCGCATCGGCCAGTCCGCCCGGCCGCAGGCCGTCGCCAATCGAGAAGCTGACATCGTATTGGCGCATGATGTCGCAGATGTCGTCCCACAAGTCGTACATGAGGTTCTCGCGGTTGTGCATGAGCATCCATTTGGCCAGCAGCGACCCGCCGCGCGAGACAATCCCGATCAGACGATTCTTGACATACTTCAGGTGGCCGCGGCGGACGCCGGCGTGAATGGTCATGTAGTCGACGCCCTGTTTGGCCTGATGTTCGATCGTCTGGAGGACGATCTTCTCATTGAGGTCTTCGAGCTTGCGCCCGATGATCATCGAGTAGATCGGCACGGTTCCGATGGGCACGGTGGATTCGCGAATAATGGCTTCGCGGGTGGCGTCTAAATCGCCGCCCGTGCTCAAATCCATCACGGTGTCAGCCCCCCAGCGCTCGGCCCACTTGAGTTTTTCGACTTCTTCATCGGTTGAAGAAGAAACCGGAGAAGCGCCCATGTTGGCGTTGATCTTGGTCTTGCTGGCGCGGCCGATGCATGTGGGATCAAGCTTGTAGTTCAGATGCACGGTGTTGGCGGGGATGATCATGCGGCCGGCGGCGATTTCGTTGCGGATCTGCTCTGCCGTCAGGTAAATCTCGCGCTGGGCGACGCGGCGCATTTGGGGCGTGATGATGCCAAGGCGGGCGGATTCGAGTTGCGTGGTGGCAGAATTCTGAGTGCTGAGTTCTGAGTGCTGGGTGCTGAGGTCTGCGGGCATGAAATCCCATGCGGTTTTGTTGGACGGCGGCGGCATGCCGGGGGTGTCGGGCGATGAGAACATCAACGGTCCGCCGATGTCGGGAGCGTTGGCGAAACTGCCGGGGGTGGTGAGGTTGGGCGAGGAGCCGGGGTTGAGCGCGCCGTTGAGCGGGAGCGTGTACGAAGTGCTTTGCGATTGTGAAGTGGTGATCATCAGTCGCTTCCCTACGCCGGTACGAGCCGGATCAGGTTCCACGGGTGCTTCTCAGCCCTTCGGAAAGCCAAATCTTCCGGGGGCGCCCCGAGCGAACGGCGGTAGTCTATCAGTGCATGACGACTCTGACCACGGTCAAGATTCGCCAGTGGCGGCCGACGGACTCGGTTGCGATGCTGACCGAGATGCTGCACCGCGCCTATCGGCCGCTGGCGGAGGCGGGTATGCGGTTTGTCGCGTCGCATCAAACCGAGGAAGTAACCGTGAAGCGGATCAACAGTGGCACGTGCTTTGTCGCTGAGTGCGATGATTCGATCATTGGCACCATTCTGTATCATCGGCCGGGCACTTCAAAGGATGGCGGGTGGCACAGCAAACCCTTCGTCGCGTGCTTCGAGCAGTTTGCGGTCGAGCCTTCGCTCCAGAAGCAAGGCATCGGCAACATGCTCATGGCTCACGTTGAGAAGCTGGCACAGGCCGACGGCGCGAGTGAAATCTCGATGGATACATCGGAGCGCGCCGCGCACTTGGTCGCGTACTACGCCCGGCGCGGCTATCGCTTTGTCGAGTACGTTCAGTGGCCGGGCGTGAACTATCGCAGCGTGGTAATGAGCAAGGCGCTCTAGGCGCATCATCAATTTGAATCTTGCAAGCCGTGCTTTTGCAGATGCTCGCGCATCTCGCGATTACGGCGCATATTCGTTTTGTCCATGACGCTGCCGTGGTCAGCGCGTTCGATGATCTCGACGTAGCCCGTGCCGGTTTGCGGCACATCGCCCTGTGCTTTAAGTCTTTCGAGCACTTCGATCAATCGCACAACAGCTCGATTGAGGTAGAACGAATCCTCATCGCCGCAAACCAGATGCACGCGATCGAGCATGGCTGGGCCCCAGCGCTGCCACTTTTCCATCAGTTGCTGGGTGATGTCGTATTTCGACCACGGGCGCAGGACTGACTTGTCGATGACGCCGGTGAGCGGGTCGAACATGGACTTGGGCTGGCCGGTGTCGGAGTCCTTGGGCGAGAACACTGACTCCCAAGCGTCCCATTGCTGGCCGGAACGACCGGCAGGATCGACCGCGTACTCCATCAGGCATTCCTGCTTGACGGTCATGAGGACGGCATGTCTGGGGCCCTCATCGGTCACTTCCACGAGCCGGCGATATGACGGCGTTGGATTTCCATCGGCATCGGTGTAGAGGCTGATATCGGTGTAGAGATCGGTCATCTGAAACGCGCTGAAAGCGACCGGGTCGGGAGCGCTGGCCCAGCAACCGCCGAAAACCTCGGGGTAGTTCAGTTGGAGCCAGAGGGCCGACCACGCGCCGGATGAATGTCCCATGATCAAGCGGGCTTCTGGCTTGGCCACCAAGCGGAATTGTGTTTCAAGGTATGGAATGAACTCCTTGATCAGCGCGGTGGCGCGGGGGCCGTTGTTGGCGGAATCAGCGAAGCCGTGATGACCAAGCGGCGCTTCGGGATCGAGAACGACATAGACGCCAATCGGCGCGTTTTCTTCGATTCCGCGGTCGCCGAGCATGGCGGCGTAGTTTTCGGCGCTGTGGTGGCGCTCACCGAAGGCCGGCACGACGAAAATCACCGGCCATTGCTGGCGCGGCGAATTTGGGTCGGAATAGCCCTTGGGAAGTGCGACACCCGCGCGGTGAAACACGTCGCGGCCATAGAAATCGCTGAGCAGCTCGCTTCGCCATGTCACCCAGCGAAGGTTTTCCGAATCGGGGCGAGTCTCGACCGGTGGAACGACGTGATTCAGCGTGAGCTTGACCTGATCATATTTTTGGGCAGAGAGCTCGATGCTTAGGACATCGCTGCACACATTTCCGGGGCCTTGCTCATGCGAACGCTCGGTTTGATCGGAATCGAGAATGGCCTGAACGCGAGCCTTGCCATCGAGCTTGTCGAGCGATTCGGGGAAGGCGAAGGTCGAGCCTTCGATGGATGCTGAATCGCCCGGCTTGAAGTCCTTGACTTCAATCGAAGCAATCGGTTGGGGCGCCTCGAAAAACGGACCTTCAATGGGGTCGCGCCGATCCCAGAAGAGACCTGTCTTGGTGATAAAGAACAAAACGATGCGACCGGTACGCGGTTCGGCGTTGGCCTGAGCCGCCGCGGGGTCAAGCGTGATGGTGTAGGTATCGGCCGCGAGCGGGGAAACCTGCACACCAAGGCAAATCAGAACCACAGACAAGGATCGACCATAGAGCATGGGGAGAATTCCTGAGCAGGCGGTACGAATCAATAGCTGCGTTCAGTTCGGACGAGATCCTATACAATTCACTGAAACCCATCATGCGACATCATTCGATTCCCAGAACCTTGCTGATACTGCTTCTGTTAGCCGGCGGTTGCTCGCTCAACCCGAATGAGTGGGCCAACCGCAGCGAGGCTGACGATCCCATCATGCTGGAGGTCGCCGGGCCGGTGGCGATTGATGTCGAGTCGTTCAACGGCGACGTGATCATTGAGTCGGATCCAAAGCTGGAGCGTGCGAAGGTGAGCGTGGTTCGCGAAGGCGTTCACGGCCACGATCGGGCCAAGGAGGCCGAAGCATCGCTGAAGGCGATCGAATACACGGTGCAGATTGTTCCAGGCGAGTTGGGACAGGTGGTGCAAGTGCGAACGAGAACCAGCGATCCCGAGCCACATTTTCAGCGGGCCCACGTGCACATTGAGCTGCCCGATATCGATGGCGTGCGGGTTCGCACGAGCAACGGCAAGGTGTACGCCAAGCACGTCCGGGGCGTTATCGATATTTCGACTTCGCAGGACGACGTGCGCGTGTTGACGACCCAGGCGTTGAACAGACCTGTGACGATCATCAATCGCGATGGCGACATTGATTTTCGCGTGCGGGCCGAATCAACCGGGCGCTTCGACGCTCAAACGGTCAACGGGCGGGTGACGGACGTCGTTCGGTACGGCACGATGAACATCGAATCGCTGGGCGATGATCTGCTGCGCGGAACGCTGAACGATGGGACCAATCCAATCACGCTGCGAACCGCCAACGGCGACATTCGGATCGCGATCGTGCCCGATCCGGAGCACGTGGGGCCGAAGATCATGCCTTGAATGGTGGAGGTGCGATTTCGGCGCGCCTTGCCCGGTATTTGCGTCGGGCGATTTCGCGCTCTAACGCCTCTGCCTGCTCGCGATTCAAGAGGATGATGCCTTCTGCTAGCGGTTTCCTGATGAAAGGCCTGCCCGGGTCAATTCTGATGTGATAGCAATAACCCTGAATCCAGAAGCGGCTGAGGACAAGACGAAGTTCGGGATAGCGGATCGAGCCTATTGCCTGGGAACCGTCCCAGAGCCTCACTTCATCCACATCGAACAAGAGAGCGGTGTCAGGCTCGCTTCGTCTGCCGACGAGCATACGTTGCCGGACTGCGAGCACCGTAGCGGCAATCGCCGGGACAAGAATTATTACGAGGAGCCACGGGATTGCCCCCTCCAGACCGCGCCAGTACAGATAAATGAAAGTGAGCGCGGGTACCCCGTAGATTAGAGCGAGAATGCGGCGCTCGCGACGGCTGTTCTTCATGTAAATCGGGATGTCAAACACCTCAGCGGTGAACGCAAACCCACATTCGGGACATTGAAGGGCCGTCAGTCCCGAGAAGTCGTAAGAACATTCTGGACAACGTTTCAGGCGGAACAAATCGGAGCTAGACATCGATTGCACGGTTGCCGTCACTCAATTTCCACTTTGAACGCCTAGGCTCACATTCAGCTATGCGCGAAGTTCAAGATCATTACTTCAAGGAAGCCAAGCGCGAGGGATATCTTTCGCGCGCGGCGTACAAGCTTATCGAGATCGATGATCGTAAGAAGGTGCTGAAGCGCGGCGATCGGGTGTTGGACTGCGGCGCGGCGCCTGGGAGCTGGCTTCAGGTTGCGGCGAAGCGCGTCGGGCCCAAGGGGGTTGTGGTTGGGATCGATATTCAGCCGATCACCCATCGTTTTGACGGCTTGCCGGTGCGCATGGTCGCAAGCGATTTTACGACGGCCTTGCCGGATCAGCTGCTCCAGTTGGCCGGCGATGCGAATCGGAAGTTCGATGTCATCCTTTCGGACATGGCGCCGAACACTTCCGGCGACCCGTCGGGCGACCACTTCCGATCGGTTCGATTGTGCGAAGCGCTGCTGGATCGATGCCCGGCGCTCTTGCGCGCCGGCGGCAACCTCGTGATGAAGGTTTTCGAGGGTGAGGCGTACCCGGAGCTGCTCAAGCGGACTGCGGGCATGTTCGAATCGGCCAAGGGGTTCAAGCCCAAGGCGTCGCGCAGCGAGTCGCGGGAGATGTACATCGTCGCGACCGGCTTGCGCGCAAATGAGTGAAAAGCTCTTGACTGCAATCAGTCAACTGGGGATAACGGAAACCAAGGTTGTCGAGCCTGACTGTGCGCTGGGACACGTTTGGCTGGGCATTCCGAACCGAACAGGAGACAGGAGAAATGAAGATGTCTTATCGAATTGCAACAGCTCGATTCGCGCGCGCATTCCGTTTTTTGCCAAACTCCGGACGGCTCATCGTCCCGATGCTCGCCTCGCTGGGCATGGGATCAGGTGCATTGGGTCAGATCGCGAGTGCTCTGGTTGTCGAGAATGGTGCATTGCCGGGCGGTCCAGCCGGACACACCATTTTTTCGATCAACAATTCCGGCGTGAATCATGCCGGTGGATTCTCGTTCTCGATCAATTCCTCCGACGGTGTTGCGACGCTCAGCCACGTCTGGGGCAACGCCAGCGGCGGGCCGGGAACCGTGCTGCGAACCGAGGGAACCTTCGGCCTACTTGTGCAGACCGCTTACGAATCGTTCTGTGGAATGTCGGATTCCGGCGCAGTGGGATACAGCGCCACTGGAACGGGCGGTCCGGTCGGTGGATTCGATTCAGTCTGGGTGGACGACACGCCCATCGCGGTGGAGGGTGATGGGGTCTCGGGCATGCCAGGCCAGTTCTGGGTATTCGGCAGCCGTCCTGGGATTACCGCGGATGGACAGATCTACTGGGGCGGCGGGTTTAGCGCGGTGATGGGAGGAACGACTCAGAACCGCGGCTTGTTCTTTGGCGCCAGCGCCACGCCCCTCTATGTCGGCGGCACGACGCCGCCGGGCCTGCCCGCGCCGATCAACGGAAGCACGATCAATTTCGACTATCGGATGTCGGCACTGGGCACGCATTGGATCGCCCCGCTGACCATGTCGGTGCCGGCGACCAGCGCCAACGACGCCACGATCCTGTTCGACGGCGTGGGCCTTGAGCTGGACGGCGCGCTGGTTCGCGAGGGCAGTCCGGTGCCCGCTTTGGTCGGCGGACTCGCTGGCGAAAACTGGGCGAATTTTGACTTAATTGGCATCACCGAAAACGGCGACTATTTGATCACCGGCGACACTAGCGCCGCCACCACACAAGACGAGTTTGTGCTGGTCAACGGCCAGATTGTTCTGCGCGAAGGACAGGTTCTCGACGGCGAAACACTCATCGGCGATATCGAAGGCGGGTACATGAACGAAGACGGCGACATTGCGGTGACCTGGGATATCGTCGGCCCGGTCGCAGCGCTCGAAGCTCTCATCGTGAATGACAAGATCGTGCTGGTTGAGGGAGACCTGGTGGACCTCGATGGAGATGGCTCGACCGAGCCCAACTCCGTGCTCAGCGACTTCACGGGCATTTCGGCGCTGACGATCAGCGATCGCGATGAAAAGGGGAATGTCAGGCTGTACTTCACTGCTGATGTCGACACGCTTGGAACCCCGAGTACGAGCGATGACACTGAAGGCGGCTTTGTGCTTGAGATTGATGTTGTTGTGTGCGCGGCCGATGTGGCCCCGCCGGGCGGCGACGGAGTCGTCAATGTGGCTGATTTGCTGGCGCTGATCGGCGTATGGGGGCCGTGCCCGGGCTGCCCGGAAGACCTCGTCGCTGATGGCACGGTCAACGTCCTGGATCTGCTGGCGCTGATCGCCGAATGGGGGGCATGCGACTGAAATTGACCGGCTCGCCTTGATCCTCGACCGCTAGACCATCTTCGCGCCGGCTTGGCGCGCGGCATCGACGATGCGCTCGGCCGTGCGCACTGCGGCAAAGCCCGCTTGGGCATCGACGGTCGGTCTGCGCCCCGAGCGCACCGCGGAGAGAAAATCCTCGATCTGCAGTTTCAGCGGCTCGCCGTCGCCGATCTTCAGCGGCTCGGATTGCACGAGGCTGCGGTAGTCGACGTCGGAGAGGTCGTCACCTGCTTTGAGGCGGCTGCGCAGTTGGGCGAGCTGATCGGCGTTGGCGGTCTTGCGAACGACGGTCCCGCTGCGTGCAACAAAGTCGGCTGAGACGTATGCGTCCTCGGAGATGATGCGGATTTTTCGTTCAGTCTTGAGGGCCAGGCGGCTGGCGGTGAGGTTGGCGACGCACCCCTCGCCATGTTCGCCTGAGGCGAACGTCAACCGCGCGTTGCAGACATCTTCGGCCTCGCCCAAGACGCACACGGCGCTGGCGTGAACCTCATCAGGCTCGCGACCCACAAGCATGAGCAGCAAGTCGAGATCGTGAATCATCATGTCCAACACCACCCCGACATCGACACTGCGGAATGTCATGGGGCTGATGCGGTCCATTTCGATGAAGCGCGGCTTGAGCCCTTGCAACTTGCTGATCGCCACCATGACCGGGTCGTAGCGCACGATGTGGCCGACCTGGAGCACAGCGCCGGATCGATCGGCGGCCTGGGCGATGGCGCGGGCTTCATCAACATCGGCCGCGAGCGGCTTTTCGATCAGGCAGGCGACCTTGGCTTCAAGCAATCGCTCGGCCACCGCGCGATGATGAACGGTCGGCGTTGCGATGCTGACGGCATCGACTCCCGAGTTGAGCAAATCAATCACATCAGCGAAGGCGCGGCCGCCCCACTGCTCAGCGATGTTCCGGCTCGCCTCCGGGTTGACATCCACTACGCCGACCAACTCGACGTCAGGCGACTGCGCGTAGACGCGCGCATGGTGCCGGCCCATTCGCCCAACGCCGACAACTCCGCAACGCAGCTTTCGATCAGCCATCCACACGCTCCTTGACCTCATGTACCCCGTGAGGCATTTTCCAGGGCGTCGCGCTCGGCTCGCCGGCGCTGCCGCTCCTGGTGCTCTTTGAGGTGGACGATCGACAGGGTCACCGATTTGCTCAATGAAAGCAACCCGAAAGGGAGCATCAGAATCGACCAGACCCAAAGCACGCCAACAAACACATCAAAAAACAGGATCGGCAGACTCACGAGGCTCAAAAGAAAAGCAACCGGGACTCCCCAGATCACCCAGTTGAAGCGGCGCTCGGCATCATCGTCTCGTGTCCACTCGGCGAGGCGCTGAAGCAGAATGCACAACATGATGATGCCGGCGAGGCCGATGAACCAAGCGGCGGTGCGGACTGCGGGCAGGGTACTGGCAAGGCTGGTCGTGACGTTGAGGTTGGGGAGCGCCAGGACGCTGGCCGCTGCGTACACCATCCAACCGAACTGGAGGAGCCGAACGGCAAGACGCAATCGGCCGGTTCGGGCAAATCCGCGGGAGACCGCAGGTTGAATGTCGAAGGCCGGCGTCAGCCATAAGGTCGCGAGGATCCAGAGCGTCGCCAGCGCGACGAATGCTCCGGCCTTCACCTCTGGTGAAAACCCAGGAAAGAGGCCCGCGACGGCCAACCCAATCGCACACACAATGACGAGCGTCGCCAGCCAGCAACCTCGGGTGAACGCGATGATGATGCGCTGCGGCATTCGGGAAAGCGGGTCATCGCTCTCGACTTGAAGACTTGTCGGCAGGCCGCATTCGGGACATGTTCCGCCGATCTTGAGGCCATGCAGGCTGTAGCCGCAGCCGGAGCACGTGCGATTGGCGATGAAGATCGTGGGCGGCGCTGCTGCCCGCGTCGAATGAGAATCGACGATTCGCCCGGTCATGCCATCCGATTGTAGAAGCAAGACCCCCCTCTCCCTCTGGGAGAGGGGTTGGGGGTGAGGGCCATCGATGGGTGGCGCACAATGCTCTGCCCTCACCCTGCC
>JAKEEP010000069.1 GCA_022616475.1 Phycisphaerales bacterium | reverse complement strand
TGTTGCTCTTGTCCGAGTCAAGTCCAGGAGGACCAGATGATCTCTCTCTACGTTTCCAGTAGAGAACACAGGGTGCACGGCATGTGCCCCGAGGGGCACATGCCGTGCCGCGCCGATTCGTACCCATCCGCGGGTCGGGATGCAACTGCGTCGTCGTTCATGGCGGGTGCTGCGTGCGATGCGCCGGAGGCGGGCCGGCCCTGGGACTTCACGGCTGGGGTACCTCTGCCTTGCTCAACTTGGGATGTCGCGCCGCATGCACTGACGCGGCGAGCATCAACATGGCAGTATCGAAGATTTCATCCAGCGGCTCTGTCCAGGCCCTTCGAGATTTCGCGTGGTGGTTTTTCGTCCACGAGACAAACATTCCGGAAGTGGCCGGACAGAGCCAACCCGATCCGCATCATCGCACCCTGTGCGTCCTGCCTACACCTCCTGGCGGCTGTCCTCCTGACCCGCCGTTGCTTGACTGCGCCGACGCCGGCGACGGCCGGCGAACAGGCGATTCGGTTCGAACTCCACGTCGTCCTTGGCGACCCGGTGCAGGGCCAGGGCCAGCTTTCGCATGATCGCCGTCAGCCCCTTCTTCTTGATCCCGCCATCGCGCGCGATCTTCGCGGCGTACCAGCGGTTGACCGGTTCCTCCATCACAATCCGCATCGCGGCGAAGTGCAGCCAGCGCCGCGCCCGCGACGAGCCGCGCTTGCTGATGCGCTGCGGGCCCTGGTAGGCGCCGCTGGAGCGCTCGACCAGATTCAGCCCCAGCGCCTTCAGGTACGCGCGGCCGCAGCTGTACTTGCCCGGATCGCCCGCTTCCAGCCACAGCACTCCGGCCGTCGCCGGACCGACGGCTTTGGCCATCCTCGATGTCACTGGATGCGCCCGGGCCAGTCTCGCCATCTGGCTCTTGTAGCGCCGCAGCCGCAGTCTGGCGCGCAGCACCTCGATGGCGTATCGCCGCACCCGCATGGCTTCCTCGCGCATCACCTCCACGCCGACCGTCTCGCGCGCCGAGCGCAGGATCTTCTCGATCCGATCTGGCGACAACAGGCCACGCCCCCATTGCTGCAGACGAACAGCCGCCTGAGGATCAGCCGCCAACGCGCGCGGGCTGCCATAGCGCGCCAGGATTCGTGGAAGCGTCGCGCTCGTCAGCCACAGGTGCTCCTGCACTTCCGGCCAGTGCGCTGCCAGCCAGGCCTCGATGCGATTCATCCATGCGATCCGTTGTCGCTGGTACGCATCGCCCAGGGCCGCGCACACCGACAGCCGCTGTTCCCAGCCGTCAGGTTCCGGCCACGGCCAGGGCCGGCTCTTCCCAATCGCGGCGAGTTCCGCAATCAGCGCCGCGTCCTTCCCGTCGTGCTGGCTGGGCACGCCGTCGAACACTTCCGCGTAGTCGTGCGAGACCTTCGCGCTCACGCGATGCACGGTGATCCCCGCGCGATGACATGCCTGCCGGAAGACATCGCCGTACCGGCCGGTCGGCTCGATCGCCACGATGAGTTCACGATCCCTGCCCAGCTCGCGCAGCAGACCCACGCCTTGTCCGATCTCGCTGGGCTGCCGCACACGGACCGGCCGCGCAAACTCACCGTCGGCCCAGCGCGGCACCAGCCGCAGCTCCGCCTTGCTGACGTCCACGCCGATCACGACCGCCTGGCCGTCGCGTCCCTGCGCCAGGCTCGCAATATTCACCGAACTCAACGTCCGTGCCGAGTACGATTGTGCCATCGGGATGACCTCCTGTACGTGGCTGGCAACGCATTGCGGCTGCCTCACGCCACTGCTTCGAGGCATCCCGTTTTCACTGCGCTGACCACAAAGGTCAAACCTATAGCCATTTGCGCTGTCCGGTTTTTCTTTTCACTCACTTGCGCGGTGGGTGGACCCAACGCAGCACGCGCGGCCCCTGGGGCGGTGATTCCTCCGCGGGCTGGCGACGCTACCTGCTCGTCCGGCGACGGAACCCACGCTCGCACCACCAAGAACCGGGTTCTGTCGCCTGTCGCCATGTCGCCAAGGGGAGAAGGAACATATAGAAAGGAAGAAGAGGAACATCGCAACCATCCATTCCTTTCCGTTCCTTCTCTCTCTTCTTCCCACTGGCGACTGGCGACATGGCGACACAACCCCGCTGGCGCATGCCAAAACGGAGGTTCCGTCACCGATCACGGAGGTTGCGTCGCCACGGATTCAGGATTGCTTGCCTCGACATGCTCAGAAGCGTTGAGCGCGAACACGCGCGTCGGCTGACCGCCGGAAGCCGTCGGCGGCTGCTCCTGCCATGTGCCCCGTCCCTGCTTGACCAGCCCATCGAGCGCCGCGAACGCATCGCCGGCCTTCCCGCGGAAACGACGCGGGCCGCGCGTGACATCGCGGACGGTGACACGCCCACCCTTGCGTTCGATCCAGACGATCAGGTCATCCAGATCACGGTCCTGTTCATCGGCACAGAGGCGCGAGTAGAGCCGTTCCTCCTCGGCCACGAACCACTCCACGACCATGATCGCCGCGTCGAGAACCGACGCCCGAATGTCGCCGGCACCGGCAAGAATGGCGGCATCGAACGGCCGGGGGGCCTCGGCCGCACTCACGACCGTGTTCGCCCGCTCGACCAGTTCAAAGATCAGGGCCAGCCTGGCCGCGTAGCCGATGAGTTTCGACCACGCCGCGTGCATGTCATCGTCAGCCGTCGTGCGCTGCCGCCGCTTGGCCGAGTTGAACCACGGCACCCAGATCTTCTTCGCCTCGGGCGACAACGGGATATCGATTGGTTCGGGACCCTTCTCGGCGCGCAACATGTCCAGATCGAACAGCCAGCGAAACACCCCCTCCATCACATTCAGGGTTGATCCATCGACCTCGGCCTCGGTCCACGATTGCTCGGGCACCGGCGGACTGGCCAGGAGCAGTCGGGCCAACAGACCCGAATCGCGATCCTGCTGCGTGACTTGGGCCTCGAGGATGCCGGGTTGGATCGCGCCGACGATGCTCACGGCGCATGATGGTGCCATCAGCGTGCCGCTGGTCTTGCGATCGACGATATGAGGTCGTCCGCCGTGGGCGGCCAGCCAGAACGGCCGATCGGCTCCGGAGGCACGAGCATAGCGATCGAACGAACCCAGCCAGCCGGCGAGTTCATCCCGTTCCAGCAGGATGCCGCGCGGCTGCTCGGCGAGCATCTTCACGAGCGCTTCGATGGTGGTGTCGTTGGCCAGGACGCGCTTCGGCGGGTGCGGCTCGGGCGGTTCTTCTTCACCGTTCGCCTGGGCCTGCGCTGCGGCCTTCTCCCATTCGGCCGTTTCCTGCCTGTACCGCTCCAGTTCACGAAGCTGCTCATCGCGCGCGAAGCGCGTGGCGGCGTCCAGCGCCGGCGACTTGCCGTCGCCTGATCGCATCGAGATCGCCGCCCACACGATGCACGGTTCGCTCCATCCATTCTTCAGACGCACACGCCGGGCATTTCCGATCGCGCCTGCGAGCGCACCGAGGATCGGCACGGCGATCGTCGCGTCATCGAGCATCGCGGCCTGCGCGGCTTGTTGCACATACGTCGCAACCGGCTCGGGCAGGGCATCTGTAGGAAATGGTCGCCACGCCGAAGCACCGGCTGTGGGCGATGCTTCCGGCCGCGGATTACTGGTTTGGAACTGGGTGAGATCGACAGCGACATTCTCCGACAGTGCCTTGCCGTATCCCAGCGTTCGCAGCGCCGAGGCCGCCTTGGCGAAGTCGCCGCCGTGCTCAAGCAGCCCGTACACGGCGAATGGTGAGTAGGCGCGATTGGGCTCGAACGGCGGCGCGTTGCTGCTGAAGACATAGAGAACACCTGCCTTGAGGGTGGCGCTCCAGCCACGGTCCTTGCCCGGCCGACGCCAATACTCGTTTCCCCCGCCCCCGGAAGTTCGCGCCACAGACCAGCCATGCTGGAGAAGCATCTCCTTCGGGTTGCCGCTGCGGTTGTAGTCGTCACCGGGTCGCGCCCCGGCACCCGCCACAGAAATGCCATCTTCAGTACTTGCCGCGATCGGCTCTGGAACGTGTTCGTTCAACGACCAAGCGGCGGCGAACAGCACGTCGCGTTCGTGTTCCGAAAGCACCGCCAAAGCTGTGAGTTCACCCTGGAGCGCCTGATATCCGGGAGTCGGATGGCAGAGGAACACGCCGCCTTCGCCCCGGGTTTCGATCAGCGTAATGAGCACTTCGTAGCGATCATCCACGCGCCGGGGAACGAACTGCTTGCCAGCGATGGCAACCGGGTCGGCTGACGGAGCAACGACCACGCGCTGCGCAAGTTTGAGGTTGCCGCTCACCGCATGTTCTGTGCGGTACACCACGTGCCGCCCGCCGCCTTGCGATCGCTCGGTGAAGAGTCGGCTCAACAGCCCAGGCGCTTCTGCCTCGACCAGTTCCGCCCACGGATCGAATAGTTCTCCGCCAAGGTCGAAGTCGATCATCTCCAGATTGCCGGAGATGGTCCCGGCGACGATGCACAGCGCGGTGTCGTTCTGCGGGTTACGGGAGTTCCGGGGGCCGAACCACGACTGCAGCTCGTCATCGGTCGGAAGCCGTCGCTGATAGTCCTTCCACGTGGCGACCGCCGGCCGCTTCTCGTCGCCGCGCGCTGGGAGCACGCAGAGGCCCGCCTGCCGATACGACATCGCTGTCTGCAGCGTCACAGCGTGGCGGCTCCGTAAGCGAGCGCCCGTTCGAGTGCCTCGGCAGCGTTGGTATGAATGCGGGCGACCGTTCGCGGCCCCATCGCCGCGAACCACATCTCTGAATAGTGACACGACAACTTGAATCCGATGTAGACGGGCTTCCGCATCAACTGGGCCCAGCCGATCTCCACGAGCGTGCCGTAGCAGGTCGGATCATCGATCCACGCGAAGAACAAATCGCACCGGCGAATCCACTCCAGGCACAACGATGGGATGAGCCATCGCGGCGGCACGCGAATCGTTCCGCAGCCGTGGCCCAGGCCGTGCGTGCAATCGCCATGCGAGCATCCGTGATCACAGGCCACGAAGAACGGACCGCAGTAGATGAACCGCTCGCATCGAATCGGCTCACCGAACTCTCCGTCCCACAGGTCAGCGCCGAGCGTGTGCCGCCAATCGGTGTGACCGATCTTGCCGGCGAAGTAGAGTCGCGGAAGCCGCCTGCCTCCCCAGCCCCCGGAATCCCCGCCCCCGGAGGCAGTCGAGGTCGGGGGCTGGTTTGTGCCGGCGGGCGACTGCGGCGGAATGGGCTGTTGCGGCCGCACGACCGGCAGGGGCGGTATGCGCCGAGGTGTTCGGCCAGCCGGCGCTCCGTTCCTTGACGCCATCACAGTCGGTCTCGGTGCCAAGGGTGAGCGACCATCGTGACGCGAGAGCGATCCATGCTCATTGCTGGAAGTCATGACACATACTCCTTGAGTCCGAGAGGCTCGAAGTGCTCCCGCAGACGCGCCGCCACGTTGCCGAGTCGCGGGGTGCGGCGCGGTGAGGTTGGGTCAGAAGCGCCCATCAGGAAACGTTGACAAGTGGCCCGCAGGTCCGGCGGCAATACCGCTATCGCCGTGGACACATCGTGCGAAAGGTCCACATCACGCACTCGGTCGCGATCACGTGACGGGGCGGCGAATCGAATCCTCGGCTCCGTTCCGGCCTGCACCATCTGGTCGAGGCTGAGCGTGTTCTGGCAGCCGCCACGCTTCGCGGCGCTGCGCGCACGGAACATGGATGTGCCTGCGCGGCTGATGCACACAGATGTGAACGCCCGTGCCCGGCCGCGAGACGGGTCGAATCGCGGCCATCGCTCCAGAGCCGCGAGTACCAGGTCGCTCTGCAGGTCGCAAACGTCCTCCCTCGTTGCTCCATTCCCGGCGATCGCACGTGCCTGCCTGTATGCGACCGCTCTCGCGTGATCGAGGTCCAACCCTTGCCACGGTGAGTCTGCTGTCTGGAAGTCACACATCGCCGGCCTCCTCCAGAACCAGTCGGCATGGCAAGCCGTGCCGAACTTCGATCAATGCGACGACGCCATCGCCGATCGCCTGTAGTTCAGCGAGCAGTTCGATAACTGCCTGTTTGAGCGTGAAGTCCACTGATGGGGCGATCGCGCCGCTTGTTCGCTCATGCCCGAGCTTCACTTCGCGCACGATCCGCGGCATGGGTTCGAATGTCGGCGAGCCATTTATCACGCACAGCCGCTCGATCCTGCCGAACGCGATCCGTCGCATCAACTCGACGAGCCGCCGCTCCTCACCGGTCAGCGCCCGCCAAGTACGGACGACCGAAGTACGGCGCTCGATAGGAGGCGCGCTGATTGAGACCGCTGCGGCATCACGCATCGCCGGTCTCCTTCCGCGTCGTATTCAGCGGGTCGGGGCGGCGTTTCCGTGGGCGGTACTTCACGATCACGCCAAGGCGTCGAAGTTCTCGCAGCGCCCGCCCGGCAGCCTCGTAGTCGTTGGTCTCCCTTGCGCGTTCCAGCACGACGAACCAGCCGGCCGGTGAATCGCGCCAAGGCTCATCGGGGACTGTCGGTTGTTGCTTCGGCATCGGACCATGCCTCCTTCTGGAGGCTGGGCCGGTGTCGCAAGGAAGTCGCGCGACAGAAACACAAAGACCCCGGGATTCCGGGGTCTTCTCATCCCACGTGTCGCAAAGATTGTCGCCTAGTCATCCTGATCCTCGTCCTCGTCCCAGGCTTCGAGATCACCTGTTTGGGCATCCTTGCGTCCCGTGGCGATCCCGCCGCGGCCCTGTTCGAGAGCAGCGCGGGAGATCGTGAACTTCGGCCAGCGATAAAGACTGGTTCGTGCGCATCCAACGGCTTCGGCGATCTGGCTGTCAGTCCACTCCGGGTGCTGAACGAGCAGCGCCACGGCCTGGGCCTCGCCGGTCAGGCCGGATGCTTGTCGCTTGCTCGGCTTCTGGACTGACGCACCAATCCGCGCTCGCATCTTCTCCCGATCCGCCCAGGCAATCGCCCAGTTGAAAATATCTCCAAGCGTCATCGCGGTTGGCTCGCACTCGACCATCCGCGCCAGGTGCTCCCATGCTTCCAGATCGCGCCCGGACGGCTCGAATCCGGCCTGTTGGAGCCGGGAGTTCATGTCATCGAGCGCGCCGCGAATGAGATCGGCCATCAGCTCGGCAGCCTCAGCATGCGCAGCATCAAGTGCCGCGTGCGCTTCCCGAAGCTGTTCTGCGATAATCTCCAGCGCGCGACGCACGAGCGCAGCGCTGTTCGGCAGCTGCTGCTGGTGCTCGGCGAACGCCCGCAGTCGCTCCTGTGTTCGCCGAAGGGCAGCCATCGCCTCGGGATCGCCTTGAACCGCTTCCATGAAGGCGCGGCCAGCACAAAGGCGCTTCGGCTCAGATTCGGCCATGCTTGTGGCTCCGCTGATGGGTCATGGCGGTGAGGATAGCAGCAGCCGAGGGCATGCTGCGGCGAACGTAGCACAGGAGATCGGATAGCAGCGGTTTCGAGTCACGCGTTTCCCTCGCCGGGTTCAGTCGGGCGCGCATACACGGCGAGGATCTCGTCGGCGCTCTGCGGCTTGATATCCTTCAACTCGATGATGTTGGAAAACGAAGACGTGTGAAGCGATGGGCCGTGCCACACTTCGTCGAAATGATCCAGTTCCTCCGGCCATCGGAATTGTGCGCTCGATGCGTGCGCGCCGTGCCCGATCAGGAGGAAGGAGACGAGGTTGCGGAGCGACAGCGAGATCAGGCGTATCCGCCCGCATAGAACGAAGGGGTCCCAATTCACGGATCGGCGCACGAGCCGGAGGTTGTGCTTGAGCAGCTCCTTCGGCTCGAAGAACGTGCTGCCGAACTCGCTACCGCCCACCACCTGCATCTTCTCGGGTGGGCATGGCGCGCCAGGCACCTCTTCCTCGCCCATCGCAATCCATGACCCGCCTGAGCCGATGCGGAACCCGTGCTTGATGCTGTTGTATTCAGCACGAATCTCATCGCTCAGAAACTCTTGCGCGAGGCGGCTCCAGAAGCGGCCGAATCCCTCCTTGATCCGCCGCTCCTTGTCCTTGTCTGAGAGCGACAGGCATCGCAAGGTGATCTCGGCGAGGGTTTGCCACGTCAGCCGCTCAGCGCGGACCTTCGAGTACACCTCGCGACCCTTGCTGATCTTCTCGACCAGTTGATCCAGGTGTTCCGGGCGGTACTTCTGTATCCAGCCGGGGATGCAGTCCGGCGCCTGCACGATCGCGCCGAGCAAGGCGAAGAGCGTTTCCATCGCATGGCAATAGGTCGTGCGCACCGCCGTGGCGGCGTGACGGGCATCGTCGCCTTCGAGCCGCTCGGCGTGGAGGTTGGCGAGGTACTCAAAGTATGTGGCGTCGAATGTCTTGAGGAAGGTAGTGGTCTGTTCCTTCAGATCCCAGTCCCACACACACCACGGCTTCATGTCTGTTGCGAATCGGCTGTATTGCATGCGTGCTCCTCAATGGCGACAGACACTGCAACGTTGTCGATGGCCGCGAAGCTTCATCCACCACCGCGGTGCGAGGTGTTGCCTTCAACCGGCTTCGACTTTCGGAACTGGAATCGCCGCATCTTCGGGCCAGCGCAGTGGTTCGGTCGCCCCAGCCGCGGGCGTGTAGGCGGGCTGCTCCCCGCGCGGCACCAGCCGCGAGAAGGGTTCATGGTCCTTGTGGTATTCGCCCACGAACATCCCTATCGGTTCGTCGATGTGGGGATGGATGTTCAGTGGATGGGAACCATCGGAGTCTCTCCGATAGCTCGACTCCGTTCCATTGGGCCAGTGAACCTTCCAGCCGCAGAGTAGCCCCGCGTCATCCACCAGGAACTCCAACAGCCCCTTCAGCCGGAGGTCGTACGGGATGGCCTTGCCCTTCATCGTCGAGAACCAACGCCGCATCTGCTCGTGCAGGGTGAAGAACGCGTTGTAGAAGGCATAGGACCGGTCAATAATCGCCCGCAATCGCGGGAGCGGCACAATGGATGATTCGACGGGCGTCGCATCTACGGTCAGCAACTGCCCCTTGCGCATCCGGAACTCGTCGCCGTGGATGATGTAGTCGGAGTGGTCGATCGCGTTGCGGATCACAGGGAAGTAGAAATCGTCGAAGGCCGCGCCGACGTCCGGCACGCCGGCGCGATGCGCCAGCGCCTTGAATGCGCGTATCTTGCTCGAAGGTGAGGGCGGCTTGGCTTCGCGCGGCAACTTGCCGGGGTTCTTGGCCGCCTGCTTCTGCCGGCGCTGGTATTCGGCCTCATCCCAGAACGGCCGAATGCTCGAGGGCAGGCCAGCCTTCACACGGCACAGGTTGGCGAGGATGTCGTAGGGCGCATCGCACTCGACCAGATGCGCGTACGAGATCAGGTGCAGACGCAGCCGGGTCTTTTCGGCATCAGGGAATGTCTCGGCGGGCAAATTGACATCCGCGAGGTGCGTGAGGTCGCGCAGGGTGTCGAACGATTCTGCCAGCGTGTCCCAGCCCTTGTCCTCCAATCCGTCAACCCGCAAGAGCGCGCACGCGTACTCCAGCGGATCGACGCCTTTGCCTGCGAAGAGCGGCCCAAGCAGGTTGTAGTAGAAATCGAAATCGCGCGATGTCTGGTCCACGGTCAGATATTAGAGCAGGCAGCGGTCGCCAAGCCCACGTCCCGCACTCCCGTGCATGCGGTTGACTGACTCCTGCGGGTTGTGTTCGACTGATCGTCGTCGTACTGGGCGATGGATTGCGTATTCAGGTAGTGGAGCGAGCACTTCCCGCCGGAATGTGTGACAGGCCGCTCCGCATTCCCATCTGAGTGGAACCGGCATGAACGTTAACGCCAGCGCCTACAACAAGATCAAGAAGTACATCGATGCCTGCGGCAGCGACTATGGCAGATGGCACGTCGGCGTCGCAGCCGACACCGAGCAGCGCCTGTTCCATAACCACGGCGTGGACCGGCGAATGGGCAAGTACGCCACTGTCGATGCGGGATCGGACCGCGCCGCCTACGCCACGATGATCGCGCTCCAGCGCACGTTGGGCTGCCAAGGCGGGTCTATCCCGAGCAATGATGCGGCCGCGCACTTCGTCTATGTCTACCGCCGGACGGAGACGACCGTCGAAGCCGCCTGAGGACCGCGCGAATCGCGGCGCTGATCCAACACCCGGTGGCGAACCGCGCCCGGCTCCCAGCGCGAAGTCACGCTTGTTTGTCATGTTTGCGGCGCTGGCCGCCACGGGACTCGCGGAGGCTACGCCAGCGCTTTCGCTGCTCCCGCCAGTGCGCGACGGCGCAGACCGGTCGGAGTTCGTGCTCGCTCACCGCGTCCCGCTCCCGCTCGACGCGCGGCAGGAACAGTATCTCCTCCTGGATGTCGGACGCGAGACAGAGCAAATCCATGATCTGCGTGATCCGGGCGCGGGTGACGTGCCCGAGTCGGGCCAGGTCGGCGTAGGAATCGACTTCGCCGCGACGGACGAGTTCCGCGAACTGGATCGCCAAGGCCATCAACCGGGCGACACGGGGTACCCGGCCCGCTTCCGTCGGGGGTTCCGGGGGCGCGATGCCCGTGTTGAGGTCCTTGCGCCCGCCCGCTCCGCGGGTGAAATGGACCGGGAACTCGATCGTGACTTCGTTGAGCTCGTTCATGCCGCCTCCTGTTCTGCCGCCACGGGCACCTGTCCGAGCGATCGCAAACCGGCCGGGTGGAAGGTGATCGAAACGGTCTTCTTGCCGCCGTCGTACTCAATTCGCTTCACAAGCGCCCGCAGCAAAGCGACCTGCTCCTTCGGGCGCAGCACTTCCCACGTCTGGTCGAATTCACCCAGCGCGCGGGCGACTTCGCCCTTGCCGATGAACTCCTCACGGACTCGTTCGGCATCGGCGTGGAGGTCGCGCGCCCGTTCCTGGGCTTTTGCAAGCCGGTCGTGCAGGTCGGCCAGGCGCGCTGCGGCGTGGGCATCGCTCCCGGCGGTCGACGCGGTTTTGCGAATATCCGCCGCGATCTTCCTGATCTCGCGTTCCACCAGCGACTGGTCCGACTCGATCTGCGCCATTTGCTGGCGAACACCCTCCTGTAGTTTGCGGAACGTCGCCGTGAGTAGCGCTGGATCACTGCCGATGTGCTTGATGCGATCAACCACCAGCCGCTCGATCTGCTCTGCTGGCAGCGAACCGGATGGGCAAGCGTGCCAGCCCTGCTTCTGCGCCACGTAGCAGACGTAGTACCGGTACGCGGCCTTGCCGTCTTTGACGCTGTAGGTGTGCCCCATCAGGTGCCCGCACGGGCCGCAGTGCAGAAGACTCTTGAGCAGCGCGCCGTGTTGGTTGCCCACGTGCATTCCGCCAGTCCGGCCATTGTGCTTGATGATGCCGTAGACCTGCTTCCAGAGTCCCTCATCCACGATCGCCGTGTGCTCGCCGGGGAACAGGTCGGCCTTGTGTCGGACTTTGCCGAGGTACGCCGGGTTGGTGAGCACGTTGATCAAAACGTGCTTGTCCCACATCCGGCCGCCCACCGCCTTGCCTTTGCGGGTTGACCACTGCTTCGTGCGCCAACCGCGGTCGTTGAGGATTCGGGCGACCTTGGTGAGCGAGCGATGCTCTAGGTACAACTGGAAGATCTCGCGGACGCGCTCGGCCTCGGCGTCGTTGACCACCAATCTACTGCCTCCGCCAGACTTGGGGGCGATGTTGTATCCGAGGATCGGCTTGCCGCCGAACCACATGCCTTTACGCTTGGAGGCCGCGATCTTGTCGCGGGTGCGCTCCGAGATGATCTCGCGCTCGAATTGGGCGAACGACAGCAGGATGTTGAGCGTCAGCCGACCCATTGACTGGGTGGTGTTGAACTGCTGCGTCACTGAGACGAACGAGATGTGGCGCTTGTCAAACTCGCCCATCATCCGCGCGAAGTCCAGCAACGACCGGCTCAGCCGATCGACTTTATAGACCACGACGCAGTCGATTTTCCCAGCCTCGATATCGGCCATGAGCCGCTTGACGCCCGGGCGCTCCATGTTGCCGCCGGTGTAGCCGCCGTCGTCATATCGATCCGGCGCTGCGATCCATCCCTCGTGCTTCATGCTGGCGACATATGCCTCGGCGCTTTCACGCTGGGCATCCAGCGAGTTAAACTCCTGCTCCAGTCCCTCTTCGGTGCTCTTGCGCGTGTAGATGGCGCACCGCACCGTAGCCACGGCAGATCGTTTCGTTGGCTTTTCCATCGTTGTCATGAATCCTCCAGTTTGCCGGTCTGCACCAGCCCGAAGAAGCGATATCCGTTCCAGTGCGAACCGGTCACCTTGGCCGCGATGGCGCTGAGCGACCTATGCACCTCGCCATCGAACTCGAAGCCTCTTGGCAAGACGCGGACCAGAATCGCGCGGCCCTTGTACTCGCGACGAAGCAGTGTTCCCGGTGCTGGCAGTCGAGCGTCGCTGAGCGTCTCAATCCGAGCGTGCACGACGGTGTCGCCCGGCACGGACGCGGGGGTTGTCCGCTGCGGCGGGCCGCGACGAAGATCCGCATCATTGGCCAGCTCTCGCGCCCGCTGCGGTGCACGCTCCGAGAGATCACCCTCGCGCAGCGCCTGCATGCGCCACAGGATGCGTTTGATGAGCAGCGTCTTGTGGTGGGTTCTGGTTTCGTCACCGAACAGCTCCGCGTAGCGCCGCTGCAACTGCGGCACGGTCATCTGGCTCAAGGCCCGTTCGGCGGCTTTCACATCGATCGCCATATGGTTCTCCGTTCTCGGGTGCGTCAACCCGCGGACCCATCAGGGCAAGGGCTGGCCGGAAGATCAAGTCCAGTTTGAGTGCCGCCACAAGGCGCGATATTTGGGCAACAAACCGCGAGTTGTCGCCGGCGGCGACGAACGCCCGCAGCCAGAATCGTGGCGATGGCATCGAGTCGTTCGGCCGGACTTGCCGGCGTGTCCGGCACTGGATGCACGATGTCGTCAGTGAGCGCAACGTCCTGAAGCATGGGCACGCCCTTTGTGGAAGGGGTCATGCGCCCACGCGGACGTGCGCTGTGCGCTCGGCATCGCGTCTGGCGTTGATGGGAGCCCGCCGCAGCGGCGGGCCGTCATTCTCTGAATACGCGAAACGGTGATGAACCGACACGGTGTCCGAAGGCAACACCGCGTTCACGGGAACGCCGCGTAAACCAAGAGAGTATGAGACTTTGAGACTTCACCGTCAGACCGCTGTTGGAACCCTCGGGGTGGCGACCGCAAGGCAGAAATGAAGTCTCGGAACCGAGAGCGCCGTGAGACTGGCACCACGCGCAAATGCCCGCGAATTGCGAGCGTTCTGCGCCAACTTCTCCGACCGGTCACCGTCAACGAGAAAGGGCCTCGTTCCGAGGCCCTTGAAGAAGCTCCCCCAGCTGGACTCGAACCAGCAACCTGCCGGTTAACAGCCGGCCGCTCTACCGATTGAGCTATAGGGGAATTTCGCCTCCCAAACCAAATTGAGGCGGGCTAACACAATATCGGTAAAAACCCCGGGGTCAACTACGGCCGTCAACCCCAATCCGAAGCCACCCCGCCATCGACCCATCAAACAACCAACCGTCGTGCACACTACGGAGCCCGCGCTGAGAGTGCCCAAGAATCATATATCACAGCCCAATGGCGCATGTTGAAGTCCGTCCATCCGCGCCACCTGCGAGATCTGTGGACTTGCCTTGCCTTCGTTCCTCTCCCTCTTCCGCCTTCTCGGCGCCTCGATCACCCGCCGACGCTCGCGAAAAAATAGTTGGTCCAGTACACCGCTTGCGATGTGCTGTACAGCAGCGGCCGCAGTCGATTCACGCATCGCAGCCACGAGCAGTTCCAGAGCACCCGCTCGTGAATCGGATAAACGTACGCGATCTGTATGCGGCGCGGCTGCACCTTCAGCGACTCTTCAATGCGCTCAAGCGTCGCCTCCATCGTCTTCGACCCGAACGGATTGTTGAACCAGAAAACCGTTCCGTCAGAATAGTCGGCCACGGCTGCGTCGCTCAGGCGGATTTCGATGGTGGCCCGCCGCCCGCGCAGCGTTACGGCATTGCTCCTGGCGCATTCGGCAAGCAAGGGGTCAATCTCGATTCCGACGCATTTACGGATTGTTCGGCGCGCAAGAATGCATACCGTTCGACCCATGCCGCACCCCACATCAAAAACCACATCGTCTCCTTTGAGGCCCAGCGGCTTGATGTACTTTTGCAACAGGCGGTAATCGGTCGGCTCATAAAAAACCGCATCGCCCTGCGCGCTCGACGTTGGCGCAACCGCCGACCCGCACGTGTTGATGCGGAGCCAGCGGTCGATCAGTGCGGCACGAACATCCCGCATCGACTGCACGCCAGCCTGCAGAATCGGGATGTTCGCCAGTCGTGATGCACGTCGGTGACCCGACGGTTCGGGCAACGGCGCTTCTGCATGCGAACTCGATCCCCTCAGGCGTGCGAGCAACGGCATCGCCTATTCGAGCCGCCGTTCACAAACTGGCAACTAGGAAATGCCGACTAATCGCGCCTCGTCACATCAGCTTGGCGTACCGCGCTTCGATTTCCGGCCATTTCACCACGTTCCACCACTCGGTGATGTAGTCCGGCCGCCGATTCTGGTATTTCAGGTAATAGGCGTGTTCCCAGACATCCAATCCCAGAATCGGCTCGAAGGCGTTCTCCACCACCCCCTTCATCAGAGGATTGTCCTGGTTGGGCGTCGAGGCGATGACCAGCTTGCCATTCGCAACACCCAGCCAGGCCCACCCCGATCCAAAGCGCTTGATTCCCGCATCGCCGAGCTGAGCCTTGAACTGATCGAATGACCCAAAGGTCTTCTTGATTGCTTCCAGCAGCGCACCGGTGGGCATGCCGCCTCCGCCGCCCTTGGTTCCAGCCGGGGCCATCGCCGTCCAGAACATGCTGTGGTTGTAGTGCCCGCCTCCGTTGTTGCGCACCACCGTGCGAATGTCCTGCGGAACCTTCTCGATCTTTCGGCACAGTTCCTCGATCGGCATTTTCTCCAGATCGGGCTTGCCTTCGATCGCCTTGTTCAGGTTGGTCACATACGCGCCGTGATGCTTGCCGTGATGGATCTCCATCGTCTTGGCATCGATGTGCGGCTCCAGTGCGTCGTACTTGTAGGGCAGATCGGGAAGTTTGAAGGCCATGGTGGTCCTCGTCTTTCGATTCGTTGAAGAAACGACATTGAGGCGTCATGGCGTCAATGCGATATGAAAGACGGCATCATGGCATCCAGCCACCGCGGCATCAAGTGCGGCCGGCCGCTTCGCGCGAACTTGCCCTTCTGTTAGCATTTGGCCCAACGACCGCAGGCCGAACTCAATCGTGTGGAGGAAACGCCGTGCCGGAAACCAAACAGCGCTTGATCGTTGACGGGGTCGAGTTCGGCCAGGTCTTCCTCTTCCCGCAAATCTTCCGCGCTGTGACCTGGGCCTTCGGGCCTTCCCGACTGATCATCGCGCTCTTCATGGTGATCGCTCTGGTCGCGATGGGGCGCCTTTGGGATGCAGTCACCCAGCCCAACGTTCACCCCACCAGTGGTCTGGAAGCCCGCGCCACCGTGGCCGATCAACAAGTGCATCAAGAAGCCTTGCGCGATGGAATGCGAGCGTTCGCTCCCAATGAGCTGGGTGCCGATGAGCTTGATACCGACGAGGCGCTGCGCGCCATCCGCCGCGGATACGAGGCTGAGCGTCAGCCGCTTACCTCCGACGATGCAATCAAACGGATCGATGCGCGGTACGACAGCGTGATCCACCCAATCACAGACACCAGGCCTCGCGGCGACTTTGAGGCGACTGTCATGCACGTCTCTGCTGAGTTCGACAAGATTGTTTGGGCCATCTTCGAGCTCAATCCGACAAAAGTCGCCGAAGGAGCCGTGCGTCTCTTCGTTGACACGCCCCGGCTCCTCTGGACCAATCAAACCTGGTTTGCGATCTTCTATGGCTTGGTCTTCGTGGCTGTGCTGGCTATCGGAGGCGGCGCGCTCTCGCGCATGGCGGCCCTTCACTTTGCCGCCGGTGAGCAGCTTCGCATGCGCGAGGCGATCGATTTCGCGATTTCGCGTTGGGGACGCCTGGTGTGGGCGATCATTCTTCCACTGATGATTGCCTCTGTGCTCGCCGTCGCCATCGTCATGATGGGTCTGCTCATGGAGGTGCCCGTCCTCGATGTGATTGGCGGCTTGATCTACGGCTTGGCGTTGCTTGTGGGGTTCCTGGTCACCTTCCTTCTGCTCGGCTATTGGCTCGGTTTTCCAATGCTCCTGCCCGCTGTCGCCAGCGAAAACTGCGATGGCGCCGATGCCATGCAGCGGGCCTACGCCTATGTCGTTAGCCGTCCACTTCACCTGTTGTGCTATTGGGTGATCGCGCTTGTGGGTCTGGCGTTGGGTTTCATGGTCGTCAGCGTCGTCGCCTCTCTGACATTGAACGTAACCAAGTGGCTCTTTGGCTACTGGACCAACAATCCGGCCCTGATCGTCGCTGGGGTAGACAACTTCAAGTTCCTACAACCGCCGCCGGAAGTGCCCGGCCCCTGGCATAGCCGGTGGGCCGGCGCGGGAATTGCCTTTTGGCAGGCCTTGGTTGTGAGTCTGATTGGCGCGTACGTCATCGCCTATTCGTTTGGGGCTGCGACGATCATGTACCTTCTCATGCGCCGAGCCAGCGATGGCCAAGACATGCAGGAGATCTGGCGGGCCGATTCAGAGGCCGCTCGTGCCGCAGTTCCCACCAGCACGCGCACAAAGACATCATCCGCCGATTCGGCCGCCCTCGACACCGCCGACTAGGCCCCCCGACCCCGGTCTTGTCTTGGAGATTATCTGGCTCTGTTGAGGGTGCCACCGGTCGGGGCGCTAGGCCCAGACCAGTGCCCGAGTCATCATCTACTCTACACAGTTCCTCAGTCTGCCTTGATCTGGAAGATGGTCTGGGTGCGAAGCACCAACCCACAATCGCTGCGGCAGTGATAGGCCTGCACATGCACCTGATCGCTGAACCGCTGCATGTCGATCATTGAGAGGTTGTTCCGGCCAAGCTCGTCGGCCCAAACCGACATCAATCCCTCGCACATCCGGCCGTGCTCCACCAATTCGTTGTAGGTGCTGATGTAAAGGTGGTCGGAGAGAGTCTCGGTCTGGACCGATGCCATGTACGTGATATGGTCCCCGAAATCAGTCTCGTGGTCCTTCTCGCCGGCGCACGGCAGGGTCGCAGCCAGACCGCGGTCGGGTAGGCCGTCGTTGCGGTCGGTGACCACTTCGGTGGCTACCACGCTGTCGAATTCGAAGCGCAAGACATGCCCGCCACGAAAGATCCACGATTCAAAGTCGTATTCGCCATGCTCGATCCGCCGGCGCCCAGAAATCGGGAAAAACTCCGGGTGGACGGCGTTCTTGTACAGGAGCATGTTGTACGCTTGCAGACTCGATATTTTCGAAACGACAGTCATGATTTTTCCTTAAAAGACCCCAGGTATGCGAGTCTTTCCCGCCCCTCCCGGAGCGCACAGCATTGTTGCCAAATGATGTGCAAACGCAACAGTATTTTGTAAATACGCCGGAAAAACGCGACTGGATCAGCCATCTTGCCTTTTTCCGTTCCGAAGGGCGTTTTTTCCGGAACATTCGCGCATTTTCACGGCAGAATTTGCGCAACTGGTTGAGAGGCGGTGGATTACCTGCCGAACTAGCCATCGCCATTGGCCCCGATGGCTGCCGGGGCGGATGATGCCACGATGAGCGCCAATGCAGCCCAAATTGCCGCTGCCGCCCGCCAGCACCTACACACCAGCCTATTGCTCGGCGTTGATTTTGAGCCGGTTTCTGGTCTATGCGCTGAGCAACCGGCCGCCGCCCCGGATCGGCCTGACCAGGCTGGCAGCGCCGCCGAAAAGCAGCACGCTCTCGAAGAGCTTCGAATCCGCCACCAGGACACCTGCCCCCATTGCACCACCAGTTCCTACCACACCCGCATCGTCTTTGGCGAGGGCAACCCGGCGGCCGACCTGATGTTCATCGGCGAGGCTCCAGGCGAAGAGGAAGACCGCACCGGCCGCCCCTTCGTGGGCCGCGCCGGTCAGAAGCTCGATGACATCATCAAGGCCATGGGCCTGCAGCGCGAGCAAGTCTATATCGCCAACGTGCTCAAATCGCGCCCGCCCGACAATCGCACCCCCCTTGCCGACGAAGCCGAAAAGTGCGGCACCTTCCTGGCCCAGCAGATTCGGATCATCCGGCCGAAGGTGATCGTCGCACTTGGGGGACCGGCTGCCAAGCTGCTGCTTCGAACAGATGTAGGTATCACCCGGCTGCGCGGGCAGTGGGCCTGGTACGAAGAAGGCGGTGGCGATCTGCTGGCCGCCGCAAGGCAGCCGCTGCGCATCGCCGTGATGCCGACCTTTCACCCCGCGTACATCCTGCGAAACTACACCACCGATACCCGCCAAAAGGTCTGGTCCGACATGAAAGCAGTGCTTGAGCGGCTCAAGAACGGCTAGGGATTGCGTGGCGCGGTACTCGCTGCTCTGGCCAGAACCACGCAGACCGCCCGAGGCCACGCAAAATTGGGGATAAACGGTGGAATTTCTGGCGGGACTTGCTTGCGCGGGGTTTTGTGCAATAATTGGAGCGATCAGGCAACTTCTACCGATTTGATTGCGAATAGAATTGCCGCAGAGGCGGTTAGCCTCGCACATCTTGACCCCCCCCACAAGGAGCCCGTCTACGCTGTCACCAGCGACGGGCTCTTTTTCTTTGATTCGTCGTTTGTTGTCGCTGGTTCGTTGCTCGTTGCCAGGCAGGACATCGCTTGACCACGAACCACGAACCACGAACCACTAACATCCCGCCATGCTCTCCGTCATCCAGCGCGTTTCGCGCGCCTCAGTCACCGTCGAAGCCGAGAGCTATCACCAATCGATCGGTCCGGGCCTCTGCGTGCTCTTGGGCGTGCAAGTAGGCGACACCGACTCCGACGCGAAATGGATGGCCAGCAAACTCGCGCGTCTGCGCATCTTTCGCGATGACCAAAACAAGATGAACCGCTCGGTTCAGGACATCGCCGGCGAGATTCTTCTCATCAGTCAGTTCACACTCGCCGGCGACGCCACAAAGGGAAACCGCCCGAGCTTCATCGACGCCGCGCCCCCGGAAGTGGGGGAGAAGTTGTACGAGCAAGTCGCGCGACTGCTCACGCACGAGCAAGGTCTGTTGGTGAAGAAGGGAATCTTCGGCGCGATGATGCAAGTCGAGCTGGTGAACGATGGACCGGTGACATTGATTTTGTCCAGCAGGATTTGAGGCCTTGACCATCGCGGAAGGTTGTGTTGCTCAGCAAGAGTCAAATGCCAATCACGGCCATCTCCTCAGCCGGTGCCGCACCCACGACCTCGTCGAAGCAGAAGTTCTGGTGATCGGCCGCAATGAACCGTTTTACAAACCGACGCAGCGGTTCTACACGATTCACATGATGCCAAGTCAGAGCGATTGCAACAACGCTGAACATCATGACCGTCTTGTTCACGAATGTTGAAAAGGCAGCTGCCGACAAGCAAGCCAACGAGATAATTCAGCAAACCACCAAGAGCCGCAGCAATGAGAGCAGCGGCCAACATGCTTGAGTGCTCCAACCATCCACGCTCGAGGTACATGGCCGATGTACTTGACGCAAACGCCATGACCCACGTCGTGAGAAAGACTGCCGTGAAACATACCCAGATAGGAAGAGACCAAGACGTCCGTGAGTGCGCGTACTCATCCACGCGGCAAAGGCAAAAACCAGTACGAACACTGACCAGAGGAACACTTCAGCGGGAAGCCCATCTGGGAAAACAAAAGTCGCAGCCACGCGCGTGGCGATGCCGGCCAAGAGCCCGACGATTGCTGCAATTGCTACAAAGGTCGTGAGTGTGAGTTTCGGACGAACCTTGGTGGCGAGCGCGGACATCAAGCATTGCTCAGGAGAGGAATCGATTGATCGAATCGTGCAACAAATTGTTCTTGGCCAATCAATCCTGTCATGTCGCCCCGCTCAGATCAGCGCCATCGCCGCGCTGCTCACCATCACCATCCCCTTCTCGTCGTAGGCCTGGCGATAGTCGATCAACTCAATCGACTGCGGCTGGGCCAACTCCAAAATCGCCGTCATGTTCCCGATGCTGCACCAGCGCGTCGGGTTCTTGCTCCAGCGCATGGCCGCCAGAAACTCCTGCGCGTCGCCGCTGATGAACTTGGCCATCATGTCGCGATCGTGCTTCTCGACATCAAACCGCCGCCGTTCATCGACGGGCCGCGGCTCGCCGAATTGCGGGCCGACGTGACTCAGATCACTGGAGGCAATAAAGAGCGTGCGTCCGCCGACCTGCTCGAGGGCGTCCTTAAGCGAGGCGACAAACTGCTCGCCAGTAGCCCGCTGGCCATCATCTTTAATCATGGGCGCGAGCGGATCGGGTATGAGCGCGGCGATCACCGGCACGCTGCCGAAGCAGTATTGCAGCCAGGGCATGTGCAACTGGACCGAATGCTCGGGCACATGGTCGAGTTGATCGACGACGATCGGCCGGCCCAGGTCGGCGACGATTCTCTCGATCACTGGCGAGTCGGCGGGGCAGCGGCCCATGGGTGAGTCGAAGCCGTACTCGGCGAGTACGACGCCATCGCCCATGCCGTAGTGGTTCGTGCCGAGGATGACCACGCGCTGGGGCGCGGGCGTGTTGCGCAGGCAGTAGTACGCGGCGGCATAGTTGGGCCAGCCGCGTTGGTAATCGAGGTGCGGGGCGACGATGCCGACGGGCACGGTATCGATTTCGGGGTCTTCGGTCTGGTTGAAGTATTCATCAAGCGCTTCGCGACAGGCAGCCTCGGTGGTTCCGAGCGAGAGCGAAGCGTTGGCGGGGAACGCGCCCTGGGTCTTGATTTTCTGTTGAACTTGTTCTTCGAGATGTTCGAAGGTCGGACCCCAGAGCAGTCCGATGTTGTCGAGTCCGCGCGCCAGCTCGATCAGCTGGTTGACCTGGCCATTGATTTGAGAGGCGATCTGATCGATCGGGCGATCGCCGCGGAACAGTTGGAGGATTGGCAAAACGTTGACGGGGACGACCATGGTCCTTTGACTGAGCATGGCCGGATCGCGCAGTGCAATGAACTGCTTGCCATCTTTTACAAGGGGAATCGGCTGGTAAGGCCGCACATGGGGGCGGCGGATGTGCTCTGGAAGCGAGTCAATGCTCATGGCGTTGACAATACGCTATGCGAGACAAAGCGGGAAACAGATTGTGGAAACGCTGCGAATTGCAAGCAAAAGTTAGCCGTTGGTTTGGTAGCGGGGAATGAAGCCGGCTGGGGGCTGGTGGTTGGCATGTGCGAGCAGTTGCCGGGTGAGGTTTTCGACTCTGACGATTCCCGGGATGAGGAACAAATCGATGATGGCTCCAATGAAGAAAAGGCCGCCGGTGAAGAGCCAGATCAGGCCCGTAATCCAGCGTCCGAGATAGAAGCGGTGAAGTCCGAGAACGCCAAAGCCGCCCAAGAACCAGAGAAGATAGGCAACAAGAACATTTTTCACAGCAATAGGTTGGGTGAAGTGACGTTGAAATTTCAACTGGCGGTTGCTCTTGACGGTGGGCCAGGTAGGGTAGGATGTCGCCCCTTGGCTAGAAACTGAAGCCCGTTTCGCACCGCGGTTGGTTGCTGGTGAGGCCGGGTCGCCCATAGAGGATCATCGAAGGACAAAGGAGCCGTTCGTTTGGCGGGAGATGTTTATGAAAGCAATTAAACCAATCGTGCTGTTGGGAGTTTTCGCTGCGACCGGATCGATCATTTCGGGATGCGATCGATCGGAATCGGCATCGGCTCAGGTCAAGCAAGCGAGCCCGCAGAAGGATGCGAAGGCGAGTTCGAACCCAACCGAGGCCAGCCCCAAGCAGGCGGAGGCGCCGGCCGCGCCGAGCTTTGCATCGACTGAGAAGGCTGTGGAAAGGGCTGTGACTGAGAAGTCCGCCCTTCAACCAACGGCTGTGGACGTAAAGCCAGCGGTGAAGCCGACCGTCGCTGAGGGGGCCAATGTTGAAGGACAAGTGATCACCCGCGAGATGGCCAGGCCTGATCCGAGCGGGCATGGAGCAAAGCCGGTGGTTGATCCGGCGCTGTTCATCGTGAAGGCCGAGCAAAGCGAAGTCGACCTGGGCGAGATTCCGACCAACGACAGCAAGCGCGGCACGGTGACGCTCATCAATACGGGTGATACACCCGCGACGGTCACCGCTGCCAAAGCGGGGTGCGGCTGCACGACGCTGAAGTTTTCGCCCAACACGGTGATCCCGGCCAAGGAGAAACTGGCTGTTGATGTGCAACTGAGCGGCGGGACACGGCCTGGGCCAATCCATAGCAAGACCGTTACCTTCACCGTCGAAGGTCAGCCTGACGTGATCGTGAAGCTCAAAGCGCAGGCAATCAGTTTTGTGACGTTCGAGCCGGCAGAGCTTGATCCGGCAGGTGACGGCAAGGTCAAACTGAAGTCGATCGACGGCCAGGCGTTCCGGGTGATGAGCGCGACGCCGGCCGCATTGGCGGAGCTTGACAAGGAGTCGAAAGTCGAGCACGAGCTGACGTTTTCGTGGGAGAAGTTTCGTGAGATCGGTGTGGCCCGGCAGGCGCAAGTGTATCTGGACCATCCCAAGTGCTCGTGGGTGGCGATTCCGATGAAGTTCTCGCAGGAAGAGATTGCCAAGGAGCAGCTCAGAAAACGGCAACTCCAGCGGGAGAAGCTCGGGCAGGAACTGTTGGATCCCAATCCCAAGAAGGGCGATCCTCTGCTGAAGGCTGAGCCGGTCGCGCCAACGCCGGAAGTCGAAGTCGCGAACCTGATCAAAGCAGGCAACAACGAGGAAGTGATCAAGCGCCTTGATACTGGTCTGGACGTGAACCTCAAGGACAGCACAGGCCTGACGCTGCTGGGCCAGGCGGCCAAGCACGGCAACGTGGAGTTGATCAAGGCGCTGGTGGCGACCAAGAAGGCCGATCTGGAAACGGCCGACAAGCAAGGCCGGACGCCATTGATGCACGCGGCGACGACGCGGAACGCCCAGGCGGTTCGCGTATTGCTTGACGCCGGAGCGAGCACGGCGACCAAGGACGCGATCGGCAGCACAGCGTTGAGCTGGGCGGCGATGCGGGGCGACGCGGCCAGCGTGCAGGAATTAGTGGACGCGGGCTCGGATGTAGAGGCGGTCGGCCTGATGACGGGCTGGACGCCGCTGATCTGGGCGGCCGCGGTTGGCGATGTTGAGTCGATCGAGCCACTGGTGAAGGCGAACGCGAACCTCGAAGCCCCCGATCATCTGGAAGGCGCAACGCCGTTGATCCGAGCGGCGACGATGGGCAAGCCGGAGGCGATCAAAGTGCTGATCAAGCTCGGCGCCAACATTGAGAACGTGGACCGCAACGGTAACACGGCGTTCCTGGCCGCAGCGGGCCAATCGGGCGGCGATGTCGACAAGGTGAAGGCGCTGGTTGATGCCGGGGCGAACATTCGGGCCAAGGACAATCGCGGCTTCAACGCGTTGCAGTTGGCGCGAAAGCGGACCGATCCGCGCGGCACGGCGGTGGTTGCGTTGTTGGAGCCGCTGCTGGGCGCCGAGACGCCGGCCGCAGACGATTCGAAGACACCCGCACCTGCCGGCAACTGAGCGTCGGTTGGCAGTTGATTAAGAGTTGACCCTGATCGCGGCCCCAAGTGGGGCCGCGATTCTTTTTGCCCTACGAGAGCCGCGCCAGGTCGGGGACTGCGCGTCCTGTGCCGGTCATTCCGGTATGATCCGAATGTTCAATTGGTTCCGAGTCTTCATTCCACCAAGCGATCCGCCATATGCCAACCACCGCCACTTCTCCGCGTCGAAAGCCTTCGAGCAAGCTGGTCAGGAAATCTCCCCTGCGCAAGAAGGGCAGGGCGGGAATGCGCGCGAGAAAGCCGGCGCTCAAACCGTACGACGAGTTGATCAAGCTGGTCAAGGAAGCGAGTTTGATGGCGAGCACCAGTTCGTTGCTGAGCTGGGATCAGGAGACGATGATGCCGGCCAAAGGGGTCGAGCATCGGAGTTCGCAAATGGCGCAGCTTGCGCGTTTGAGCCATGAGATGGCGACGCTGCCGCGGATTGGTGAATTGCTGGAGCAGTGCGAAGGCGATTCGGGCTTGATGAAGGATGCAACGAGCGTGGCGGCGGTGAACGCGCGCGAGATTCGCCACGATTACGACCGCAAGACCCGATTGCCGGCCGAACTCGTGGAGGAAGAAGCCAGGCTCTCGAGCACGGGCCTGCACGTGTGGCGGGGCGCGCGTCAAGAATCTGATTTTTCCAAGTTCCGGCCATGTCTGGAGAGCATGGTCGATTTGTTGCGCCGCAAGGCCAAGTACTACGGCTATCCCAAGGGCGGCGAGCCGTGGGACGCGCTGGCCGAAGACTACGAGCCGGGCTGCACGGCCAAGGATGTGCAGGCGGTGTTCGCGCCATTGCGTGAGCGGCTGCAGAAATTGCTGGGCGAGCTTGCGGCCGGAAGGAAGAAACCATCGAACGCGTTCAATCAACTCAAGCTCCCCGTCGAGCAGCAGCAGAAGTTCGTGCGATTTGTGGCCGAGCAGATTGGATTCGAGTTCGAGCGAGGCCGGCTGGATGTTTCGACGCACCCGTTCTGCGGGGGCACGCACTGCAACGATGTTCGCATCACGACGCGATTCAAGGAAGACAACGTCAATGACGCGCTGGGGTCGGTGATGCACGAGTGCGGGCACGGGATGTACGAGCAGGGGCTTCTGACCGAGCATATCGGCACGCCGATGGGCAGCGCGGTTTCGCTGGGCATTCACGAGAGCCAGAGCCGGATGTGGGAGAATCAGGTCGGCCGATCGCGCCAATTCTGGAAGTGGCTTCATCCGAAGTTGGCAGACTTCTTCGGAAGTGCCGCGGGTTCGCTGACGATGGAAGATGTCTACGGCGGGGCGAACATCGTGAAGGCCGACTTCATCCGCGTGGAGGCGGATGAGGCCACCTACAACATGCACATCATGATTCGGTTCGAGATCGAGCGGGCGATGCTGGCCGGCGATCTGAATGTGAAGGACATTCCGGGGGCGTGGAACAAGAAGTACAAGGAATACCTGGGACTGACGGTGCCGGATGACCGCCGCGGCTGCCTTCAGGATGTGCACTGGTCGATGGGGTCGATGGGGTACTTCCCGACGTATACGCTGGGGAACCTGTACAGCGCGCAGATCTTTGAGAAGGCGGTGAGCGATATTCCCGATCTTCTCGGGCAGTTTGAGAAGGGGCGATTCAGCGCGCTGAAGAAGTGGTTGAATACGAAAGTTCACGCGCATGGCCGGCGCTATCCGGCCGCGGACCTGTGCAAGAAGGTGACGGGAAAGGCGCTGTCAGCCGAGCCGTTGATGCGGTATCTGGAGGGCAAGCTCAACCCGATTTACGGGGTGTGAGAGAAATCCCGAGGGTTGGGGGATTTGGGAGGCATTTCAACGGATTCCATTGAGCATTTTTTCCAGGCGTACTGATCGCGCGCCGATGTAGAATCGTTCCATAGGCCGGCGCGCCGGGGCTCACCCAACGGGCGCGAATTGGAAGGAGCATGCCATGTCGGTCGATCTGAAAGCCACAATTCGGATCGCGATTGTTCTTTTGTCAATGATCGCGTGCGAGGGGTGCGTTGAACGCAAGGAGCATCTTTCGATTTCGCCGACGGGCGGCGTCATGTACAAGATCATGTACGCGAGCGAATCGCCGACCGATTTGTATGAAGGCGATGCGGTGCCGCTGATCGCCGGCGGTTGGGTTGCCGAGCAGATCGTTGAGAAGAATGAGGAAGGCAAAGAGACATTCCGGTTGAGGGCACAGAGATTCTTTGCGCCTGGCGCCGAGCTGCCATGGAGTTTCGCGTTGGCGCACGATGCGGATGCGGAAGCGTATTTGCAGTTTCCGACGAGCGTGACGATCGAAGAGCGCGCTGACGGGACGTACTACCATTTCTCTCGGCGCTACGGCGGGCGCGAGTGGGCGGCAATCGAAGTCTTGCGCCAGCAGCACCTGGAAGTGCCGCTGCAGGAACTCAAGGGCGTCGAGCCAAGCGATTGGACACCGGTTCAGCGAATCGCGGCGTTGCGGGCACTGGCGAGCTTTGAGATTCACAAGATGCTGAGCTTTGCGCGGACCGCGTTTGCTGAGACCACGCCGAAAGCTCCCCAGGACAGCTGGCTGGCGGTGCGATACGAAATGCTCGATTGCATTGATCGGCTGGACTATCAGAGCCTGGAGAAGTTGCTCGAGCCGGTGGAAGAGCCGCGCGAGGAACGCGAGCGCAAGGACAGGATTGAGGCACAGACCGAGAAATTCCAAGAGATGTCGATGCAGCGGATGAAGCAGGCGGTGCGAGAGTTGGCGGGTTACAACGGATCGCAGACAGCCGACTTCGTGAGGCGGTATGAGCTGTATGCTCGGATTTTCGAGATCAGCGAAGACCTCGGAGACGACTCGTTTGAGATTACCGTTGAAATGCCCGGCGAAATCATCGCCAGTAATTCCGACTCACAAAGCCCGAAGACGGCCAATTGGAGGTTCAGCGGCGAGATGCTGCGAGATCGAGAGTTGGAGTTGATGGCGACATCGCGGGTAGCGCGGTGACGCTGCGTACTTTCAAGGAGTGCGACGCGACCCTCTCATTGCAGTTGATCGGTTCCACACTCGGGACAGATAGAAGTTGCGCACCCTCGCAAATCGTATCGGCATTTCAGACAAAGATTTGAGGTCTGGGCAACATGAATCTTGTGGCGGCGAGTAGCCTCGTCGACGAGCAGAATCACGAGGACGAGCGAGCCCATCAGTATCAAGAAGACGCCGGCTCCTGCGATGGAATCGACCCAGCGTGGCATGTCACTCACTGAGGTGCGCCACAAACCGGCATCGAAGCCGAAGGGTAAGGCTACCGCCATATCAAGGCCAACAAACAGAATTCCGAGTCCGAGCCCCGTTGCTTTTCGTCGTGCCCATCGAAGGATTAACCCGACCCCAATTGAACCGACCATTGCGCAGAACGCGGTCTGGCGGTACAGCGCTGGCCACTTCGTCTTGTGCCAGTAGCCAAGGTTCGGTCCGTAGCGCGTATCCCAATCATCCAAAGCACCGTGGTCATCGACTCCATTTGCTCCCACTGATCGGATGACGGCGCCGCCCTTGTCAGGGTGAGCTGGCGGTTCATAGATCAACACAAACCCGAAGCGGTCGAGGGGCAACGATCGGTCTGCCGTGAGTCCAAGACCAATGTTGGATGGGACAACAAACCACTCGGCCGCGAGCTTTTCAAACCAGGTGCCTTGTTCATCGGTTGCGGGGTAGCGTCCATGTTCGTGGAAATACCAATCCGCAGCCCAGGCAAGTTGATTCAGTTCACCGGCTTCACGCCGGTATTGGCTGCATGCACTGGCGGCGTCGTTCCAACCTATGGCGGCGACGATCGAGATCAGTACGGGCAGGACTTGCCGAAGGAGAGTCGCCATGTTCCAAAAATGGATACGCGTTTGAGGCGACTCGCGTTCCGGCAAAGTCCTCCTTAGCCACGAACACGCGTCCACATGCCGGCAACCGGCGCCGGTTGGGAGCAGCCAGTGACTTGCGGCAGCGTGATCGCGACGCCATCGGCGCTGAGCGCGCCGAGCACGGCCATGGCCATCGATTCGCGCGCTTCGATCGGCACGCCGAGATCGTTGCTCAATCGAACTGGGCGCTTGGAAATGCTTCGAATGGCGGCAACAAGGGCGCGGTTGCGAGCGCCGCCGCCCGCGAGAATGACTTCATCAGCGCGCTTGGAGCGAAGCGCGAGGGCGATGTAACTGCCGATGGCGTTGGCGGCGCTGGCGGCCAAATCTTGGGCGCTGAGGCGTCCAAAATGGTGGCGAACCCATTCGGCTGCCTCATCGCCGGTTCCCATGGAGCGTTGAGCGCTGGGCGCAGAGCGGCGATTCATCCAGGAGACCAGCGTATTGACGGCGTCGGGGTCGGCCATGCCCGACTCAGCGGCTGCTCCATCAACATCCACTGCCTGCTTGAGCGCCAGCCGCGCGACGGCATCCAAGACGTGGTTACATGGGCAGATGTCGGCGCCGTTGATGGATGCCAGGTCGGATGTGCTGTTGCCGGCGGGCAGGATCGTGATGTTGCAGAACCCGCCGAGGTTCACGACGGCCCGCGATTTGTGTTGATCGCGGAACATGATCCAATCTGCGATTGGAGTAATCGGCGCGCCCTGGCCACCGGCAGCGAGGTCGGCCTGCCTGAAATCGCAGACGATTGGGCAGCCGAATCGCCGTGCGATGGGGGCGGGGTTGAGCAGTTGCCAGGAGACTGGCGGTTGGTGGAAGACGGTCTGGCCATGGATGGCGATGAGATCGGGCGCGCTGTTTGATTCGATGAGCGACTCGATGAGCTTGATGTGGAGGCAGCCGAAATTCCAAGCGAGGCGGGCGAACTCGCCGGCGGGCATCGGCTTCTGCTCGGCGGCATCGCGAAGGGGTTGGGCCAACTCGCCCAAAGGGATGGCGGCATGGCGCAACAAGGTGGCTTGGATGGACAGGCCGGAGCCGTCCAAACGGACGAGTGCAGCATCGATACCATCGATGCTGGTGCCGCTCATCACGCCGATGACGCGGCGCACAAGGGATTTGGCTGGGGCCTTGGTCATCGGTTGACATGATGGCCGGAGCTTGCGGCGCGTTCAACTGCGGGCGACTGCGCAAATCGGTCACAACTGGTGCGGCTGATCCGGCGGCTGCGGGGCGGTGTTGCCAATCTGATCATTTTTAGCTAAAACTCATTAGATGGGCCGACCATTTTCATCGCCGGATGTATTTCGAGCGGTTGCCGATCCGACGCGGCGCAAGATCCTCGATTTGTTGCGCCGTCGAGTCATGCTCGTTCAGGAGCTGGCCGAGTCGTTTGAGTGCAGCCGGCCAACGCTTTCATTTCACTTGCGAGTCTTGCGGGCATCGGGATTGATTGTGCCCGAGCCTCGTGGCCGGAAGGTGGCGTATCGGGCGGTTCGGGCAGCCTTGCGGCCCGTCGATGTGTGGCTGGAGTTGCAGAGATCTTCGTCGTGATTCGACTTTGCGACGCGGCGATCGAGAGCTTGTTCAACTTGACGGTGTGAGCGAGATCCCAACACCAAGATGCGGGATCGCTGGCAATCGGTTAGGCTGAGCGCGGTCCAAGCAGGTTTTGGTGGCGCGATACTCGTGCCGTGGTTTTCGTTGTATAGAAATTTGGTGAAATCAGTCGGCTTCCATGATCAAACGCATTCTCGTGACGGGCGGGGCTGGGTTCCTAGGATCGCACTTGTGCGACCGGCTGGTGGCGCGCGGGCAGGATGTGATCTGCGTCGACAATTTCTTCACCAGCCAGAAATCCAACATCGAGCATCTGCTCGAGAATCATAACTTCGAGTTGATCCGGCACGATGTGACGCATCCGCTCTGGCTGGAGGTTGATGAAGTATTCAACCTGGCGTGTCCAGCGGCGCCGGGGCACTACCAATACAACCCGATCAAGACCATCAAGACGTCGGTGATGGGCGCGATCAACGTGCTGGGCCTGGCCAAACGCACCAAAGCCAAGGTGCTCCACGCGTCCACCAGCGAGGTGTATGGCGATCCGCCGCCGGAAGCCCATCCCCAGCCCGAGAGTTATCGCGGAAATGTGAACCCCATCGGGCCGCGGGCCTGCTACGACGAGGGCAAGCGCGCTGCCGAGACTCTCATGTTCGACTATCACCGCCAGAACAAGGTCAACATCCGCGTGGTGCGCATCTTCAACACGTACGGCCCGCGGATGCACCCTTATGACGGGCGGGTCATCAGCAACTTCATTCGTCAGGCGCTGAGGGGCGAGAACATCACGCTCTACGGCGACGGATCGCAAAGCCGGTCGTTTTGCTATGTCGATGATCTGATCGACGGGCTTCTGAAGATGATGGATGCGCCGGACGACTTTACGGGGCCGGTGAATCTGGGGAACCCCGAGGAATTTACGATTCGCGAGCTGGCCGAGTGCGTGGTATCGCTGTCGGGATCGAAATCAAAGATCGTTCAAACCCGGCCGCGGCCGGAGGACGATCCGATTCAGCGGCAGCCGGACATCTCGCTGGCCAAGCGGCGGTTGGGGTGGGAGCCGAGAATGTCGCTGCAAAACGGGCTGCGGCCAACGATCGACTGGTTCAAGTCGATTGATCTTGCGGCCTTTCGCGCCCCGACGCCAAACTATTGAGATGGACAGCCTTCGCACAAAAATGTTGCCCGCATCATCGATGAGCGCCCCTACATCGCCTGAACCGACCCGCCCCATCTTCCCACCTCTTCCCATTTCCTCAGTTACTGTGATGGGCCCCGTAGGCATTCGACCCTAATGCTCGAAGTTGCGCTTGCACCCGGTGATACGCAACCGATATGGTTGAACCCAGCAGGGTACCGCTGAGTTCGCTGCTCAATGCCTGAGCAGTCCATGACTTTTACGAAGGAGAAACCAATGCATGGATCTTCATTCACGACTCGAGTGATATTGGCGTTTGCGGCTGTGCTGTGTTTCAGTTCGGTTGGGACGGCCGGCCTGAAGGGCAAAGCCGATCTGGTCGGCATCGGCGATGGCAGGGCTAAGGTGCAATACTTTGAGGGGACTGACGACAACGGCGTATTTGTGCAGCGCCTAAAAGTTCAGGTCAAGCGAAGTTTGCCCTCGGAAACGCTTGAAGTCACGGTCGACGGCGCCGTTGTAGGCACCATTGACACCAACCCTGCGGGGAACGGCAAGCTCCATCTTGAGACACCCGACGACGTGCTTCCGCCGATCGCATCCGGCTCCATTATCACCGTAGGACCGCTCAGCGGAATGCTGTTCACCAATGCCGACAAATACAAGGTCCACGGCGATGTGGCGCTGGAAGGCACGACGGTCGTCGGCCACGTGAAGTATCAGCAAAAGCCCAAGCACGGGGAGCTTGATCGACGCTTCCATGTTTCAGTCTCGGGAGCAGCCGCCGGCGAGATTTACGATGTGTATGTCAACGACGTTCTTGTCGGCTCCATCACCATCGGGGACGATGGCGAGGGCCAGCTCAAGCTTCGAGAATCGAGCCTTTTGCATGGCAACGGTTGGCAGCCGATGGAACATGATTTCCCGAACCTTGTCGCCGGTGACGTGGTCGAAGTAGGAACGATGTCGACGACCTTGAGTTGACCATTCTCATCGGCGGAACTTTGAGCCCGGGCTTCGGCTCGGGCTTTCTCTTTGCGCCCAGGTTCAACGCTCGGGTGCTGCGACTCAAGCTGTGAACCGACTTCGGCGCCGGCGGAGCGTCGGGTTCGCTGCTTAGAGCGATTTGAGAACGGTCACGACGATTGCCTGACGCAAGCGCCGGTTTTCATTCTCAGTGTTGCGCCGATGCGAACGAACATCCAACGTTTTACGTTCAGCCTACGAACTGTGGGTCGCGATTCCTACGAATCGCGCGGTAGCGACGATGAATCATTCGCCAATTTGAAACTCGATCGTGATGACGAATAGGCGTGGGGAAACAATGCGGCTACGCCATCAAACCGGTACCGGTGGCAAAAAAGGAGCCGCAATCATGTTCAGAACACTCTCTCTAGGCAGTTTGATTCTCGCATTCGTGGCCAGTCTGGGGTTGGAATCGACGGCCTCGGCCCAACTCTTGGCCCGCTCGAAGGCCCGCCTCTTTGGCCCAGGTTTGAAGGGTAACGCGACGTTCGTGGAACGGGATCAAGACGGGGAGCTTTTTCAGCGCTTCCTCGCCAGTGTCAGCGACGCCACGCCTGGCGATGTCCTTGACGTGATGGTCAATGGCCAGGATGTCGGGGACATTACGGTGGCGGACAACGGCCGGGGCAAACTTGACCTTCGCACCGCTGCTTTTATCGAGCCCGGGCAGGACGTCGAGCCGATTCCCGACAACTTTCCGACGTTGGATACCGGTGACCTGGTCACCGTTGGGCCGCTCTCGGGATACTTCTTTGACCTCCTCGACGACGCCAAGCAGCGCGTGAGGCTGCGGGGCGACTTTGGCGACACTACCGGGCCCTCGGGTGACGTGCGATACCGAGAAATATTCAAAACGTCGAACGGGTTGGACCGTCGCTTCACGGTCCAAATCGAAGACGCGGCCGAAGGCGACGAGTTCGAGATTCTGTTGAACGGCGAGCCGGTAGGGATTTTGGTGGCCACCGGCGCCGCGCAGTCAGAATTTGAGCTGCGAACCGCGAGGTTCATCAACAACGATGATCAGGAGCCGATGCCACGGGCCTTTCCGGCAATTCAGGATGGGGATGTCGTGACGGTCGGACCGTTCGTCACAACCATGGAAATCGTTGAGGGTACATCGTAAACGGCCCTGCTGACGCAAATGGGGTCTGTTTGATCGTTTGGTTTGGACCGGCATCGCCTCTCGACGATGCCGGTTTTCATTACGGTCGCTGTTAAGGCGAGCATGGTCGAGGCCTACCTACCTTCACAGGTAATCGGGAGGTTGCCGGCGAGTAGGGCGGTTTTCTGCAAGGAAACCCCATGAGCAACGGGATATATTGAGCATCATCAATTCGCGTGAGGGCGCGGATGAAGGAGGTACACATCCATGAGGAAGTCTTTGATTGTCGGAGCCGTTGTGGCGCTGCTGGCTGTGGTGGCGCTGGGCGCACAGGTTGGAGGCAGCGGTGCCAAGCATTCGACGAAAGCGAAGCTGTATGGCCAGGCGGGGACGAATGTCACCGCAACCTACCTGAAGATGAAAAAGGACGGTCAGAAGTTCAGGAGTTTTCGCGTCAAGGTCAAGCACGGCGAGTCGTCGCAGAACTACGGCGTGTATGTGAACGGCGAGTTGGTCGGCGCATTTTCGACCAATACGGCGGGCAACGGGAAGTTCGAGCTGCGCTCGCCGGCGTTCATCAACGGCAACAGCAGCTGCGAGCCGATCCCCCCCGACTTTCCGGCTCTGGACACCGGTGACGTCATTTCGGTCGGTCCAGCTTGCGGCGTGATGTTCTGCTGTGACGATCCGCAGCCGCAGAAATACAAGTGTTCGGGCGTTGGCGAGAACGAGTTCGGCGCCAAGGCGACCGTCAGCTATCTCGAAAAATTCGACGATGGCGAACTCAACCGGTGCTTCAAGGTCATGATCAGCGGCGCTGCGCCTGACGAAGCGTTTGACATCTTTGTCGACGGCTTTTTCGCAGGGACCGCCTTCGCCGATGCCGAGGGCGACGCCGAGTTCAAGCTTGACAACAATTCCATTCCCGATGACTTCCCATCACTTGTGAGCGGCACGGTGGTGGAGGTCGGCTCGATCAGCGTCACTCTTACGTGTATGACGGAGGAAGACGAGGATGACGATTCGAGCGATGACGCCTCGAGCGATGACGATGACACCTCCAGCGACGATGCGTCGAGCGATGACGACGCGTCTAGCGATGATTCTGACGATGATTCTGACGGCGATGATTCGAACGCTGATGACGACTCGAACGATGATGGTGATGACGACGATGGCTCAAACGACGATGACGGCAGCGATGACGATGATGGCAGCAGCTGACGACAGCGATGACGATGATGCCAGTGATGACGGCGACAACAGCAGCGACGATGGCAGCGACGGGGACGATGATGGCGATGATGATGGCAGCAGCGGCGACGACAGCGATGACGACCAAGAAAGCGACGATGACGACGCCAGCAGCGACGACTGCAGCGATGACAATTGATCGCTTTGGATAGTAGTTTGGCGAAACCACAACGCCGCACGTATGTGCGGCGTTTTCGTTGACCTCCGAGTCTCTCGAAAACCCTGCGGGCCTGGCACCTAAAATATTGCGAACATTGGCTTGCAATCGCCGATACACCTGGTATCCTATCGAAAACCGAACAATTGGACTGAAAACAGGGATACTGATATGGTGAGCACAGCAGCAACAGCGGCAGCAACGACCAACGGGCGTCGAGGCAACTCTGACGCGGTTTCCGACAAGCGAGAAGGGAACATGGCCAACGTCATGGTTGAAGACAAGGGACGACTCCAGGCTCTGGAAAGGGCCGTAGGGCAGATCGAGAAGACCTTTGGCAAGGGGTCGATCATGCGCCTGGATTCGAATGCCACCAATGCCATTGCGGGCATTCCCACCGGAGCGCTCAGTCTGGACATTGCCTTGGGCGGAGCGGGCGTGCCGCGAGGGCGGGTCATCGAGATTTTTGGGCCCGAATCGTCGGGCAAAACGACACTGGCGTTGTCGATCATCGCCAGCGCGCAGAAGGCCGGGGGAGTGGCGGCGTTCATCGATGCCGAGCACGCGCTTGACCCGGCGTGGGCCAAGAGAATCGGCGTCAACCTTGATGAGATTCTGGTTTCGCAGCCGGATACCGGCGAGCAGGCTCTTGAGATTTGCGAGTTGCTGGTTCGGTCCAACGCCGTTGATGTGGTAGTGATCGACTCAGTGGCGGCGCTGATTCCGCGAGCGGAGATCGAAGGGGACATGGGCGATGCGCATGTCGGGCTTCAAGCGCGGCTGATGAGCCAGGCCCTGCGCAAGCTCACAGGCGCCATCTCCAAGAGTGAAACGGTGGTGATCTTCATCAATCAGCTTCGTGAGAAGATCGGCATCATGTTCGGCAATCCGGAAACGACTCCCGGGGGCCGGGCGCTGAAGTTCTACGCCTCGGTTCGCATCGACATTCGGCGCACCAGCGCGATCAAGGAAGGGGAAGCGAACGTCGGCAATCGAGTGCGGGCGCGAGTGGTGAAGAACAAGATCGCACCGCCGTTCCGCGAGGCGGAGTTCGACATCATGTTCAACGAGGGCATCAGCGTGGCGGGTGATCTGCTGGACCTGGCAGTGGCCGATGAGATCATTGCGAAGTCCGGCGCGTGGTTCAGCTATAAGGGAACGCGCTTGGGCCAGGGGCGTGAGAATTCCAAGGTGTTCCTGCGCGACAATCCTGATCTGGCGGCCGAGCTGCGGCAGGCAGTCTTGGAGAAGCGGCACCTGGGCGCACCGGCGCCGAAGACAGTTGCGAGCGCCGGGGCTGAGGATGACGAATGACACGGTGAGACGTGTTCGTTGCAGTGCGCTGGGGTGCCACGAGTCGACCGTAGGCAGACCTGTGCGGTGCACCCACTCCCAGCCGGTACGGGTCTGAGCTCGCGCTCTGACCAGTCCTGCCCGACTGGGATGGCAGTTGAGACGATGGGATAGCCCGCGCTGGGGCATCCGTGTATGATTTTCGCCCACGCGGATGTGGCGAAATTGGCAGACGCGCCAGATTCAGGTTCTGGTGGGAGTAAAATCCCTTGGAGGTTCGACTCCTCTCATCCGCATTGGCGCGTATCGCCGATAGAAAGTCTGACTTTCGCTGAAGCCCACGGACATTGTCCGTGGGCTTCTCACAGCGCGATCAAGAGAGCCTGACAATGATCAAGCGACCTGCATGGCTCACCAAGGAAGTCGTCGGCTGGACGATGTTCGACTTCGCCAACCAGGCGTTCACGATGGTGATCATCACCGCGCTGTACCAGCAGTACTTCATCAAGCAGGTGGTGCCGATGGTGGGGGAATCGGATCATCACGGCAAGCGCTTGTGGGAGATCTCCAATATCAGCGCCGAGTTGGTGATCATCGCGATCTCGCCGCTGCTTGGCGCGCTGGCGGATTTCTCGGGCGCCAAGAAGAAGTTTTTGTTCATCACCTACATGGGGTGCGTCCTGGCGACGCTGGGCCTGGGCCTGGTGGGACCGGGCGATGTGGCGCTGGGGATGACGCTGTTCATCATCGGCTACATTTTCTTCGGCGCCGGCGAGAATTTCCTCAACGCCTTCCTGCCTGAAATCGCCGAACACCGTGACATGGGGCGCGTCTCGGCGTTCTCGTGGGCCATCGCCTACACCGGCGCGCTGCTCTCAACCGCCGTTGCGTACGGGATCATTGGCTGGCTTGGCAAAGGGCCGGCTGGAAACCGCACCGTAGCCGTCTGGTGCGGCGTGTACTTTCTGCTTGGAGGAATTCCGACATTCATCTTGCTCACCGAGCGCAAGTTGAAGGAACAACTGCCGCCCGGCCAGACCATCTTCACCGTCGGGTTTCACCGTCTTGCCCAAACGTTTAAAGATATTCGCCGTTTCCGGCAGCTCATGCGATTCCTCGTGATCGTCATGATCTACATGGCCGGCATGCAGGTCGTTATCTTCTACGCCGGCAGCATCGCGAACGACGTGTTCAAGTTTACCACCTCCCAGCAGGGGATTTTCTTTGCACAAGTGATCATCACCGGCATCATCGGTGCGGCGATCACGGGGCGCGTGCAAGACCGCATCGGCACGCGAACGACGATTCTGGGATTGCTGGTGATCTGGAGCCTCACCATGTTCCTTGCTGGGTTTGCCACCCGGCAGGCGGTCTTCTGGGTCTTGGGCAACTTCGTGGGTTTCTCAATGGGCGCTCTGGGCTCGGCCAGCCGCGTCATGGCCGGTCTGTTCAGCCCTCAGTACAAGGCCGGGGAGTTCTTCGGATTCTATGGCATGGCGCAGAAGCTCGCGGTGATCCTGGGGCTGGGCTTTCAGTTTCTGCTGGGCACGATGGGAGTCGCGTTTAACTGGGCAATTGCCGCCTCATCTGTCTTCTTCATCGCGGGATTCTTCCTGATGTTCTGGATCGATGAGCGTGAGGGCCGCATTGCCGCAATACGGGCAGCGCGCGAGCACATTCGCAAGCATCGCGATTACAAGGGCGAGTTGCCCAGCGACCCCGTCGCGCCAAATGGGTAAACTGCTGGGAGTCGGTGGTGCGGGCATTCTGCCCGCACCTTAACGCACGGGCAGAATGCCCGTGCCACCTTGGCTGAAGGCAACGATGAATACGATCTATCTGGACAACAACGCCACCACCTGCCCGGCGCCGGAGGTCATCGCAGCCGTGCATGAGGCGATGACCGAGTGCTGGGGCAATCCTTCGAGCATTCATCGCGTGGGGCAAACGGTTCGCCGCAAGATGGATCTAGCGCGGCAGTCGGTAGGGCAGCTGCTGGGATGTAAAGATCGCGACATCATCTTTACCTCCGGCGGTACGGAAGCGGCGAACCTGGCAATCTTCGGTTCGCTGCGTGCGTTTTCAGAGGGTGCACAACATGGACATGGGGGGGGCAGTGGGGGGACCAAACGCCGCGTTCTGGTCACGAGCCAGGTCGAGCACAGCTCCATTCGCGAATCCGCAAAGCGGCTGAGCAATGAAGGATACGAGGTTGTCTATCTGCCCAACGATGAGGATGGGGTGGTTGATGTCGCCGCGCTCGCCGAACTGCTCAACTTCCGCGCCGCTGAGATTGCGCTGGTCGCGGTGATGTGGTCGAACAACGAAACCGGAGTGATCCAGCCGGTCCAGAAGCTTGGGTCATTGTGCGCCGAGCATGGCGTGCGGTTCTACACCGATGGCACGCAGTGGGTTGGCAAGATGCCGACGAACGTGTCCCAGATGCCGATTGACTTGATGAGCTTCGCCGCGCACAAGTTTCACGGCCCCAAGGGAGCGGGCGGCTTGTATGTGAAGCCCAAGACGAGGCTGGTGCCGATGACGATCGGGGGCCCGCAGGAACGTGAGCGGCGCGGCGGCACCGAGAACGTCTCGGGTTTCCTGGGCATGGGCGTCGCGGCGCAGCTTGCCTGGAAGTGGTTGCAGACCGATGAGCGCTTGCGACTGGCAGGCACGCGCGATCGATTTGAGAAGCAGATGCTCGAAGCCGTCGATTGCGCGACGATCAACGGCTCGGGCGCCCAGCGGCAGTGGAATACATCGAACATCGCCTTCTGCGGATTGGACACCGAGGCGATTCTGCTGTCGCTTTCGGAGCGCGGTGTCTGCGCTTCGGGCGGCTCGGCCTGTGCCTCAGGCTCAATCGACCCATCGCCCATTCTGAAGGCCATGGGCATTCCGCCCGAGCGCGCACACGGCTCGGTCCGCTTCAGCCTTTCGCGATATACCACGCAGGAAGAGCTGGACAAGGCCGTCGAGATCGTGCCTGGGGTGGTGAATCGGCTGCGCAAGATGACCGGCGCGATGGCATAGCGATTGCCGGGCGGGACAGACACGACTGGCTCGGCGATTGTGGGTGCCACGTCCAGCGGAGCGACGCGACGTCGGCAGTGCTCGGCGTCCACACAGGCACTCCGCCACGGCCGACTCCCTTCGGTCGCTGGCCGTGGCACCGTTGAAATCCAGCGAATGCTAATCCGTATGAAATTCATGGATGAACCGATGGGGTTGCGGTACCGTGCGCTCACCAGCGACACCCCATCCTCAACGGAGTCCGAACCCATGTATCCCAATACCGCCACGGTTCACACGTACCTGCTTATCCATCTGGGAGTCATTGCCGTCGTCTGCGCGTACTACGCGCTGAGCGCCGCGATGGCCCCGCACCTCACCGAGCGCGCTCGGCTGCGATTTGCCAAACGGCCATGGCTGCCGGCGCTGATTGGCATCGGAGTTTCGTTGCCGTGGGTGGTGGCGTCGCTGGTCTTGATGAGCCTGCCGATGGGCGGGGCAAAGTTTGCCGGCGCCACGCTTGGCTTGCTCTGGATTCTCTGCGGATTGATCGGCGGCGCGGCGATCGCACAGCATGTCGGCCAGGGCGCGGCGACCAGCGAGGCCTGGGTACGCAGCGTTCGCGGCGGCTTGTTCATCACACTGACCTGGGTCCTGCCGCTGGTCGGCTGGCTCATCATGATTCCCCTCACGCTCGCCAGCGGCATCGGTTGCCTGATCGTTGGTCTGGTTCCCAGTCGTCAGCAGGCGCTCGCGGCGTAACGAGGATGACGCGGTCATGCGCACGTCTCGCCGGACATTCGTTCAATCGGTTGGTTTTGCCGGCCTGTCGGCCGCGTTGACCGGATGCGAATCGGCAAGCGATGCGCTGGCGCACCTGCTTGCGATCGAGGAAGGCGCGGACTTCCGCCCTCCCGATTCAGATCAGATCGACGATGTGTCACATGCCATCAATCGTCTGACCTACGGCCCGCGCCCCGGCGACTACCGGCGCGTCGCGGCGCTGGGCCTGGACGCTTGCATCGCGCAACAGCTCGACCCTCTGTCGATCGATGATCGGCGATGCGAGTGGCGAGTCGCCTCGATCGAATCGCTCAATCAGCCCGCCCCGGAACTCTACGACTATCCGCCGCAGCAGCTCTTGTTTGACCTCACTCGCGCGCGCATTCTGCGCGCTGTCTACAGCAAGCGGCAGCTCTACGAGATCATGGTCGAGTTTTGGACCGATCACTTCAACATCGTCTCCGACAAGGGCGAGTGCAAATGGGTCAAGGCCGCCGACGATCGAGATGTGATCCGCAGACATGCGCTGGGCAAGTTCCGCGACTTGGTGCGAGCCAGCGCCGTCAGCCCGGCGATGTTGATCTACCTCGACGGCCACGACAACAAGGTCGAGCATCCTGAAGACCGCCCCAACGAGAATTACGCCCGCGAACTACTGGAGCTGCACACGCTCGGAGTGCATGGCGGCTACACGCAGAAGGATGTGATGGAGGTCGCGCGGTGTCTGAGCGGGTGGACCTACGGGCACTATTTCCTGCGCTTCAAACAGGCGCACGTCGAATTCAACTCGGCCCGCCACGAGAACGGCGAGAAGACTGTTCTTGGGCAGCACATTCCAGCGGGCGGCGGCGCGGATGATCTTGAGCGCGTGCTCGACATCGTGTGCGGACATCCCTCGACTGCGATGTTCATCGCGACCAAGCTGTGCCGCAGGTTTATCGACGATCCGCCGCCGCAGAGCGCTGTCGAGGCAGCCGCGCAGGAATTCGAGGCTTCCGGCGGCGACATCAAGCGCGTCCTCCAGAGCCTCTTCGACTCCGATGAATTCCGATCCCAAACAGTGCGCGGCAAACTGTTCAAGCGCCCGATGCACTTCATCGCGTCGGCGCTGCGTGCCACCAATGCCAAAAGCCATGCCGGGGAACCGGTAATCGACAGCCTTCGCCGTATGGGCCACGCTCCGTTTCAATATCCAACTCCCGATGGCTATCCCTTGGAGGAGCAACCTTGGCTCGGAACCCTGCTATGGCGATGGAACTTCGCGCTAGCGCTGCAAGCTGGCCAGTTGCAGGATACCTCGGTCGATTTGAGCAAACTGACCAGGGACTTCGGAAGCGCAGCGTCCGTTGCAGCGCACCTACTCGGACGGCGCCCAACCCAGATGGAACAGCAGATCTTGAATGAAACAAACGCGCCGCTGGCGGTCATGCTGGCGAGCCCGGCGTTCCAGCGATTCTGAGCGAGCGATTCACCACAAATGCCGCCAATCTCCCTGCCCATCCACAATCCAGCGCCAAGCGTGACGCGCAGCGATTTCGTCGATCGAAGCGCCGCCGCGACCGACGAACGCGTTCTGGTCGTGGTCTTCCTTCGCGGTGGGGCCGACGGCCTAACGCTCGTGCCTCCCGTCGGCGACGATCGATATCACCGCGTTCGACCCTCGCTTGGGGTCAAGAAGGCCGACGCGATCGATTTGAATGGCTATTTTGCACTGAACGTCGCGCTCGACCCGCTGCACCAGCACTTCAAATCCGGTCATCTTGCCGTCATCCACGGCGCCGGCTCCGAAGACCACACTCGCTCGCACTTTGAAGCCCAGGATTTCATGGAGCACGGCGGTCCTGCCGGCGGAGGCGGCTGGCTGGCGCGATACCTGCGGGCCCGCGACAAGGCGCCCTCGGCTCTGGGCGCAGTGGCGATCGGAACAACGCAACCCGAATCGCTTCGCGGCGCGCCGGTCGGCGCGGTCATGCAGACCGTTCGCGATTTTTCGTTCGGCGATGACGATCCAACCGTGATCGACCAGCTCGCTCGCCTCTACGCCGTCGAAGCCGGCCCGCTCGGCCAGGCCGCTCGCGACACCATCGATGCCGTGAAGAAATTGCGCCTGTTGCGCACCCAGAATGCTCCACCCGCCAATGGCGCGCAATATCCGGATTCAAATTTCGGCCGGGGCCTGCGCGAGATCGCCAAGCTGATCAAGGCCGATGTCGGTTTGGTTACCACGACGATCGACCTCGACGGCTGGGACACGCACTTTGTGCAAGGCCAGCTCATTGGCGGTTTGATGCGCAATCTCGCCGCTGGATTGAACGCGTTGGTCACTGATCTGGGCGAGCACATGCGCCGCGTCACGATCGTCACCATGACCGAGTTCGGCCGGCGCTTGAACGAGAACACCAGCTTCGGTACCGATCACGGCGCCGGATCGGTGATGATGCTCCTGGGCGATGGCGTGTCAGCCAACGGCGGCGGAACCGTGCGCAGCGGCTGGAGCGATCTGTCGGCGTCGAATCTCGATGACGTAGGCGATGTGCCGGCCCTCATCAACTACCGCGATGCTCTGGCGCCGATCTTGCTGAGGCACGCGCCGACGGTGGATCTGAGCAAGGTGTTCCCGGGCCATCGATTCGCTGACAGCATGGCTGCTCCGCGGAGCGCCGTTTCGGAAGCGAGGGTTCGACATCACGTGCGCGCCAGCACGCGATCGCCGATGTCGCGGCGCCAGAACGCTCCCTCAAAGTGAATTCGTTCGCACGCGGCGTTCGCGAGGTCGCGCGCTGAGTGAAGATCATCGGCCAGCGCGGTGACGCCGAGCACGCGGCCGCCATTGGTGACGAGCTGTCCAGTTTGATTCGTCGTCGTGCCGGCGTGGAAAACGACAATCTCCCCGGTATCGCCACTCAACGCCTCGGCTTCCTCGATGCCCGTGATCGCCTTGCCTTTCTCATACTGCCCCGGATAGCCGGCAGAGCACATGACCACGCATACCGCCACGCGCGGATCGAAATCGAAGTCAACTTGATCGAGAATTCCGGCAGCGGTCGCCCAAAGAATCTCCACCAGGTCGCCGCGCAACCGCATCATCAATGGCTGGCATTCGGGATCGCCAAACCTGCAATTGAACTCCAGCACCTTTGGCCCGCCGGGCGTGAGCATCAACCCGGCGTAGAGCACGCCGCGATACTCGATCCCATCGCGGCGCAGCGCATCGACGACCGGCAACAGAATCTGCTGCTCGATCGCGCGCATCGTCGGGGCATCCACCACAGGCGTGGGGCAGTATGCGCCCATCCCTCCAGTGTTAGGCCCGCTATCGCCTTCATCGCGCTGCTTGTGATCCTGACAGGGATCGAGAATCGAGATCGTCCGCCCATCGACCAGCGCCAGCACGCTGACTTCCTGCCCTTGAAGTTTCTCCTCAATAATGATCGTCGCGCCGGCCTCGCCGAACTCGCGCTGAACGAGCATGCGGTCGATGGCATCGAGCGCCTCGCTGATGGTCTCGCACACGATCACACCCTTGCCGGCCGCCAGGCCCGAGGCCTTGATCACCCATTGATCCTCCGGCCGGGCCAACACGAACGCGCGCGCCGATTCGGTATCGGTGAACGCGCGGCCCTCAGCGGTGGGAATCGATGCCTGCCGCATCAACTGTTTGGCAAACGCCTTGTCGGCCTCGAGCTGTGCACCGGCTTTGGTCGGTCCAAACACCATTCGCTTGGCCGATTGAAGCACATCGGTCAATCCCGCCGCGAGCGGGCCTTCGGGCCCAATCACGACCAGATGAATGTCATTCGTGTCGCACCATCGTTGAATGCGAAAGGCATCCTTGGCATTCATCTCGATCGGACATGGGGTTCCAAGCTTTGCCAGACCAGCATTCGATGACCCGCTCGTCCAAAGTTTCCCCAGCCGCCGCGATTGCTTGAGCTTCCACGCCAGCGCGTGCTCGCGCCCGCCGCCGCCAATGAGCAGCATGTTGCATTGTTCTGGACAGGGGCGGGGTTTGGCCATCGGGGAAGTGTAGCGACAGAAGCGGATAGAGAGTCTTGGTCCGTTGCGATTCGATGATGGGGGCCATGCGTCAGGGCGAAGCATGCATGCGGAGTCGAGTGGCTCGGTGCGCCGCTTCATGCTTCACCCTGTCCGGATGAAGCATGGCACCTTGCTGCCGCAACCTATCCCCAGATCTTCTTACCCTTCTGCTTGCGCTTGCTTCCGGCCTTGGATCGCGCCTCGCCGGGCTTAGGCTGCGGGGACTCCACTTCTTGCAGCGTCAACTTGCGATCCGAACCATAGTCGGGCATCGCGCGGAGTTGGGCCACCTGATCGCGCAGCTTTGCCGCCTTCTCAAACTCCAGTCGCTGGGCCGCCTCGAGCATCTCGGCTTCGAGCATATTGACCAACTCGTCGCGGTCGTACTCTTGCGCTCGTTTCTGCGGGCTGAATGCGGCGCGGGCAGTCTTTTGAGCCTTCAACTCCGACTCGAAGCCGCGTCGAATCGCCTTCTTGATCGTTGTGGCCGTGATGCCGTGCTCTTGGTTGTAGGCGACCTGTTTGGTCCGCCGTCGCTCGGTCTCATCGATGGCCAGCTGCATTTGCGGCGTGACCTGGTCGGCGTACATGACGACTTTGGCATTGACGTTCCGCGCAGCTCGCCCCATGGTTTGGATCAGGCTGGTCTCGCTGCGGAGGAACCCGGTCTTGTCGGCGTCGAGAATCGCCACCAGCGAGACTTCCGGCAAATCCAGGCCCTCGCGCAGCAAATTCACGCCCACCAGAACGTCGTAATCGCCCTCGCGCAGGTCACGCAAGATTCCGATGCGCTCCAGCGTATCGATTTCGCTGTGCAGGTACCGAACGCGCAGCTCGCGATCGTGCAGATAGTTGGTCAAGTCTTCGGCCATGCGCTTGGTCAGCACGGTGACCAGAACGCGCTCGCCGATCGCTGCGCGCTGCTGAGCCTGCTCGATCAGATCAGCGACCTGCCCGCGTGCCGGCTTGATCTCGATGACCGGATCCAGCAACCCCGTCGGCCGTATCACCTGCTCAGCCACCACCCCCT
>JAKEEP010000068.1 GCA_022616475.1 Phycisphaerales bacterium | reverse complement strand
GGAGCGTATCCGCTCTCGGAAAAATCCGGAGCGATCTTCTCCTGCAGAATCTCCTCGATGACGACCTCCAGGTCGGTCCGTCCCCGCCTTTCCACCAGGGGTCGCGCGCCATCGATGATCAGTTCCTTGAGGCGGCGCTGAATCAGCGCCGTCAGCTTGAATCGTCCACCAAGTTTCTGAACGATCGCATCGCTCTTGAGAGCTTCAATCATGCCGCAACAGCCTCCGGTTAACGGGTGAGAACACTTGAAGGGAACGCCGCCAAGGGGCGTAGGATATGCCGTGCGAGGCGGCAAGTCGAGGACCGCCGGAGGCAGCCTGTCGTGGCCGAAATCGAGGGTTCCAACGATTTGAGGCAATCCGCTCGGCGGCCGATCGGGCGCATCCGCCGCATTCTTTCGCCTGCCTTCCTGATCCTTCTGGTGTTCGCGCTATGGATTAGCGGCTGCATGGAACAGATGTTCTATCAACCAACCCGAGGTCCGACTCCTGTGCCTCGAGGACTCATGGGCGCTGAATCGGTCTGGTTTCAGTCGGCCGACGGAACTCGCCTGCATGGCTGGTTCATTCCAACCAGCCGGCCGCGCTCGAACGAGGGACTGCCGCCTGCGATCTTGCACGTTCACGGCAATGCCGGCAACATCGAGTCGCACAGCTGGTTCACCGAGTTCTTCCCGGCCGCGGGATACAGCGTCTTCATTTTTGATTACCGCGGCTACGGTGAGAGCGAAGGCCGCGCCCGGCGGCGATGGCCCCTGATCGAGGACACCAACGCCGCGCTCGACGCCCTGCTGCGTCGCAACGACATCGACGCCAATCGCATCGGGATGTACGGCCAGTCGCTCGGCGGCGCGATCGGCTTGAACGTGATGGTCGATCGCTCCGAGATCCGCGCCGCCATTATCGAATCGTCGTTTGCAAGCTGGCGCGAGATTGCGGCGTGCGCCGTCGGCGGCGATGATCCTGGAATCGTCTTCCGCTGGCTCGCGGCCATCCTCATTCCCGACACCCATCGGCCCGATGAGGCGATCGCGAGGATCAAGCGGCCGATTCTGCTTGTGCATGGGACCAGCGATTCAATCATTCCAGTATCGCATTCGCGCAAGCTTGCCGCCGCTTCAGGCGGTCGGGCCAGGCTCATCGAACTGCCGGGGGGCGATCACAACACCCTGCGCGAATCGCATCCCGAAGTTGATCAGCTCATGATCGACTTTGTGGAGAAGCAGCTGGCGGCAAGTCCGGCGGAATCGAAGCCCTGACAACCGGCATGGCCAACCCTTCCCCCAGACGATCGCGACGACGATTCCGGTTCACGCGGGCAATGCGCCTGTCGCGAGGGCGAGAGTTCCGTGCGGTGTACGACGCCAAGGTTCGAGCCAGCGTCGGGCCGCTGGCGGTGTCGGGCCGTCCCAACCAGCGATCGCACCCTCGGCTGGGGCTGGCGGTCTCGCGGCGCGTCGGGCCGGCGATCACGCGAAATGCGATCAAGCGCCGGTTGCGCGAAGCGTTTCGACTCCTCCAGCACGACGGGCCGCCTTCGGCCCACGGCTATGATTTGGTCATCGCAGTTCGCGCCCACACGCCATTGACCACGGCCGAATACCAAGCGGCCATCCGGCAAGCGCTCAGCAAGATTCATTCGACATGGACCAGAAAGCTCCAGAAAACACCTCGACCCAGCAACGGGGGGACGACGGCCGGGTAAGCGTGGCGGCGCGGCCGTTGATTTTTCTGGTGCGGCTCTATCAAGTCACGCTGGGAATCTTCATGGGCGGGCAATGCCGCTTCTTTCCGACCTGTTCCGAGTACGCCGTCACGGCTCTGCAAATCCATGGCGCGTGGCGCGGCTCATGGCTGGCGGCGCGACGGATTCTGCGATGCCATCCGTGTGGTGGACATGGGTTCGATCCGGTTCCGCCAACTGATCGCACCTGAGGCGCACCCAGCGCCCGTTAAGCGAACACAAATGAAAACCCCCGGCCTGATGAGGCCGGGGGTGATTGAAGTGAACTCAGTGGACCACGGACTACCGCATCAGCCGATTACGGCTGCGGCAGCGGGCCAATGACTATGAACGTATACGTATGCGGACCGGTGGAGCACGGGAAGCCCGTGACTGCCCCCGGGCGAATACGAATCGCGTGGTTTTCGGTGGTCAGGAAGTTGACCGTCGGAGGCGGCACGGCGTAGTTCGTATTGTTGACCCATGGCGCGGTGCCGATGATGAATGCGATCGCTCCGCATCCGGTTGACGCGGCATGCGTCATGAAGTTGGAACCGCCGTTGAAGCTGGCGTTGATGATCAACTGGTAGATGCCGTCGGATGGAGCGACGAACTGCCAGTGATCGGCATCGTGCTTGTTGGTCACATTGACGAACGTCGAGCACTGTCCGCGATAGATGGTGCCGACCGCGACGTTGGGTCCATAGTTGCAGCCGACGACGCACGAGGAAGCTGTCCCTGCGGCGCCGTTGGTGTTGTCACAAGACCCATCGTCTTGGCAGGCCTCGGTCTCGAGAACGACGTCCTCGTCGGGAACAAGAGAGAGGTCGTCGAGCACGCAGCCGGTGCAATGGGGTCCACCGTCGCACTGCTCACCAACTTCGAGGATGCCGTTGCCGCAGACCGCCTCGATGGTGTTGGTCGTGATGATGAACTCGCCCACCGGGCTTCCGACGTAGGACGAAACGCGAATCAGAACTTCCTGGCCCAAGGTGACTGGGACGGGAGTCAGCAGTTGCGAGTTGAAGATGTCCTTGGTAAGCGGACAACCGTCTTCATCGCAGTACTCCGTTCCGAGGTCGGCGCAGTCGCCTGTGTACACGCCAAGAACCGTATCGCTGACGTCGACGGTGTCGTCGACGACGACGGTGTCGCAGGTCTTGACGAACAGGAAGCCGGTACCGGGAGCCGTGTAGGTGTACCACACGTCGGGTCCGGCGTTGGTGGCGCCGCCGCCGGCGCAGGTTGGCCCGGCCGGAGCGCTTGGCGTGGAGCCGGCGTTGTTGGCGATGAACTGCGACGGCGTGCCGGCCTTGCCGGCCGGAATGTCGATGGCGCCGGCGCACTCGTCATTGGGTGGCGGTGGAATCGGGCTGCACGAGACCAGTTCGCTTGTGCACGGACCGAGGTCGCTCACGGAAAGCGAATAACCGACGGAGATGGGGTTGGCAAGTGTGTGAACGTGGATCCAATAGGTCTGGCCAAGGGTTGAGCACCAAGTGAGCTCTTCAGCGAGCAGCAGATTTGGATTGCCGACGCAGTTGTTGTTGTCGCTGGCGGCCACGCATGTGAAGAAATCACTGCAGCCGGTGCCGCAGAAGACGCTCAGCCTTGCATTCCAAACGTCGGTGACGTTGTCGGGGCTTCCGCAGAGGGAGGCCGAAAGCTCGCTACCTGTGCCGACGACCGTGTGCCAACGGCCCTGGCCGAACGGTACGCCGTTGCAATCTTTGCCCAAGTCTTGAGTGGCGCCGACGAGCGATGAATTCACCGAGCCGCCCACCAGCACCTCAGAGGCATTTTCGCACAGATCATTGTCGGTGCAGTTGAGGAACAGCTGTCCGGCGCCTGAGAAGGAGCCGCTGCTGCTGACGCGGATCAACAACTGTTGACCTGAGACCACGCCGTAGGCAACGCGCGAAAGGAAGCCGGTGCCGCCGTCGTCATCACATGCCAACGGCGATCCGGTGCCCCCGCAGCCGGCACTGTAGATGCTCAGGGTGGTGTCGATGTTCGGGATGCTTCCCTCGGTCGATGCCACCAATCCACCGGTGCACGGAGCGGTGTAGCTGAACCATACTTCCTTGGTTGAGTCGCCAGTGCAGCCATCGGCAGATGCATCGGTGGTGGCGTTGGCGTTGTTCCAGGTATTCAAGCCGGCATTGGCTGGCGATGCGCCAGCACAGTTATCGTTGGCCGGGGGCGGAGCGGGGCAAGCGCCCCATAGCCCAATAACGGCAAGCAGATCGGCGATGTTGACCAGGCAGTCGCCATTGGCCCCGGGGGCCACGTCGCCTGCCGGCCGAGGACCGTGCGGGTTGCCGTTCTGCGCCCATGTGGCGATGACCAGCAGCAGGTCCTGGATGTTCACGACGTTATCGCCCGAGGTGGCGGCAACATTGTTCCCAACCACCGGAGGAAAGACGTCCGCTTTGCAGGCCTTAAGCGGCTGACCGCACTGATTGCCGTTGCCGCCGGCCCGGATCATCCAGTCGCCGTGGAAAACCGGATCGGGATCGTCGAGTTGGTTCTCGGTGATCGCATCGGGATCGCCGAATGGGTTGGCATTATTGGTAAACCCTCGAGTCAGCCAGATCTGCCCGTTGGTCGCCGTCTGATCAAGTCGCGCAGGGAAGTTGCCCGGCGGTTGATTCATACGCACGGCCACGAAGAAGCTGCCCGACACAGCCGCCGGCGGAACCGGATAGCTGTTGAACGTGTCGGTGTTCTCGTTGGCGGTGATGCCGTTCGCGGTCGAGAGAACGACCGCATCGTCGGGAATGCCGTCGCTGTTGGGGTCGCTCATCACGTACACCTGCACCGGCGTGCCGGCAGGACTCGTGCCGAAGGCGACCTCGACCGAGGTGATCTCGTTGCAACCGGGGTTGGCGATAAAACGGGTCGCCCAAGCCCAGTTGGTCGCTGCCCCTCCGGTAAACCCGATGCTGGTTTCGCCCAAGCCATCGTCCCAGCCATAGTTGCAATTCGATGTGCCGGCAATGCCGCCATCGTCGAACGGGACGTTCCCGGGAGCATTGGGCGTTGCCGCCACCCCCGGGGTGCTCGATGGAATCTTGCCTTGCGATTGACTGCCGACGACGCACAATCCGGCGATCGCCAGCGCGAACAATCCCTTCGTCTTGATCTGTGTACAAATTCTCATAGCCTCATCCTCCAAAAAAAAATAGCACCTAGTTATGCGGCCAAAAATGTCCCGGCGGTGTCGCAGCCGCCGCGCGATCGTGACGCGAACGCGGAAAGCACCAAGTGCGGCCCCTGGCGTGGGGTGGTTTGGAACAGACCAATGACTGTTGCCGTTGAGTTGACGGCATTGAACATCACCTGGCTGGCAACTTGAGTCACGAATCCTGCTCCAAAACAGCCACGACAAAACACCGCCTGTCGATGGAACGAGCGTTGTTCCAACGAATGCTGCGCACCCAACTCGCAGCGGCCGTTTCTGAGCAGAAACAAACCGATCTGTCGCTTGTCAGTATGCACGAAAACTGACGGGGAAGCAATACCAAATTTGGGCACTTGTTGCGCGATTCGCGTTGGCGCCCATCCCCTATCCCCTTGGGAGAGGGCTGCAAAGGGCTCTTCCGCTGCCTCGGCCTCTTTGTGAGGGGCGGGGGCGAGGTCGCTTCGCGTGCCGCCACCATTCCGGGGGCATCCGGCGCGAGGCGTGAGGGCGTTTCGGGTATGTTCTCACCCTTTCGTTCCACCAATCTTGATTGACCACCCATGCCCCAACGCTACCCCCCTGCCATCTTCGCCATCGGCCGCAACTACGCCGAGCACGCCGCCGAGATGAAAATGACGCCCATCGACAAGCCGTTGATTTTCATGAAGAACCCCGCATCGATCATCGCCGATGGCGAGCCGATCGTCATTCCATCCATTTGCGACCAGCCCCACGAGCAGGTGGATTACGAGGGCGAGCTGGCGCTGATCGTCGACCGCGATTGCCGCGATGTCTCCGAAGACGATGCCCTCGATTACCTCGATGCCTATGCCATTGCCAACGATGTCAGCGCACGCTGGTGGCAGAAGCAGGGGTCAGGCGGCCAGTACTCGCGCGGCAAGAGCTTCGACACGTTTTGCCCGCTCTCCAAGCCCGTCAATCTTAACAAGATCGCCGACCCGCAGAGCCTCCGCCTCACAACCAAGCTCAATGGCGAAGTCGTTCAGGACGCCAACACCTCCAGCATGCTTTTTTCCGTCCGCCGAATCGTCTCGGAGTTGAGCCAGGGCACAACGATTCTTGCCGGCTCAATCATCCTCACCGGCACACCAGCCGGCGTGGGCGCGGCGAGAAAACCGCCACGCTTCCTCCGCGCAGGCGATCTCATTGAGGTCTCGATTGAAGGCCTCGGCACGCTGAGGAATCCGGTTCAGCATGAGTAGGCGTTCCGACGCCCGATCACCCATCAGCTCCCAGGACCTGTGCTAGGGTTCAGCGGCGCTGGAATGGGTCGCGTTCACGGATCTCTTGCATCTTCTTCTCGCGATCCTTCTTTCGCTGCTCCAGTAAGATGCGCTGCTGCTCGAGGTTCGGTGGAGGCGGGAAGAGCTCCTCGAACGTCCTGTTGGCGCTGACCTCGCTGCCCTGATACTGCATCTGGAGCATGGGCACCATGCGGTCGTAAACGAGGGCGCGGAAAGCCGGCGCGGTGCGGCCCAGTAGCTTGGGATCATCGCGAATGACCTCGGCTTCGACGCGGTCGGTTTGCAGCCAAAGAACCGAGCGCTCATCGAGCGTGAGGGTGGGGTCGAGCATGGTCTGGAGGTAGGCGATCTCAGCGCTGTCTTCAACAGAGCCGATGATGTCGGCGATGCGGGCTTCGCCGTAGCGATCGGTGTACTCGTTCCAATGGTTGCCCTTGAACCAGTCGGTGACCTGGTGAGTGAATTTGAGCGAGTTGACCAGGACTTCGGGCTGATTGCGGACGATGCCCAGCTTAAGGCCGTAGTTGAGCGAAGCGGCAATGTCGCGCGGGGCCAGGTGAGGCTGAGCCTGATACTGGTCTTCGGTTTCTGCCCAGACGAAGGTATCGAGGGGCTGTATGTACTTGGTGGTTGCCGTGGGACCGCTGCCGAAGAGGCCGTGGAGGCGATTGAGGAGCGCCTGGGCGCGCCCGATCTCACCAGCGCGATACCAGTAGCAGATGGCCGAGCCCATGAAGTTCTGGAGGAAGACGATAAAGCGTTCGCCGCCGGCGCCGCGGAGGTCGTCGTGCTTCTTGTAGAAGTACTCGAACTGGCGGTCGATGACATCGATCCAGCGCGGATCAGGGAAGCGGCCGGGCAATTCGTTGGAGAACGGATCGAAGCTGATGCGACCGAAGCGGGCAAGGTCCTGCATGGCCTGGATCTGTTGGCTGTCGTTGTTGAGGCCGATGTAGAGGTCTTCGTTGGAGAGGCGGCCCTGGCCGAATTCGGCGCCGCGACGGGCAAAGTAGAGAGCGTGGGCCTGGCCATGCCGCCATTCGATGGGCGCGCCCAGCTCAAGCTCGTAGCGGTACATGAGCTGGGGATCCATGTTGTATTCATCGACGAGGACGCGCTTGCGCACGTGGGCCAGGAGGGTGTCCCAGACCTGGCTCAGGTTGGGGTCGGTGGCGAGGGAGTCCATGGCGACGAAGAAGGGATCAAGCGCGGCCTCGCGATCGATGCCGAGCGCTTTCGCGGCGCCGGATTGCTGCTTGACGGCCTGCCAGCGGACGTAGTGGGTGAGGAAATCCTTGTTCAGGGTGAAGCGGATTTGATCCTTGCGCTGCTCGTAGGCGGCCGTAAGCCTTTCGACCAGGGCAGCAACGCCGGGGGTGCGCTGCTCAGCGGCACCGAGTGTTTCAGGCGCATCGGCGATGGCCTTGATCCAGGCGAGGTGAGCGACGGCCTCTTCGGGAGGTTGACCGAGGAGGTGGTGCCACTCGTTGCAGAACTCGCGCTTGTAGTAGAGGTGGGCGTCGTCGGAGACGCCTTCGATCTTGTGGCCGAACCAGAACGAAAGCTCGCGATGCAGGAGCATGTCGTTGGGGTTGTAGCGCAGGCCTTGATTGCGAACCAGGCGGATGCCGGCGTTGACCCATTCCCAGCGCTCCTGCTTGGTATTGGTGGCAACGGAGATGTTGTACGCGAGGTTGTGGCCGTGAAAGGCCCAGACGGCGGCGAATCGCGGCTGGAGCTTGGTGATGAGGTCGGCGTCGGCCATGGCCTCGTAATAGAGGCCCTTTTCCTTCATGGCGTTGGCCTTGATCCAGAGGTAGTCGACGATGAGACCGCGCAGCGCGCCAATGGCAGTGCCGACGACGACGATGGGCGGGGCGCCTTCGACCGAGACGTTGGTATAGCGAAGCGCGCGATCGTCGGAGCGCTGGACAATCCCCGGCAGAAGGCTGCCGGCGCCGATGAGAGCGAGAATCATGACCGCGAGGGCGACGAGTTGGATGATTCGACTTGGACTCATGGCGTGCCTCCGATCATCAGATCAGCCCTGCCCGCTGTAGATGGCGAGTTGGCGCTTGCGCAGGACGATGTAGCCGACCAGCAGTGAGAGACCTGACCAGACCAGGCCGAGCTTGACGACGCCTTCGAGGACGGCGGTCCATTCGATGAGGCGCCCTTCGATCAGGTTCTGCTTGGGTCGATACTCGCCGAAGCTGCTGAGCAGGAAGACGATGAACTGCGCGATGGCGCGGGTGCAGGTTTCGAAGACCCAGCGAATGACCAAGCCGACGTTGGCCCAGTCCATCTTGCTGGTTTCGGGCGGGTAGTACCACTCGAGGGCCTCGGCGAGAAAGGGGCCGAGCACTCCGGAAATGAAGATGGTGAACGAGAGCAGACAGGCGACGGGGAAGCTCAGGAAGGTGGCGCAGGCGATTCCGAGCGCGGAAAGGACCGCGAGCTTGATCCACATGGTGAGCAGGGCGCGGAAGAAGTTGCCTTCGAAACTGCCGGCCTTGTAAAGCAATTCGAAATCCTTCTCTTCGAAGTTGAGCGCCGCGACGAGGCCTTCGGTTCGCTGGCCGGGGTTGTGAAGGTTGATGACGGCGACGCGAAGCGCGCCGTCCTCGGCGATCAGGGCGGTGCCCAGAGGGATCGAGTGGGTGAGGGTTGGAACGTAGGTTGAGGGGTACTCCCAGAGGACCCGACCCTGGTCATCGACGAACCTGAATAGGGCCCTGAAGGTCTGGTGTTCATCATCGCGAAGGATGTGAAAGCGATACTTGAGGGTGAGCGTTGAGCTCAGCCGCCTGGCTTCCTGCAAGCCGGTGAACGTGTAAAGCGCGCCTTGGCCGGGTGCGATGGCTCGCTGGCGAAGCTGGAATTCCTCCTGGAGTTCGCGCTCCATTTGCTTGCGCAGCATCACTGGAACTTCCTGAAGCAATGAGAGCTCAGGATCGTTCTGGATTTTCTGATTGACGCGCTGGCGGAGGACCTCGGGCTCGAGCTGCGCGTACAGGGGCGGTGAGCCAATGCGAGCGGTGAGGACTTCATCGTTGACGGCGAGGGCATCGAGCTGTCCGGCCTCACCGGCGGCGACGGGCAGCGTGCGCAGGTACTGGATGAAGGTGAAGGTCGAGACGCCAGCGACGATGAGAATGATGAAGTTGACGGTAAGGACGCCAATCCATTTGCCCAGCAGGTAATTGAGCCGGGCCAGCGGCTTGGTCATGAGGTGCCAGATCTGCCGATCGCGGATTTCAAATGCGACCGAAGCACAGGAGAAAAAGAGCGTCATGATCGCGGCGACCGTGAACGTGAGGCCGAGGCTGAGGCTGATGAACGTTTGGATACGGAATCGCAAGGGCGAGCCAGGATCGAGCGCCATGGGCAGCAGCGGCAGCACCACCAGGAGTACGATGATGAAGACAAGCGAGATGCCGCGGCGCGAGGCCTCCTTGACGACGGTATGGGCAACGGCGAGAACCTGATTGGCCGGATGGAGCAGAATGAGCGCAGCGCGCGTGAGCAGGACGAAAGTGAAGGTAAGCAAGCCGATGCCGGCGAAGGCGAGCATCGCCTGGCGAGCATCCAAGAGAGAGGCGATGCCAACGGGGATTGCCGTACCCAGCGCGGTGAGGGCGAAGGGAAGCGCGATTTCCATCCAGATGATCAGCAGCAGCCATGCAGTGAAGACCGCCGCGAGCATCCAGGTTGTTCGGGGCTGCTCCAGCAGCCAGGTTGGGGCCCAGGCGGGTCGCTGATCTTCGAGCATCCATTCGACGAGCCACGTGGGCGCGGCGATGTTGCCATCGGGGTCGAACAGCGGCGCGGGTGGATTGAGAAACTCGGGCCCGCCGTATGTGCGATTGTTGATGAAGACCTGGCCGGTATTCTTGAGGGCGACGGCCAGCTCATCGCCGCGGTTGAGGTTTTGACCGGCCAGTGCAGTGGTGAGGGCTTGGCGCTGGGAATCGAGGCTGTAGCTCTTGGCCAGAAGCGAGCCGAAGACAAAGCCGCAGCCGGCCAGCACCAGAGCGGTGGCGGCGAGCTTGAACCACATCAGGCGTTGAATGCGATCGAGTCGGCGGTAGATGTTCAGGAAAGCTTGCATGTCGGAGCGGATGGCCGAGAGATCATCTGCGAGCGAGATCAATCATCATTCTTTGATTGCTGGCCTTTGGAGGAAGAATCACCCAGGAGTGAATCGATCACGGAGGCATCGACGTTTTCGGGCGCGGTAGGAATTGGCGCGGCTTCGCGGGCGCGAGGGCGCTTTGGCTCTTGATCCGTTTTGACCAAGTCGGCGAGAACATCCTGACGAGGCTCGGGGGCGGCCTTCGATTGGCCATCAGACTCGACATCGCGGATGCGTGCAGCGCGTTGAGGGTATTGCTCGCGAACGAGCGAATCGATGAGCTGTTCGCCATCGGCGCCCTCGGAATCGCCGCGCAGGAAGGCTGCGGTGGCGCCGCCATGGAGCGCGCCGGATGTGGCGACCTGCTCCTGGCGTGCCTTTTCGACGATGTCCATGAAGAGCTGCTCGAGGCGCTGACGAGGGGCCTGCACCTTGTCGATGGCCAATCCTTCGGCTTCACGAATGACCTGCTCGATGCGGGAGATCGTGGATTCCTTGAGCCGGGCGGTTTGGATGACGGTGCGCTGCGTGTCGCTGAGGAGTTCGTCGGCGGTGCCTTGGGCGCGGATTTTTCCGCCATAGAGAACGACCATTCGGTCGCAGACGTCTTCGACGTCGGCAAGCAAGTGAGAGCTGAGGAGGATGGTCTTGCCGCGACGGCCAAGCTCGATAAGCAGGTCTTTGACCTGGCGCGTGCCGATGGGGTCGAGTCCGGAAGTTGGCTCATCGAGGATGAGGAACTCCGGATCGTTGATGAGCGCTTGAGCGAGGCCGACGCGGCGGGTCATGCCCTTGGAGAACTCACCGACGGGGCGATGAGCGACTTGGGTAAGGCCGATCATGTCGAGGAGTTCATCGGTGCGGCGGCGGCGGGTGCGGTGATCGAGGCCGAAGAGCTTGCCGTAGTAGTCGAGCGTTTCGCGCGGGTTGAGGAAGCGATAGAGGTAGGACTCTTCGGGCAGGAAGCCGATGAAGCGTTTGACCGAGACATCAGTAGGCTGCTTGCCGAAGACCAGCAATCGACCGCTGGTCTTGTGGAGCAAGCCGAGGATCATCTTGATGATCGTGCTCTTGCCTGAGCCGTTGGGTCCGAGCAGGCCGAAGATCTCGTGGCGTCGCACCTCGAAATCGACGTTGTCGACGGCGCGGGCCTTGGTTCGCATCCAGAAGTCCTTGAAGACTTTGGTGAGGCCAACGGCTTCGACGACGATTGAATCTGGAGGTTTGATCATTGGTTGATGCCTGAGTCGGGCTAGCGTGGCGCGCCGGCGGGCTTGAGGCCGCCGATTTCGGAATCCTTCAGTTGTCGGCCGGGCTCGCCAGGCGCCGACATGTCGGCGCCGCGCAGATAGTGGGACGTCGGATCCATTCCCATGTTCCTCAGGTCGGACTCGTTGCGACGGCGCTCGATGTTGTTCTTGGTGCGGATCTCCTGGATCTGCGCTGAGCCGTTGAGGCTGAGGCGCACGATCGCGCAGCCGTCGGGGACGTAGATGACCTCGGCGTCGGGCCGCCTGAGGACCTGGGCGATGGCGTTCATCCAGTGCTGAGTGACGACCAGCTCCGGGTCCTTGCGGAACGTGGGCAGCAGACCCTCGAAGCGCTTGTACTGCAGGCCGAGCGTGCGCTCGACCTCGGATTGATGAGCGCGTGCCCTCTGGATGATGTCGGCGACCTGGCCTGTGAGGCCGGGGCTCTCGAAGATGTCATTGATGGCCGCAAGCTTCTGGGCGGAGGCGGCTTCGTCTTGGCGATCGAGGGCGCCTTCGTACTCTTCGATGAGCGCCAGGAGCTCGCGGTAACGCCCTCCAGCCATCCTGTCGAGCGTTTCTTCGTAGAATTGGCGAGCCCTTTCGACAGCCTCGGTGGCCTCGATCCTGGCGGCTTGTTGATCGCCGGCGGTTTTCTCGATCGCTAGAGGCGCAATGGCGCGTTGAATCTGCACCGAGGCGAGCTGAACACCGCAGCGGGCGTCGTCGAGAATCTGCTGAGCGCTTTTCTGGAGACGCTGGCGCGTTTCCTCAACCGAGTTTGGATTGGTGAGCTCCTGCAGCGTCAGACCTGCAGAGACTTGCACGGCGGCGCGCTGAAGGGCCAGTTGGACGATCTTGTCGGCGGCACGCTCGGATTCGCTGTCGTTCACCTCTTTCACAAACTGCTCGGGTTGGTCGATGACGTAGCGCGCGGCGAGCTTGAGGTGGGCCAAGTCGCCGTCTTTGGTGATCAGCGAACCATCGCGGCCTGGGATGAGATTATCGCTGACGGCTGCTTGTTGGAGCATCAGATCGTACCCCCGCCCGCGCGAGAGCGGGAAGAACACTTCGCCCAGATCAACGTTGCGATTTTCGATATCGAAGGCGATGAACTCACCGATGGGATAGGGGTAGATGCTGAACTGGGGACCGGGACTGAGGGTGATCTGGCCGCGCGTAGGGACGATTTTGCCGAAGACGGTTCGCACGCCGCTCTGGCCGTCGCGCACATTTCCGAAGCCGGAGATCAGAAAGAGCACAACGAGCACGAGGATGACGGCCTGAAGAACGCGGAAACTCAGGCGCAGCGCATCGGCGAGCGATTGGTTGGCCGGATCCATCGCGTCGCGGAGGGCGGCACTGGAGCCGACTTCCGAATCGACGATGAAGCGAGCCGAGGCGGCTCGGCGGGGGGCATCATCCTCGACTTCGAGCGGCTCGGTCTCGTATGGCTGCGAGAGCCCTTCAACCGGATCGCGCGGGTCTTTGGGATCAAAGGATTGAGCCATGGTTATGGTCCTTCGGTGGGTTGACGCGTGGCGCTGGAGCTTTGCGCGCTTTGAGGCGGTTTATCCGATTCTTCCTTGGCGACCGGCGACGGCGCCGACTCGATCATGCCGTCTTTGGCCGTTGGCAGCGGAATCCCCTGACCATCGGTGGGAGTTGTGAGCTGCAGCATGTGGAACGGCGCAACGGCGGTGGGAATGACGAAGGTCGAGTTCTCGCTCAAGGTGCTTTCGAGCGTGTCCAGCCAGGCCAGGAACATGGCCAGGCTCTTTTCCTCGTTCATCAGCCCCAGGTACTTGGCGGCCTCTTCGTTTCCAGTCTCCCTGATTTCCGCGGCACGCTGGTCGACGAACTGACGAATCTTGTCGGCGTCGGTGGAAGCAATGGAGCGAATGCCGGTGGCTTGCGTCGATCCACGCTGGGTTTCGCCCTCGGAGATTTTCCGGCGCGTCGCTTCCATTCGTCCGAGCACGCGCGCGGTGGTCTTGGCCGGCAGCATCAACTGGCTGATGCCGACGGTGACCGGTTTGATGCCATACTTGCCGCTGGAGGCGACGATCTCGGCCTTGATAGCGGCCTCGGCATCGCCAAGGCGGCTCTGCGGACCGATGAGATCATCGAAGGAGTATCGGCTCATACCGCTTTGAAGCGCGGTGCGGAAATGATCGACCAGCCAATCATTGGCGGCATCGATCGTCGGAAAGCTGCCGTGAAACTTCAGCGGCTCCTGCCCGTTGGTGTTGACTTTCCAAAGCATGAAAGCGCGGGCGACAACCTGCTGGCCGTCGGTGGTCTGGATGGTTTCCAGAGGTGTCTCGCGCACCTGCAAGCGGGTGTCGTAGACGGTGACGCGATCGGCGAACAAGGGCAGGCGAAACTTCAGCCCGGGTTCGGTGACGATGCTGTCGGCCGTGGTCTTGCCGAAGCGGGTCTTGATCGCCACTTCGTGGAAGCTCACGGTGTAGGTCATGCTGAAAAGCACGAGTGCAACGAGCAGAACCAGCCCGATGACGATGGCAATGGATTTACTCATCTTGATTTACTCGCTTCTTCTTCACTGGGGGGGACATAACTCTGGAATGGATTGATGTCTTTGAGATCGAAATCGACGTGGACGCGGGCCGGATCGATCGCGATGATGAACTTGTGGGGTGTTCTGAGGTAGAGAGAGTAGAGCTTCATGATTTCGCGTTGGCGGTAGAGCTCGGGTCCCGCGCGGTATGAGGCCAGCTCGCTCAGCCAGCGGCTGTAGGCAGCGCGCTTGCTCATGAGATCCTTCCAGCGGTCGGTTTCAGCGTGCGCAATCGCTTGGGCCGCTCTTCCGCCCCCGCGTGCCAGTAGATCTTCAACGACTTGGCGCTGCTCAATGGTCGGGGCAGCGTCGCGGCCCAATTCGCTCTCGCGGCGATAGTAATCATCGATCGCGGCAATGACCTGGTCGGCAAGCTCGGCGTACCCAATCTCAATCACAAACGTTTTGTAGACAAGGTTTTTGGCTTCGGCGATTTGTATCTCGCGATTTTGCCGGGCGATTCCCAGCTCCTCGAAGGTCGGCGCTGTCCGGCCGGAGGGCCGGACCATCGGCAGATTGACCGCAACAACTTCCACGCCGGTTTGGTGCTCATCGAATGCGCGGGTGACGGCTTCCTGAAGGCGCAGCGCAAGTTCGGACCGGCCGGGCGAAAGAACCACATCAAGCGAGAGCTTCGAGAGGTGCTCGCTCACCTTGCTGACGGCGATGGCCTTGAGCGCGCGCTCGCGATCGCTGAGATTCTGGCGACGGCCGACGCCCTCGGGAGCGAACTGAAGATATTCCAACAAGCCATCGTCGGTGTCTTTGATCCGGTATTGAAGGATGATCTCGGCATCGACCAGCGAATAGAAATTGCTCACCAGCTCGGCTGCTTGCTGCTGTCGCATCTCCTCGGGATCGTTCGAGACCTGGCCGGCATCACCTAAAGCAGATTGAATCTGGACCAGCGGCTGCATGAAGCCGCCGGGCGTGTCAGTCGGAAGAGGCTCGCTGCCGACGATGAACGGCTCGATCTCCGAATCGGTCCTGGGGGGCTCGGACTCGCTCCAGAGGTTGACGGGAGCATCAATCGTGACCTTTGGAGTCAGGTGGAGGCTGCGGACGCGCATGACGTCGTAGACGGAAGCGGTTTCGATGGGCCAAGGCAGTTTCCACATGATGCCGGACGTGTGGACTTTGTTGTCGATGATCCTTCCGCCACGGAGCCTGACGGCCTGCTGGTGCGGCTCGATGACCACCATGGTGCTCAGCAGGATGAGCGAGACAAACCCGAGGATGAGCAGCGAAGCGAAGCTTCGAAGCAAAAGCTGGTAGCCCCATGAGCTGGTGACATCGAAGCCGAACTGATAGTTGACCGCTTCGTTAAGGGACTTGACGATGGAGTCGGGCGTCGCCAGCAGGCTGAGGAGCTTTGAATCGAAGGCCGGACGAGGCACATCGCCCGGGAGGCGCGGCCGATAGAGATTGAGGATGAAGTTGAGGAATATTTCGAGAACCAGGACGATGAGAAGGCCGGGCAAGATCCAGGCGACGGCGCGAATCACCGACTCATTCTCGAAGAAGCGAAAGATGATTCCGGTAGCCACGGCGACCATCACCAGCGCGTTGCCCACCATATAGGCAGCGCCGCCGCGAAGATTCTGCCAGGCTTCCTGCTTGGCCATGCCGGCGATGAATCGCGAGAAGATGAAAGAGATGGCGGCGATGAACAGGCAGATGGCAACAGCCCATCCGCGATCATCAGTGTTGTAGAAATTCTTGTTGCCGTTGCCGACGGCATCCATGTACTTCAACATTCGCCAGGCCGCGCCGGCCAAGAGCAGTGCGATCACGATGCTGAAGGCCGGCATCAGCCATCTGTGCATGAGGGCCAAACGGCTGGCGGCAACGCGGGACTCATGGGAGGCCTTCTCGAAGAAAGAGCCGGCCTTGCTGCGCGTGGAAGCCAGCTCATCATCCTCAAGAGCCTCGAGCCGCTCGAGCTTGTGCTGGTGAAAGATGATGATCAGTCCCAGCCAGACCAGGATGCCGACCAGGGCGTAGAGCGAGGCGAACTGGAAGGCGGTGTCATTCCGCATCAGGCCGAAGACGAGCAGAACCACGCCAATGAAGATCTGAAGCAGCAGGCCCATGGCCGCTACCTTTGTGGCTCGCTGATACGCGTGATGGTCGATTCTCATAATCTTCTCAAAGCGCCAAGAAACCATCCGCCCACCGAAGCCTCAAGAGAAATGGACGAACCATGAGGCAAACTCAGCGTTGACCCGACAAACAACCGTCGCCGATGCCCAATCGACGCAGGTAGTCCCGGGCTTGTCGGGCGTTCGCTGTGGGTGGGCGCATCACAATCGAACACAAGACGGTGAAACTACGTACGATGGGCGGGCTGAGGTTCATCGTTCGCGGAAAAAAGTACGGGTTCTGCATCTCTGGAGTTCAAAGAAAGGGCCAAAGCCTAGCAGATCGCGAACGAACTCGCCTGCAGGCGAGGTCAACGGCGTGCAAACTGCGCCAATCGACTCGGTCTTGAATTCTTCAGCGCTCACCGATGTTTCAGCAGACTTTCGCCATCATCCGCAACACGTTCCTGGAGAGCATCCGCCAGCCGATCATGCTGGTGGTGCTGATGATTGCGACCATCGTGATTATCTTCGCGAACCCGTTATCGGCCTTTACGATGGCCGATGACGACCGCATGTACATCGACATGGGGCTGGCGACCGTGTTTGTGTGCGGGGCTCTACTGGCGGCGTTCATTGCGACGAATGTGCTGGGGCGGGAGATCGAGAATCGAACGGCGTTGACGGTGATCTCCAAACCGGTGAGCCGGCCGCTGTTTGTGCTGGGCAAGTACTTGGGGGTAGCCGGGGCGCTCGCTTTGGCGACGCTGTACATGGGCTTTGTGTTCATGCTGGTTGAACAGCATTCGGTTCTGCAGACGGTGCGCGATCCGCTTCATACGCCAGTGATTCTGTTGGGAATGGGCGCGGGGGTGATCGGCGTGGGGACTGCCATCTGGTGCAACTACTTCTACAACAAGGTTTTCTCCAGCACCGTGATCGGCGTCACGACGCCATTGGCAGGCGCAGCATATTTCTTTAGCATGATGTTCCGGCCGGATTTCAGCCTTCAACCGATCGGCGGCAACTTCAAGCTGCAGATGTGGCTGGCATTGGGAGCGCTGCTGGTAGCAATACTCGTGCTTTCGGCAATCGCGGTGGCGGCGTCGACGCGGCTGGGGCAGATGATGACGCTGTGCGTGACGATTGGAGTCTTTCTGCTTGGCATGCTGTCGGATTGGACGTTTGGGCGGCAGTTGACGAGGTTGGAGCAGACTTGGAACACACAGGTTGCGGGGCTCAACGATGCCAGCATTCAGAAGTTGCTCACCGACGACGATCTTGGTTCGCTGCGTGCGTGGGTGCAGCAGGTGCATACCGAGCAGGCCGTGCGGCAGTTGCTTTCGACCGATTGTGCTGTGCTGGCGGAACTCCAGAAACCGGCATTGAAGGCGGCGCTGCGAACCATGAGCGAATCGGACCGAGCCCTTCAAACAGCCTCGGTCAGAGAATCAGTGCGCCAGGAAATCCAGGCGCGATACGACGAGATTCTCCGAAGGGGGCAGGCCGCAGCTGAGTCGGTTCAATGGCCGCCGCAAAGAAAGGACGTGGTGCATGAACTCGAGTGGCCTCAGAGCATCGAGCGAGTCAACGGCGAATGCGACCTTGTGATCGGCAAGCGGACGTTTGTCTACCCGCCGTTGAAAGAAGCCGTGGCGACCGGAGGCCAGCGCCTGGCGTATGCCGCGTGCAAGCTTGCCTACTCGATTGTCCCGAATTTCCAGGTGCTGCTCCTGTCGGATGCGGTGACGCAAGAGCACCGGATCCCGGCTGATTATCTGGTTCGAACGACGCTGTACGGCGGATTGTGCATTGTGGCGGCGCTGGGGGCTGCAGTGTTGCTGTTCCAAGAGCGCGAGGTCGGGTAGCGCGCGTCGAAAGAAGAGGCGCTCCCTTCACGAAGATTCTCGACTTGGATTTTGCAGCGGGAATTGCATGGTCGCGACCCTTCTGACTTCTGTCGCAGGTGGCCCTATCATCACCCGCACAAAGGGCAAACGGCTTTGGCGGAGACCAAGTTCATTCGGGTTCGCGGCGCGGCCGAGCACAATCTGAAATCGCTCGACGTGGATGTTCCGCGCGACCGACTGGTGGTCATGACGGGTGTGAGCGGCTCGGGGAAGAGTTCGCTGGCGTTTGACACGATCTTCGCCGAGGGACAGCGGAAGTACATGGAGTCGCTGAGCGCGTACGCGCGGCAATTCCTGGATCAGTTGCAGAAGCCGCACGTGGAATCGATCGAAGGGTTGCCGCCGACGATCGCCATCGAGCAGCGCACTGGCGGGCACAATCCGCGATCAACGGTAGCCACCACCACCGAGATTTACGACTACCTGCGCTTGTTGTACGCGCGATGCGGACAGCCGACGTGCTGGCACAAAGATGAAAAGACCGGCGAGGTGTGCGGCCGGCGGATCAGCGCATCGAGCGCCACGCAGATTGTCGACACGTTGATGGGATATGAGCCCGGGACCAAGATCATGATCAACTCGCCGGTGGTGCGGGGAAAGAAGGGGTTTCACCGGGATGTGATCGAAGGCCTGCAGAAGCATGGCTTTGTGCGGGCCCGGGTGAACGGCCAGATCATCGACATTCGCGAGGCACTGAAGGAGGGTGGGGAAAATCCGTTGAATCTCGGGCGATACGAGATGCACACGATTGAGGCGGTGGTGGATCGGGTGGTGATCAGTGATGGCGCGGATGTGCGTCAGCGACTGGCCGATTCGGTTGAGGTTGCGCTGCGGTTGAGCGAAGGGCTGGTCGTGGTTTTGCGGGAAGACTCAGCGACGGGCGGGTGGGTTGAGCAGCGGTTCAGCGAGAAGTTCGCGTGTCCGGAGCACCCCGAGTGCAGCCTTGATGAGTTGGAGCCGCGCTTGTTCTCGTTCAACTCACCGTACGGCGCATGCCAACGCTGTGATGGCTTGGGGGTGATCAACCAGTTCGATGAAAACTTGATCGTGCCCGATCCGTCGCTCCCGCTCAATGAAGGCGCGATCGAGCCGTGGCGGAAGAACGGTCGGCGCATGAACATGTTTTACGGGCGGATGATCCGACTGTTCTGCGAACAGATGGGGCTGGATCGGCGCGCGCGCTTGGACGATTTGAGCAAGGCGGTGCGCCGCATTCTCATGCACGGAACCAGCGAGGCTGACGAAGCCAAGCATGGGTTCAGTTTTGAGGGGGTGATTCCGAACTTGCATCGGCGATTCGAGAACACCGAAAGCGAGTGGATCAGGGAACGGCTGGCCGACTACATGAGCGGCACGCCCTGCCCGGCGTGCGGCCGCAAGCGACTTCGCACCGAGGCCCTGCATGTGATGCTGCATGGTGGAGGCGCAAGCCGTCCCAGCGGCTACAACATCGCGGACGTGACCGCCCTCACAATCGATCAGGCCGTCGGGTTCTTTCAAACGCTGCAGTTGAATACAGAGCAGGAGCGGATTGCCGAGCCGATTTTGCGGGAGATCAACGCGCGACTTGGTTTTCTGGCTTCGGTTGGGTTGAACTACCTGACGCTGGACCGCACGAGCGCCACGCTTTCTGGGGGCGAAGCGCAGCGCATTCGGCTGGCGACCCAAGTCGGATCGGGACTGGTGGGTGTGTGCTATGTGCTCGATGAGCCGACCATTGGGTTGCACCAGCGCGACAACGATCGGCTGATCAGCACACTGAGGCATCTGACCGACATTGGGAACACCGTGCTTGTGGTGGAGCACGATGAGGGAATGATTCGCGCGGCCGATCATGTGATTGACATTGGGCCGGGCCCCGGAAGGCGTGGCGGGACGGTGGTAGCGCAGGGGTTGGTCGACGAGATTATCGGCAATCGGGAATCGCTCACAGGCGCGTATCTGTCGGGGCGGCGGTTGATTGCGACGCCCAAGAAGCGCCGGCCGGTGAATGAGTCGATCGCCTTGGTCGTGAAGGGGGCGCGCGAGCACAACCTGAAATCGATCGATGTGAGTTTCCCTCTTCACGGCATGATTTGCGTGACGGGTGTTTCGGGGTCGGGGAAATCGACTCTGGTGAATGAGATTCTCTTGAAAGCGGCGAAGCGCGGGGTGTACGGGGCGCGGATCACGCCGGGCGCCCATTCGCGCGTGAACGGATTGACGAGCCTGGAGCGCGTCATCGAGGTGGATCAGTCGCCGATCGGGCGGACGCCGCGCTCGAATCCGGCGACGTACACCGGCATCTTCGATGAAATCCGCAAGCTGTTCGCGGCAGCGAAGGAAGCGAAGATTCGCGGGTACGAGGCGGGCCGGTTCAGCTTCAACGTCAAAGGCGGGCGGTGCGAAGCCTGCCAGGGCCAGGGAGTGAAAAGGATCGAGATGCATTTCCTGCCCGATGTGTTCGTCACCTGCGAGGTGTGCAAGGGCAAGCGCTACAACCGCGAGACGCTGGAGATCACGTACCGGCACAAGACGATCGCCGATGTGCTGGACATGACGGTCGAGGATGCGGTGGGATTTTTCGAAGCTCATCCGAAGATTCTGCGGATGCTGCAGTGTTTGCACGATGTGGGATTGGATTACCTGCAGCTCGGCCAGCCGTCGACGACGCTGTCGGGGGGCGAAGCGCAGCGCATCAAGCTGGCGAGCGAATTGGGCAACGCATCAACGCTGCACACGCTGTATGTCTTGGATGAGCCGACGACGGGGTTGCATTTTGCCGATGTCGATCGGTTGCTGAGCGTATTGAATCGCCTGGCCGATGCCGGTCACACGCTGGTGGTGATCGAGCACAATCTGGATGTGATCAAGAGCGCCGACTGGGTGATCGATCTGGGGCCCGAGGGCGGCGAGCGCGGTGGAACAGTGGTGGCAACGGGGACGCCCGAGCAGATTGGGCAGGTCAAGCACAGTTATACCGGAAGGTATTTGAGGCCACTGCTGGGCAAACGCGGCGAGCGAAATGTCCAGAAATCGATCGTTCCGACGTAATCCCAGGACGAGCTTCAAAAGGCGTTCTGGTTGGCAACATCAGTGTTCGCCCAGATCTTGCCAACGGACTGGTCGTAGTTCCAGCCGGCTGTGCCCGAGATTGGCGGGGATTTCTCATCCCACTTGGCTGCCTGAATAGCGGCGCTTCCGCTCAGAACTTGTTTTCGCCGGCGACGCTGCTGTTGGGCCAAATCTTGCCGGTTCTCTCGTCGTAGTTCCAACCGGCGCCACCGTTGACGGGTGGCTTCTTGGCATCCCAGGTTGCTTTCTGAATCAAAGAACTGCGCGTGAAGGGGTTGTTGGGGGGCGGGCCGGCTTGAGCAACGGCAGCTTGCAACTCCGAGAGCGAAGGCGGGTTGGGCTTCTTGGCGCTCTGCTGGGCCGACATGATGCTCTCAAGCGCTTTTCGCAAATAGGCCAGTCGAATCGAAACGTGCTCTTCGGGCAGCGCGATGTGGTATTTGCCGCCAGGACCGCCGCGAAGCGCCAGTTGCAGCTTCTGCTCGGTGATTCCGGCGGGAAAGAATGATCCGTCGGCGTTGTTCCATACCCAGCCAGCCTTGTTGAACGCCACCAGTTCACCAGTTGAGCCGACGGTGTTCAAGACCTCGATCTTGTC
>JAKEEP010000067.1 GCA_022616475.1 Phycisphaerales bacterium | reverse complement strand
GGGCGTTTCAAAAGTGAGTACGGCCTTTCCGGTGCGATCGGTCTTGAGCTGCTCGCGCCTGATGATCTGGCCCTGGCCACCCCCCCACCATCGGTATGGATTGGAATCCTCGTACACCCAGGGGTACTCGCGATGGGGCGTCCACCAGTGGTAATGCGGGTTTTGATAGACCACAACCTCAACGTTGGCGTTGGCGACGGGACCGCCGAAGTAGTAGTCGGCTTGAATGTCGGCTTGGACGTAGTCGCCGAGAACGAAGGTTTTCTTACGGCCGTTTTCTTCAGGCGTCGAAATGGAAACTTGGAACTCGGGGAGCTTGTACTCCTCGAGACGGAAGAGCGTCGCCTGACCAATGTGATTTTGCTGGTTGGGCGATTTCCAATAGTTCACCCGGTATTCGCCCAGGGGCATGGCTGAAGTCAGCTCGAGCGATCCCCAAGCCGAGCCAAAGGCATTGAGGGCTGCGGGGCCTTCGGCGACTTTGGAGCCCTGGGGATCGCTAATCTGGTAGTAAATGGTCTGATTGGCCGGAGTTTGGAAACCGTTGCGGCCGGGAGCTCGAGCGATGATCTTCCACTGGACGATTTCAGCCGGGCGGTAGGCGGGACGATCGGTGAAGGCGTAGATGCGCCATTGCTGATTCTCGTACGTGTAGGCGTTCGAATAGCTGACGGCCACGGCCTGGCGATCCTCGGTTTTTGCAACCACGATGTACTGGGCGTACTGAGATTGGGGGAACGCCGGGAAATCATCGGCGTTGAAGACGCACAGACCCTGATCGTCGGTTTGCTTGGTCGCCTCGCCGGCGCGCCAGCGATTGTCGAGGTGAACGAGCTTCCAGATGCGCACGGTCGCGTTGGGGAGGGGCGCGCCATTGAGCGCGTCACAGGCGTATGCGAGAGCCTGATCGCCGGCTGTCTTCAGGATAACAGCAGCATCAGTGACAAAGACGACATCGCGGCTTCGGGCCGCGCCGGCGGTGGCCTCGAGGATGTATGCGCCGATCGGCAGCGGCTCATCCAGGCGATCGACGGATTGGCCGGGCCTGTGGTCGTCTTTGTCCTGGGTGTCTTTGACCCAGGTGCGCACGCGCTCAGCCGCCTGCAGCTCAACCTGATCGGCCCACTGCCCGATTCCATCGGGCCCGGGCAGTTTCAGATCTCTCGGCAGATCAACCTTGTGCAGCGCAAAGTCGATGCGCTTGACGTTTCGCCAATTCACGTGGAACTGGATTTCCGATCCAGGCAGAAAGATGTTGGAAACCGAGACCCCAACGCGAGGGTCGGTGATCTGCTTGACATGCGCGGCGGCCTGATCCCAGTATCGAGTCTCGCCCTTCTTGAATTCTCGAAGCAGTTTCTGAAAGAGCTCCATGGCGCGAACGTAGTCGGGCTCGCGCGTCCACTGGCCGTTCTCGAGGACCACGACCCGGCCGTTGTTCATGAGCCACTCGGCATAAGCGAAGAGCGCATCGTCGTACCAGTCGGTGGTTTTGTTGGCAGCCAGCGCGGCCTCGAACTCCTTGGCCATTCGAAGCTGCTGGCGGAGATCGCCGTCATTGCGCAGGGTCATGGCGACGAGAAAGTGAAGTCGGGCCTGGTCGCCAGGTTCCACGGCGATCTTGAGGGCATTGTCGAGGATCTCGATAGGAATGGAGGAGTAGCCGTAGTTGCCGCGCTGCATCCAAGCGGGCTCGGCCATCGTCCAAACGATTTGCAGATATCGGTTTCGGGCTGTTTCCATATCGCCGGAACCGGCCCACCAGTCGAGCGCCTGCTGATAGTGCGTCCAACCCTGGTGCCAGTTCTGCGAATCCTGTCGCGACCACCAGAAATCGCCGAGCGATTGATGCGCTTCAGCCCAAGTCAAATCGCGATCTTCCTGGCGCTGAACGTTATTGATCAGAGACTCGAGTTGTTGGCGGGCGCGATCGTAAACGGTGGAGTCATTCGTTTGTGTGCCGGCTTGCGAGCGCCAGGAAGTGTCTGCGAGGCGAAAATCGACCCAGCGTCGCTCGGCTGAATTGAGGTTGGGCAGAGCCCCGGCTTGGCGATAGAGATCGTTGGCACGCGAGTACGATCGATCGGTAACGAGCTTCTCAGCCTGGGATTTCAGTTGCGAGAATCGAGCAGACTGAGCTTGGCCCAGGCTTGTCTGCGGCCCAATGGCCGCGGTCAGCAGAATGAAGAAGGCGATTCGAATCGGCGTGTGGATGTTCATGTTGCCCTCGGCAAGCGTGTCCTCAAATGGATGGAGCAGTTATCGGCGAAATGGAAGCGCATCGCTACATCCATGAAAACGATTGAGCGGCGCAAAACTTACGAAGCCAGGCGCAAATCGCCGCCGTGAGTTCTGGGATTCTTATGGGTCGTGCGCTCGGCTCGCTGTGGGAGCGACTGAAGCGGCAGCAGCGGTCCCGCCTTGACGCAAATCATGGTGAGATCGTCGATTTGCTCGATCGATCCGATCTGCTCATCGATCTTGCGGGTGATGGCCTGGATCATCTCGGCAGCGCCGGGGAGCCGGCTCAGCTGGTCGAATTCGGTGCGATAGCGATAGTTGGGGGCGTTCGGGGGTGACTGGGCGCCGGACGAACCCGGAGCGCCGGGGAAAGCCTGCTCAAACCCATCGGTGTAGAAGAGCAAGCGATCGCCGACTTCAAGGTCGAGTTCGATCTGCTTGTAGGTTTCATCGGGAAAGACTCCCAAGAGGCCTCCCGATGATTCAAGCAGCTGTGATGTGCCGTCAGCGGCCAGCAGCAACGGCGGCGGGTGACCGGCCTTGGCCATCTGTACGACTCGCTCGCGGCAATCGATGACGGCATAAACAGCAGTTGCAAATCGGGTGGTGCGTCCCTGACGACGGATCATTTCTAGATTGAGGCGAGCCAAGACTTCGGAGGGCGGAACCAGGCGATAGCTGTTGCCGATAATCTCCTTGGTGATGAGCGAGCGGCAAATGACCATCGTCATGAGAGCGGCGGGCATGCCGTGACCAACCGCGTCAGCAATGAAGACCCCCACGTGATCTTCATCCAATCGGACAAGGTCGTAGATGTCGCCGGAGACGAAGTGGGTTGGCTTCCAAAGCGCGGCGAACTCGACGCCGTGCATGGAGGGCAGCTCGCGCGGGAGAAATTCGCGCTGAACCAACGCGGCAAGCTGGAGTTCTTCGTGCATTTTGGCGATCTCGCCGCGAAGGCCACCATGGAAGCGCTGATTGAGGGCGACTTCCTCGCGCAGCCGCTTGATTTCGCGCTGCCGGTGCAGCAGGCCGTGAAGCAGCGAGACCAACCGCGCAGGATGCGCGGTCAAAGGTTCGACAATGGCGCCAGCGATCTCGAAAGGATTGCCGGGCTCGGGCCGGCCATCGAGCAGGGCTAACACCGGAACGGCCGCTTCATCCAAAACGCTCAGCAGCGCCAGGGTGGGAGCGTGGGCTGAGGATTCTCCCCCAATGAACACCACCGCATCGACATCGCGCAGCGGCTGGGCCTGCAACTCGGCGGCCCCAGCGGCAGTGAACAGACAAGGCGAGGGCGCCGACCAGGCGTGCGATAGCTTTGCCCGCACCTGGTCAACCAACGCTGCGTGACCCTCCAGAGCCGCGACGATGACGTTCCAGCGAGTGCTCACATTGGTTCCTGGTTGGTAGACCCCACACGGCGGCCCCCGACAGCGCCTTCCCCGTTCCTGCGTGTGGAATCGACCTAGCGGGCCAAACGCTTGAGACGAGGCAAATCAAGCTCGATGCGGTCATCGACGTGCAAATCAAGCTGATCGAGCCAGCCCGCCTTGAGCTCAATGGCAAACTGGGCCGGATAGACGCTGGAGTAGTCCGATTGGCGATGGCGCTGCTGATAATCGGCTTCGGATTCTTCGGGCCCCTTGGGCGGCTGCGCCTTCATTCGATGGGTTGCAGTCACACTGCCACGCGGATCGAGGTAGATGATGTCGATATTGACGAGGCACTCGTGCATCCAGAACGATTGAACGTCGAGCTTTGAGTCCGGAAAGACAAAAAGCATGCCGCCGTGCTCGGGAATCGATGTGCGATGTTTCAAGCCCGTAGTGCGAGCAGACTCATCGATGGCCAGTTCGAGATCGAATGTTTCGCCGTTGATAACAACGGTTTCGGTTTTCTGGTTTGCACCGCCTCCGCCGCATCCGATAAGCCAGAAGGCCAAGGCAAGGGCGATGACGGCCGAGCCAGCCAGTTTTACTTCAATTGCACAAGCCACGCGTGATCGTCCTGGGTGAATGTGACGGGAGACCGGCTAAGCGTATCCAATTGGAAGCGTTCGCGGAATTCGTCAGCGGACATTTCACATCGCTTCTTGGCGGCGCCGCACCAGAACGCCAGGAGGCCGATGATGCGCTGCGGCGGAACACCGGCCCGGCGGTAGATCTCTACGCGGGTGTCGGCTTGACGCTTGGCGAGTCGGCGGCCGTCGGATCCCAGCACAAGCGGCACGTGCCACCAGCGGGGCGCGGGCAGGTTGAGCGCCCGATAGAGGAGTGTTCGCCGCGCCGCTGACGGCAGCAAGTCATCGCCGCGCACAACATCGGTGACACCTTGTCTGGCGTCGTCGACGACGACTGCCAGTTGATAGGATGGAACACCGAGCTTGGTCCACACGACAAAGTCGCCAACCTCATCGAAAGGGCTGAACGATCTCAGGCCGGCAACCTGATCCTCGATGCGAATCGATTCGTCGGGCACGACAAAGCGATAGTTGACGTCGTGCCGGGCGAACTCAAGCGGCTGGGTCGAGGCGGCTGGACGCAGATTGGGCGGAAAGCGAAGTTCTTGCTGACCCTGATGCGGCGCGGATGCGGCCTGTTGAATCTCGCTGCGGGTTAAGGCGCAGTGATATGCGAGACCGCGACCGGCAAGAGTGAGCATCGCGCGCCGATATGGTTCCAGATCCGATGATTGGCAAACCGGATGGTCGTCGTGATCGATGCCAAGCCAGCTCAACATGGCGAGCAACTGGCTCGCGGCTCCGGAGCGGACGCGCGGGGCGTCAAGGTCCTCGATGCGCACCAAGATTCGCCAGCCGCGCTGACGGGCCAATGCCCAATTGATCAAAAACGTGCGAACGTTGCCCAAATGCAGGCTGCCGGTGGGAGAAGGGGCCAAGCGCGTGACGCCATTGGTCATATGTTGATGGCTACGATATATTGGCGAGAGCTTTGGGTCTGGCTCTTGTTCTGTGGAAGAGATTGGTGCGGAAAGCGCCCGTTGAATGGCAAGGTCAGGCGGCGGGGCACGGAGATCTGGGATGGAAAAGCTCGCTCAAGAGCATGTTGATCAGAAACTGGCCGCCTACCCGGAATGGTCGCTCATCGGCGATTCGATGCAGCGCACATTCGGCTTTGACGATTTCGTCAGCGCGATGGCGTTTGTCAGCCGCGTGGCCGACCTGGCTGAGGAGTTCCAGCACCATCCGGACATCCTCATCCGCTACAACAAGGTGACGCTAACGCTCAGCACCCACGATGCGGGCGGCCTGACCGGCAAGGACTTTACGTTGGCGGGGGAGATCGACGCGCTGAAGAAGCCCAAGCGAAGGAGCGCGGAAACTTCATAGACAACCCGACTGTCTTTCAGGAGGCGAGGCGCTGGCGGACGATGTTGGCGCGGGTTTCGCGAAGTTCCTCGGGGCTCAGGTCAGCGCCGCCGGCTTGCAGCTTCAAGTGCCCCGGTTGCACAAGCAGGAACAACTCGGTCACCGCATCGAGATTGACGCCCTTCAATCGGCCCGTGTAGGCGCCCAGGCGAACGCGGCTGAGCAGCTTCATGGCCTCTTCGGCGCCGAGCAGGCGAGCACTGCGAAGAATCGACAGGGCACGGTGGATTCGATCGTCGAGCACCGGAGCGCTGCGCTCGGCGAGGATCTTCCGGGCCTGGTGCTCGTATTGAATGATCTGCGGAACGATGACTTCTTGAAACTCGGCCAGGAGCTCTTCCTCGGTTCGGCCAAGCGTGACCTGGTTGCTGATCTGGTAGAAATCCCCGGCCGATTCCGACCCTTCGCCGTAGTAGCCGCGCACAGCCAGATGAAGGTCCTTCGCGGCCCGCCGAACGCGTTCGATTTCATTGGTCATCTTCAGCGCAGGCAGATGCATCATGACGGAGAATCGAATACCGGTGCCGACATTGGTCGGGCAAGCTGTGAGATATCCCCAGCGCGGTGAGAATGAGTAGTCCACGCGAGACTCGATCCGATCGTCCACGGTGTTGAGCCGCTGATAGATGTCGGCCAGTTGAAATCCGGGAGCGAGGATTTGCATTCTCAGGTGGTCTTCCTCGTTGACCATCACGCTGAGGGACTCATCGCCGGAGATCGCCACGGCGCGGCGATGCTCGCTTTCGGCCAGGTGCTTGGAGATCAAGTGCCGCTCGAACAGCAACCGGCGGTCCTTGACGGTCGACTGGTTCAAATCGACCCAGATCATGCCTTGGGCAATCTCGTTGCTCAACAGAACGGGCTTGGTAAGGTTCAAGATTTCCTGCGACTGCGCCGGGCTGGCACGATTGGCGAAGGAAAAGCCTGCAATGTTGCGGGCCATGCGAACGCGGCAACTGAGCACCACATCGTTATGAGGGGCCTGTTCCTTGCTACTGGGGATGCGCGCGTGCGCGGTCATGATTGGCTCGAGGGCGAGGTCTTCGAATCGCCGTCGGCGACCTTCTTGGAGGCGACCTTCGGCTGAATGGAACGGTTGGGAACGTCCATGGTGCTCAGACGATCGCGCAATTTGGCGGCTCGTTCATATTGCTCGGCGGCGACGGCGTGGTCGAGCTCCTTGATCAATCGCTGAATCAATAATTGTCGATCGATCGAAGCGCCGGCGCGTCGAGGCGTTTTGCCAGTGTGATGCGTCCCGCCATTCTGGGCGCGTTCGATGAGCGGACTGAGCTCGGCGTCGAACGATTGATAGCACTCGGCGCAGCCAACCCGGCCAGTCTGGCGAAACTGAGAGAAGGGCAATCCGCAGCCTGAACACACCTTGTTGGCGGCCCGAGTGGGCTTGCTGGTCTGCGAGATCACAAACTGCGTCAAGAGTTGATTAATGGGTTGCTGGCCAGGCATGACGATGCCCGCCTCGCGGGCGTGGGCCTCACACAGGTGAACTTCCTTTTTGACGCCGCTGCGCACGGTGACTTCGTGAACAACAGCCGGCTTATTGCAGAGGTCGCATTTCATGGCAACGCTAATGGTAGACCCGGCTCATCCGGGGCGACAAAATCAGCCTGGAAAATTCAATCGCATGCACTCCTTTTTTTCTCCAGCAGGAAGAGCGCTTAGCCTTTGGACATCGCACGAACGCGTTTGACCTCCCCAGGCGACGCGGCACGAATGGCCGCCAAGTCTCGCAGAAGATCGCGCATCCGGTCAAGCGGTTGACACGTTGCCGCATCGGAAAGCGCTTGCTCGGGTTGGGGGTGACACTCGATGAACACGGCGTGAACCCCCGCGGCGACGGCGGCACGGGCCAAGAGGCCGGCGCGATCGGGCCTGCCGGCGGTCGCATTGCCTCCGCCGCCTGGAAGCTGGGTGGAGTGAGTGACGTCGAAACAGACGGGCCGGCCCAGTTCAATCAGATCACCCAAACCGATGAAATCGTTGACCAACCGGTGATAGCCGAAGAAGGTGCCCCGTTCGGTGAGGATGATCTGGTCGCAACCGCCCTCGACGAGCTTGGCGATGACGTGCTTCATTTCGTCTGGCGCGAGGAACTGTCCCTTTTTGACGTTGACGGGCTTGCCGGTGGCGGCGCAGGCCAGGAGCAGATCGGTCTGCCGGCACAAGAACGCCGGAACCTGAAGCAGATCGGCGATCTGGGCGACCGCGTCTGCTTGCTGGGGCTCATGCAGATCGGTGGTGACCGGCACGCCAACCGTGTCCTTGATTCGCTGCAATTCCCTAAGTCCGGGATGCAACCCCGGACCGCGCGCCGAACGAATACTTGTACGGTTGGCCTTGTCGAAGCTCGCTTTGAAGACATAGCTCAAGCCAAATTCGGCGCTTGCATCGCGCAGCGTCTGCGCGATGAGTTCGTTTGTGCGCGGCTCCTCAAGCGCGCATGGACCGCCGATGACCAGCAGCGGAGCAGCGCGGCCAACGACGATCGAATCGATGAGGCAATCGTGAAACATGAGGGCAACGCGTGACGGAGAATCAACCTGCACGAGCGAGGCAAATTGGGTGGGTTGAAACGCTCAGGGAAAACAGCGGCATTGAAACGATTACCGGCCGATAGTACCCGTTCGGCTCGCTCATTTACAACAGGCCCGCCTATTTTTCTCGATCAGATGATGTGGGAAGCCGACAATGAACAATGAATGGCGTGCGCGAGTTGGTGTCTATAGAGGAGAGCTTTGGAGAAGCTGATGGCCAGGATGCCGCGAGAACCAGAAGCGTTCGGAGAACAAGTGGCGAAGATCTTGCAACGCCACTTTCCGGAGCGCTCCGTCGAGTTGGCGGGTCCGATGGACCTGGTGTTGAACGGCAAGCACCTGGGCCTGGAAAACCTGTACCGGATGGTTCAATACGAGCCCTCCCGGGGTGTTGAGATCGTCGAAAACTACCTGGACCGGCTCGTCGAAGGCGACACGATCGGCTCGATGCCGCTGCCATTGTCGGTGGCCAAGCCGCGCATCATGCCGCGCATTCAGCCGATCTCGATCTTCGATCACCTGGATCGCGAGCAGGTCGCCCACGTTCCGTTTGTCAACGATACGGTGATCGTGTTCGTCATCGACATGCCGCACATGACCGTGAGCATCACGGTTGAGCAACTGATGCGCTGGGGGTTGACGGCTGAAGATCTGGATGTGATTGCGCGGGAGAACCTGGCGCAATATTCGCCGCAGTTGGAGATTCAGTTTGTCGAGTCGGCCGAGGGCGGGCGAGCGGCGATCGTGGCGGCCCAGGACGGCTACGACGCGGCCCGACTGCTCTTGGGCACGCTGCATAAGCGCTTGGCGCCCGAGTTGCACGGCGACTTCTACGTCGCCACGCCAGCACGGGACATGTTCCTGGCCCTGAGCTGCGATCCCAAGGAATTCGTCGATCGGCTTCACAAGCGCATCCAGCTCGACTTCAAGCGCTTACCCTATCCGATCACCAATCAGCTGTTTGTGGTGACTCGCGACGGGGTGGCGGGCACGACGCCGACGCGCGAAGCAGCGTGAGGCACCCTCGCAAACCGACATAGCGAAAGAGATGTGAGCGTTCGGCGTTATGCTTGAGCCGTGCTCGGTGACATTCGTCAGCCTCGATGGCTCTACATCAAGGCCGCCTTGCTCCTTGGTGTGGGCGCGCTCGCCGCCGGCTTGTTGCTGCTGGATCGCCCATCGTGGCGGACGGCGGCGCTGCTAGCGGTCGCAATCTGGGCGTTCTGCCGAGCATACTATTTTGCGTTCTATGTTATTGAGCGGTACATCGATCCCGGCTTCCGGTTCGCCGGCTTAATATCCTTGCTGCGTTACCTGCGGCTGCGCAGCAAAGCAGATCGATCCGCGCCCCATGATCCGTGAGTCCCGTGCTCCTCATCATCGACAACTACGACTCGTTCACCTACAACCTCGTCCAGAGGATTGGGGAGCTTGACGCAGGCATTGACATGCGCGTGGTCCGCAACGATCAGATCACCGTCGAGGAGGCGGCCGCGCTCGATCCAACGCATTTATTGATTTCGCCTGGGCCGTGCACACCGAAAGAATCGGGCGTAAGCCCGCGCCTCATTGAGCACTTCCGCGGTCGTATCCCGATTCTGGGTGTTTGCCTTGGGCATCAGGCGATCGCCGACGTTCACGGGATGACCGTGAAGCGCCACAGCGTACTCATGCACGGCAAGACATCCGAAATTCACCACGATGGAATCGGAATATTTGAAGGCGTGCCCAACCCATTCACGGCCACGCGATATCACTCGTTGATCGTGGATCGCAAGACGGTATCCGACGAATTCGAAGTAAGCGCCTGGACGCAGGCGAATGAGATCATGGGACTGCGCTGGCGGCGTTCAGGGATTTCGGTAGAGCCGCAACGGCCTGAGCACCGGACCGGTAAGAACGGACCGAAGCGGATCGTGGCGCCCATGGACGGCGTGCAATTCCATCCCGAAAGTTTCTTGACCGTTGAAGGGCCGAAACTGTTGGCGAATTTTCTGAAAGCGAACGCCGTTTAGTCCCTCTAGGAATGTGGCTTGATCGGATCGCAGGGCATTGGCAGGAGGCAAGGCTGCCATGCCGCTCATTGGAATGCTTGCTCGCGGAGAATGGCGCCATGACGTCGGTTGATTCACGCTGGTTTGTCGCAGTCATTACCAGCTTCGTCGTCGTGACCCAAGCGGCGTTGTGCCAGGAGCGCAAGTCGCAGCCTGCGGTGGCAGGCACGGCCCCGCAGGAGGCACAGAAAGAAGGCGATGCTCCAAGTCGAGACAACGTGCCGCGCCTTGCACAGCGCAGCGACGAAATCCGCGTTCCCGGCAACATTCAACTGACTCGCGATGTCGTGTACGGGCAAGCAACGACCGACGACGGCGCGACGATCGAATTGAAGATGGATACCGCGTTTCTGAAGCAATCAGACGGAAAGCCGATGCCGGCCATTGTGTATATCCACGGGGGCGGTTGGCGCGGCGGATCTAAGGAGGTTGGATTGCCGTTGTCGTTCGGGCTGGCTCAGGGCGGCTACTTCGCGGCATCGATCAACTACCGACTTTCCGGCCAGGCGAAATACCCAGCGGCGGTGCAGGACTGCAAAGCTGCGATCCGGTTCATTCGCCAGAATGCAAGCGAACTGGGGGTCGATCCGAATCGAATCGGCGTGTGGGGCCACTCGGCTGGCGGGCACCTGGCGGCGCTTCTGGGAACATCCGGCAACAACACCGCTTTTGATCCAGAAGGCGAGAAGCCGGCCCCCAGCAGCGCGGTGCAGTGCGTGGTTGACATCTCCGGGCCGATCGATCTCACTCGCGACAGCATTGACGGCGCCATCGCGCAATGGCTTGGCGGAACCGTTGATGAGCACCCCGACTTGGCGCAACAAGCGAGCCCGATGACCTATATCGATTCCGCCGATCCACCGGTGCTGATCATTCACGGAACTCGAGATCAGCTGGTGAGCATCCGGCACGCCGAGATGTTCCACAAGGGGCTCAAGGAACAAGGTGTTGCGGTGGAGCTCCTTGCCGTGGAAGGGGCTGGTCATGGAATCACTGATCGTGAATCGTACCGGAGAGCAGCGCAGTTCTTCGATGAACATCTGGAAGGCAAGGCCGCGTCGGCCATGCGCGGCCGCGATCGCAACGATAAGCAACCGGCGCCTGACAGCGGCGACGACCAGGACGCCGACGACGACATGGATTAAGCGCTCGGCTCCGCAAGTCAGTACAATGCGTCACGATGGCGACAGAAACCCAGAGACAGGATCTTGTTCGCGCTGTTGTCCGGTCGGCCGGAGAGCACCGGGTGGTGCTGGAGCTGCCGGGCACCGCGTACCAGCTTCACCTGAAGCCTGTTGGAAATGCCGAAAGCTTTTCGGCGCATGTGGGCAAGCGAATAACCGGAACCATGCACGCCCAGGCCCTGCGAATGTTCCTGGCCAAAGGCGGCGGGCGATTCATCGAGCCGATTCAAGGCGAGCCGCGAATCGTTGCCGGTCGCGTGATCGCGGTCGATCAGGCCAATCGCCGGGTTCTGGTTGATGTCGCAGCGCCGGTGTGGATGACGCTTGAAGAAAGACAGGCCGCCGATGCCTTCGACATCGGCGACCTGGTGAATTGCTACGTTCAGAGCGGCGTGACGTTTCGGCCGACCTGATCGAACCGAAGCACGCTATTCATCAAGGAGTTTCTTGACGACGTTCTCGACCGAAGCCGGGTCAAGGCCGGCGGCGCGAATGACGCCATCGCGGTCGATGACAACATACGTTGGCCAGAACGAAATCTGGTACGCGCGGGCAGTGGCCTCGCCAGCGTCAACAGCCAGGGG
>JAKEEP010000066.1 GCA_022616475.1 Phycisphaerales bacterium | reverse complement strand
TGCTTCGGCAAGAGGCGCTGCGCGCGGCGGCGTCTGATAAAACGCTCATCGTCCTGAGCCAATCGCGGCCATCGCCCCATCAAAACGGACGTGAGTCTGTTTCCCGGCGGTAAGGACCGGGCTACGCTGGTGGTCTTCCATGACTCGCACCGCCCCTTCCAAGACTGCTTCGCCTCCCCACCGACCCGCGCCAACCGCTTCGGCAGATGATCTTCCGCAAGACTTGGTTGATCGGTCCATTCAACAGCAATCCAATGCGCTGGTGGCGTTTCGCCGGCACATTCACGCCGATCCCGAGGCGTCGGGCAGCGAGCTGAAAACCACCGCGTTGGTCGCTGGGGCTCTGCGCGATGCTGGACTGCAGCCCAAAATCATGCGCGACAAGATCGGCCTGGCCGTCGATGTCGATCTTGGTGCTCCACGGGGCAGCTTCATCGCGTTGCGCGCTGAGCTCGACTGCGTCAAGGTGAACGATGACAAACGCGTCCCGTACGCCTCGGCCAACCCGGGCCTGTGCCACGCCTGCGGCCACGATGCGCACACGACAGTGGTGCTGGCGGCAACGCTGGCGATTCACGACCATCGCATCCGGCTGGGCGCGCTCGGATTGAAGCACAATTTCCGCGCCGTCTTTCAACCCGCCGAGGAAACCGCCACCGGCGCGCTTTCGATGATCAGTCAAGGCGCCCTGGAAAACGTCCAGGCCATCCTCGCCGTGCACGTCGAGCCATTCATCCAGGCGGGCCTCATCGGCCTGCGCAAGGGTCCGCTCACCAGCGCCTGCAAGAGTTTTCACATTGTGATCCATGGTCGCAGCGGGCACTCGGCCCGGCCGTACCAGGCGCTCGATCCGATTCCCGCCGCGCTCAACATCGTTGACTTGTTCTATCAGTTGGGTCCGCGCAGCATGGATAGCCGCTATCCGCTGGCGCTGACGGTCGCTTCCATGCACGCCGGCTCATCGTTCAACGCGATTCCCGATCAGGCGACGATTTCCGGCACGCTGCGAACCTCCCGCCTGGAAGACCTTCAGGCCGTGCAGAAGAAAATGGAAGATGTGATCAAAGGCGTGGCCCAGGCGACTGGCTGCAGCATCACCATGGACTTTCCGCAATATGCTCCTGCAACCAACAACGATGGCCGGCTCATCGACATCATGGCGGCCGCCGCAACCAGCTTGCTGGGGAAAGACGGCGTGCAGTGGCTTGATGTTCCCAGCCTCGGCGCGGAGGATTTTGCGTTTTATCAGGAGAAAATCCCCGGCGCCATTGTTCGCCTGGGCGCGGCGATGCCCGACCCAGCCCAGCGCCGCCCGCTTCACTCCAGCCTGTTTGATATCGATGAGTCCGCCCTCACGATCGGCGCGAAGTTCCTGGCCCGTTCGGCGCTGCTGGCAGCGTCAAATTTCACCGCCAACCCCGTTTAGCGGGCGGGCTCGCCCGCCGTTGGCGCACGATCGCCCCAAGCGCCCCCGCCCACATGCGCGCCAACGCGGGGCAAGCCCCGCCGCTAAACAGTTCCGTCCTCCGCTGTTCCGCAATCTTCACAATTTCACCATATCACCGTCTCACCCTCTCACCGTATCATGGGTTCCATGCCTCACGTCTTCAAGGGCAACGCCACGCACACTCTGGGCGTCGAAATCGAGTTGCAACTGATCGACTCAAAGACCGGCGCGCTGGCCAATTCGATTGCGTCAATCCTTGAGCGCGTTCCACCCAAATGGGCCAGCTCCATCAAGCCCGAGTTCATGCAGAGCTACTGTGAGATCAACACCGACATCTGCAATACGGTCAAGGAAGTCGAAAGCGATCTGAGCGAGAAACTGCAATGGGCGCAGGATGTCGCTGAGGAATTGGGCCTTTGCTTTGTGTGGGCCGGCACGCACCCGTTCAGCCGGTGGGAGCATCAGAAGGTCACGCCCGGCGAGCGCTACGCCTGGCTGCTCCACGAAATGCAGGACGTTGCGCGGCGAATGCTCATCTTCGGCCTGCACGTGCACGTGGGCGTTGACAGCGGCGATAAGGCGATCCATATGTGCGATCGCCTGCTTCGACACCTCCCCACGCTGCTGGCCATCTCCGCCAACTCGCCGCTGTGGTGCGGGCGCGACACCGGCATGCAGTCGTACCGATCCAAGGTCATCGAGGCCCTGCCCACCGCCGGGCTGCCGCAGATGATGCGCAACTGGTCTGAGTACGTCTGGCTGGTCGATCACCTGATCAAGACCAAGTTCATCAGCTCGATTCGCGAGATCTGGTGGGACGTTCGGCCGCACGCCGGGTTCGGCACGGTTGAAATGCGCATCATGGACATGCCCTTAAACATGCGCCACACGCTGGGGATTGTCGCGCTCACGCAATCGCTGGTCGCGGCGATTTCCGATCAGATCGATCGCGGCGCGTACCTGTACGACAGCCACCCGATGATCGCCAAGCAGAATCGCTGGCAGGCGGGGCGCCACGGCATGGAGGCGCAGCTGGTCGATTTCGACACCATGCAAGCCATGCCCGCAAGAACCATTGCCAGGCGGCTCATCGAGCTGGTGGCGCCCTACGCCCAGCGCCTCGATTGCGTCCACCAACTTCATTTCCTCGACGACATCATCGAAAACGGCACTGGCGCGGCCCGCCAGCGAAAGGTTTACGAACAAAGCGGCGATCCGCGCCAAGTTGTGCAATTCCTCATTGAGCAGAGCCAAATGGCGTCCGTCGGGCCCATTCAATCGCCCTCACGCGGCCTTTCGGCCCCAGTGCACTAGCGGAACGCTTGACCGGCCTGACCCAGCGCAATTCAATCTGGCGCTCGCATGATGGATCCCCGGAATGGATTCCCCGGAACGAACCGACCGGAACAAACATTCATGTCACAAGCTCGCAGTGAACAAACGCCAACATCCTCAATTATTCCTCGGCCGCGCCGCGCTGTGATGGCCGTCCTGCCCAAGCCAAAAACTCCGACTCGCGTTGACCAACTGCCTCCGTGGAAGGTTCTGCTACACAACGATTCAGTGAACGAAATCGGCTACGTCGTCGAGACCATCATCGAGCTGGTGAAGGTCAACCCCCTTCAAGCACTGGTCCAGACTCTTGAAGCTCACAAATCTGGAATTGCCCTGCTGATCACAACGCACCGCGAGCGCGCTGAACTGCTCTGCGAGCAATTTGCCAGCAAGCGTCTGAAAGTCACCACTGAACCCGAGCGGTGACACGACGATTCAGATCGTACTTCTTGGGCCGCGTCACCGATGCGCGGCCTCCTTCTATCTCAGTAGCTTTAGGATATCCATGACCCACTTGTTGACCTCTGGGACTGTGGAGTATTGAACTGGCACGGTCGGAACGCATGAGTCGTTTACGTCGCAATACTCGCCCCGTTTCAGGGTCGCCAGAAGGCTGCCACTGCTACGGCATTTCACAGTGACCGTTTCGTAGTCCTGGTCAGACACATTGATGACCCGATGCGTGTTGGAGGCGCCTAGCGCGCCCGCAATGACGTGCATGAGGAATTCGGCGGTATCCGGCTCGCTGCTGATGCTGCTCTCGCCGGCCCCAACCACGGTTGGAGTTATTCCGATTGGAAGCTGACCGTAGAAGTACGCCCATTGTCCAACACCAATCTCACCCGAAGTGTCCGAGTTGTTCAGCTTGAGCGAGACGCTTTCATCGTTCTTCACAGGGGTCTTCACATAGAAGTCAACCCTGGGATCTTCTGGCGGCTTGAGAATGTGAGCGAACAAGAGTCGGACGCCATCTTCTTGTACGACGGCGATCTCGGCGGCGTAGGTATGCGGCGGTGGGTTATCCCATAGAGGAAAACGCGCCAAGACCGGTTGCGGAAACGCCTTGTCCGCCACTTGGCGCTGACAGCCAGACGATGCCAAGACCAGTGCCAACAAAAGTCCTGTTCCTAATCGAGTCATGATGAACTCCCTTTGAGAGCTGCCGCCGCCACAGGAGCTCTCACGCGGTTCAGCAGCACAACACCTGCGCATGCAATGAACATCGAGAGCGCCGGAAGCGTGGGGTAGGTGATATAGCTGAATTGGCGATACGCCAGGACCGAGAGGATCACCAGCAAGGCGCCTCCGGCCAGAAGGTACAAGAATCGTTGCGCGCGTTTGGCGCACGCTCCGGCGACGACTCCCAGAACAGCGCCGAAGAGAATGGCCGTGGTCCATCCGCCTAACCGCGCATACCGAATGGTCGCCACTTTGCGCATCAGCGAATCGATGGCCACGGCGTGGGCGTAGGGCGGATCGATCATTCGCCCATCGGAATTGGGCCTCTTTCGCTCGCGTCCGGGCCGAAATTCACCAACCAAAACGACTTTGTTTTTGAACCACTCGCTCAGTTGCTCGGGGCCGGCCGTCATCACTTGTCGATACGAGAGGCTCGCCGCGGCGAGCACCGAATCGCTGGGGATGTCGAGCACGTAATGCCCTTGCAAATCACCGGGTTCCAAGCCGGCCGTCGGGTCGTCGTTTGGATGAGGCACATACGGTCTGACGGCGCTCAATTCGATGACATCCGTAATTCCAGTTGAGGTTGACTGCATGAGCGATTCACCGCGCCGGTGGTAAAACACCCAGAGCTTCTCGCTCAGCGCGCTCATGCTGATCGAAATGTCCATGTCAGGATGCCGAAAGGCGCTCAGGGTCGCCAGCGCCAGGGAAGGGAGCCTGGTGGTCTTGCCGCCGCGCTCGCGTTGAACGGCCAAATCCAGCAACATGACGGCCTGAGCATCCGGCTTGATCGTGACGCCGCCCCAGCGCACTCCTGATCGAAGAATGCGGTGACTGATATGGGGCATCGATTCATCGTCGAGCTGCCAATCCGGGATCGCCATCACCACGGCCCCGCCGGGGGCGTCGTGCATGGCCTTCACGCCGCACACAAAGTCATCGTTGAACGACATGGTCTGCTCGTAGGCAGACTTGGCCGCCGGACTCGCGTCTTCGGCGGGTTGCGCGGGGTCGGGCATGATGAGGTCCCACGCCACAACCTTCGCGCCCGCCTGCGCCAGCTTCTCCATCAGGCGGCCGTGCAGCCGCCGGATGCTCCGCCAGGGAACAGGTTGGACATCAGTGAACCCCTCCTGCCGCCCCAGGGCCTCCAGATCGCGCTCGGTCTGTTCATCGACTTGGATGACCCGCAACTGGCTGAACGCCTGCGTGCTGGGAGCGGGGGCCAGCTTTGAGGTGACAAACCCCTCAAAGTACTGATTGACGCCAGGCCACGCCAGGAAGAAGGCCCCGCCCAAGATCTGAGCAATCGCGGTGGAGGCGATGATGACTCCCAGTGTGGTGAGCACGGGATGACGCTCGACGGCGGTGCGGCTGCGCACGCGCAGCAGGTGCGCAAAGCTATCGCGCCGCGCGCTGATCGGCCGGCCCGCCACCCACCGTTCGATATCCTCTTGAAACTCCGCAACCGTCTGATAGCGCCGGTCCGGCTCCTTCGCCAGCGCCCGCAGCACAATGGTGTCGATGTCGTGGTCAAGGCCGTCGCTGAGGTCCGATGGATCGCTTGGCTGCTCCTGGCAGATGGCCTGAAAGGCTTTGACCAGGTCGCCGCTGACTTGATAGGGATGCTTCCCCGTGAGCATGTGAAAGAGAATCACCCCCAGCGCGTACACATCCGTCCGCGTGCCGATCAACGTTGGATCGCCCTTGGTCTGCTCGGGCGCGGCGTAGGCCAGCGTTCCCATGAACTCGCTCGTGAGGCTGACCGGCCGTCCCTCGCTCAACGTCGCGCCGGCCGATTTGGCCAGACCAAAATCAACGATGTGCGGCTCGCCGCGCGCATCAACCAGGATGTTGCCGGGCTTGAGGTCGCGGTGGGTCACCCCTTGCTGGTGCGCATAGCTCACCGCCGAGCAAATCTGCGTGAACAACTTCAACTTTTGTTGGACGCTCAACGTGGTCGATTGCAAATACTCGTCGAGCAGCTGGCCACGCACGTACTCCATCACATAGTAGTAGCGGCCGTGCAAGAGGCCGCTGTCGTACACGGTGACGATGTTTGAATGATGCAGGCTCGAAGCCAGGGCGACTTCGCGCTCGAATCGATGCTTCTGCCGATCGGTCGCCGACTCCTCGTGAGTCAGCAGCTTGATGGCGACGTCGCGATTGGTGGAAAGCTGGCGCGCCTTGTACACAATGCCCTGTCCGCCACGGTGAATCTCGCGCTGAACTTCGTAGCCCTCGATTTTCAGCGACGGCTCGCGCCCGCCTGCGGCGCGAGGTGCAAACAGCTCATCGCTCGGCTCATGCGGCGCTTCGATTCGACGAGTCGTAACGGCATCAGGCTTCTTGGAAGCACGCTGCAGCGTCGGCCGCAGGGCAGCCACCTTCGTCCGGCAGGCCCAGCAGGTGCTTAGGTGACTCTCAACCCGCGCTTGATCCGACGGCGACAGCCGGCCTTCGATCAAGCCGACCAATTCTGCTAGCTCAACGCATGGAGCCGCCAAACCAAACCCCTTTCGCACCCGCCAGAGCATACCGGAGGAATTCGCGACAAAAGTAAGAAAGTCGGGTAGAAATCACGCGCGCGATTCTGACGCCTTTTGAAAGAAAGTCCTATAACAGCCGGGCGGGCCTCTGCAATCCGTGCTGCGGCCAGCGTGAGCGCGACAAGTCCAGCTGCACCGGAAACAGCCCCTTCAACTGGATGAAAAATGGGTTCCAAAGGCCCCTTTTGTGGCCAATCACATCAGCGCCGCCAGATTGAACCGACCCTTCTCCTCCACCAACGGTGCAAACAGGTCTCCCAGTTTCCCCACCCGGGCCGGCATGTTGTCGAGGCGAAAGTCTTCGATCTCGATGCCGCGTTCGACTTCCTTCCAGGTGACCGGGGCGGAAACCGGCGCTCGGGGGCGTGGGCGCACGGAATAGACCGAGGCCAGGGTTCTGCCCCAGGAGTTCTGGTTGTAGTCGACCAGCACCCGACCGGCCGGACGCTTGGAGACTTTGTAGGTCGTCGTGATCAGGTTTGGATCCGACTGTGCGATGGTCTGCGCGAACGCTTTGGCGAACGCCCAAACTTCTTTCTGCGTCGGCCCGCGCTTGATGGGCACGTAGATGTGCACGCCGCGCGAGCCTGTGGTCTTGGCGAGGCTGGGGATCTTGAGCGCGGCCAAGCCCTTGTGCACGATCAAAGCGGTTTGCAGGACCTTGGAGAAGCTCACCTCGGGCGGCCCCTTGACCGGATCAAGATCAAAGTGCAGGTAGTCAGGCCGCTGGGGGTCATCGCAACGGGCGTACCACTGATTGAGGTCGATGCAGCCCAGGTTGATCACCCACAACAACGCCGCCAGATCGTCGATGACCGGAAAGTCGATGACGCCGGCAGTGTCGTGTGCGATGGCGCAGGTTCTGAGCCATTCGGGCTTGGGGTTGGGCGTGCGCTTCATGAAGAAGAAGTCGCCATCGATGCCGTTGGGGTATCGCTTCATGACCATCGCGCGGTCTTGAATGTGAGGCAGCAGGACGTGCGAGATGTCGGCGTAGTAGCGGAGCAGGTCGCCCTTGGTGTAGCCTTCCTGTGGCCAGAAGATTTTGCGCAGGTTCGTGAGCTTGACTTGTTTGCCTTCGATGTCGAGGGTGAGGTTGTCGGCATCGGGGGGAATCAACTTCGCCGAATCGATGCGCGAGGCCAGCGAGCCGGGCCGTCCTCGGCCCCGTGTTGTGCGCGCCGGCGAAGCGGCGCCTTGACGACCATCATGGGTGGCCCGAGTTCGCGCACTCTTACG